>NZ_LMVQ01000552.1 GCF_001545925.1 Mycobacterium sp. NAZ190054 | reverse complement strand
CACCTTCGCCGCGCTGGGCGAGCTGTACCAGTACTTCCAGGCCCAGATCGCCCGTCGCCGCACCGGCACGCTCCGCGACTCCGACGACCTGCTGTCCGTCCTGGTGGCCGCCGAGGTCGACGGCGTCGACTGCGCGGATCTGGGCACCGGACGCGACATCGACGCGCGCTGAGCCCGGCGCGTCAACCGAGCATCGCCGCGGCGAACCGTTGTACCGCCTCCGCACCGGTCTGGGCCGCCCGGTCCTGACCGGGCCGCGCGCGGGTGGCGACCTCGCCGGTCGACGGGTCCAGCGTCACCTCGGCCAGCAGCTCGCCCGTCGTCGGCTCGCACACCGCCCAGGAGTAGAGCGTCTCCGAAGACCACTGTGCGGCAAGGGATTCGACGTAGTCGGTGCGGTGCTCGCCCAGGTCGGCGAGGGCGGGCCGGTCGTCGACGCGGTCGTCGGCGCGCAGCGCCCGCAGGTACCAGGTGCCGGCGTTGATCTCGACGGGCTCCACCCGGACAGCTTGCCAGACGTGGCTCGGCCCCGCTGCCGCGGCAGCGGGGCCGCTCCCACCCCTCGGCCCTGCGACCGACCGTTGGTCCAGTTATCCGACGGACCACACTGGGGCAAACAATAGCCCCAACGCGATCCGCGGAAGGTTCTTTGGCCAAGAAAACAAAAACGGGGCGTCATCGTCTGATGACGCCCCGTTTTCGAGAAGTGGGATCTATTCGGCGCTCTTGAGCTCCGCGATCACGGTGCCCTGGGTGATCGCGGCACCGGCCTCGACGGACAGCCCGGTCACGACGCCGTCCTTGTGGGCGGTGACGGGGTTCTCCATCTTCATCGCCTCCAGCACCACGACCAGGTCACCGGCGGCCACGGTCTGGCCTTCCTCGACGGCGACCTTGACCACGGTGCCCTGCATCGGGGCGGTCACGGCGTCGCCGGACGCCGCGGCGCCACCGCCGCCACCGCGCTTGCGCGGCTTGGGCTTCTTGCGGATCGCGCCGTGCGCCGGGGCGCCGCCGTTGCCGAGCGCGAGATCGCCGGGCAGCGACACCTCGAGGCGACGGCCACCGACCTCGACCACGACGGTCTGGCGGGGAACGGTGTCCTCTTCGTCGATGGGGTCGCCGCCGGTGAAGGGCTCGACGGTGTTGTTCCACTCGGTTTCGATCCACCGGGTGTGCACGTCGAACTTGGTGCCGTCGCCGATGAACGCCGGGTCGGCGACCACGGCGCGGTGGAACGGGATGACGGTGGCCAGGCCTTCGACGGTGAACTCGTCGAGGGCGCGCCGCGAGCGGGCCAGGGCCTCCTCGCGGGTGGCGCCGGTGACGATCAGCTTGGCCAGCATCGAGTCGAACTGCCCGCCGATCACCGAGCCGGTCTCCACCCCGGAGTCCAGGCGCACGCCGGGGCCTGTCGGGGGCACGAACTTGGTGACCGGGCCGGGGGCGGGCAGGAACCCGCGGCCGGCGTCCTCACCGTTGATCCGGAACTCGATCGAATGCCCGCGCGGGGTCGGGTCCTCGGTGATGTCGAGGGCCTCACCGTTGGCGATCTTGAACTGCTGCAACACCAGATCGATCCCGGAGGTCTCCTCGGTGACCGGGTGCTCGACCTGCAGGCGGGTGTTGACCTCCAGGAACGAGATCAGACCGTCCTGGCCGACCAGGTACTCCACGGTGCCCGCCCCGTAGTAGCCGGCCTCCTTGCAGATCCGCTTGGCCGACTCGTGGATCTCCTTGCGCTGCGCCTCGGTCAAAAACGGCGCCGGGGCCTCCTCGACGAGCTTCTGGAAGCGGCGCTGCAGCGAGCAGTCGCGGGTGCCGGCGACCACCACATTGCCGTGGGTGTCGGCGATCACCTGGGCCTCGACGTGGCGCGGCTTGTCCAGGTAGCGCTCCACGAAGCACTCACCGCGGCCGAACGCCGCGACGGCCTCGCGCACCGCCGAGTCGTAGAGCTCGGGGATCTCCTCGATGGTGCGGGCCACCTTCATGCCGCGCCCGCCGCCACCGAAGGCGGCCTTGATCGCCACCGGCACGCCGTACTCCTTGGCGAACGCGACCACCTCGTCGGCGTCCTTGACCGGGTCCGGGGTGCCGGGCACCAGCGGCGCCTGCGCACGCGCGGCGATGTGACGGGCGGTGACCTTGTCACCGAGATCGCGGATCGACTGCGGGCTGGGCCCGATCCAGATCAACCCGGCATCGAGCACCGCCTGGGCGAAATCGGCGTTCTCGGACAGGAACCCGTAGCCCGGGTGGATCGCGTTCGCGCCGGACTTCTCCGCGGCGTCGAGCAGCTTCTCGAACACCAGATAGGACTCCGCCGAGGTCTGACCACCCAAGGCGAACGCCTCATCGGCGAGCCGGACATGCGGTGCGTCGGCGTCGGGCTCGGCGTACACCGCCACGCTCTGCAGCCCGGCGTCGCGTGCTGCACGGATGACCCGGACCGCGATCTCCCCACGATTGGCGACAAGCACCTTGGAGATCTTCGAGCTGGCGTGACTGGCCACTGCGCCTCCTGATGGCATGGTTCTTAAGAGCTTCCTAAAGACGATACTGCGGGCAGTTTAAGCGCCCCAATTCGAGTGTCGGCGAGCCGGTCCCTTACCCGCCGGTAACCCTGCGAAGGTGCTTACGGTCGCTGGGGTGCGTCCTCGCGGGGGGCGACGTTGTCGGCGGGGCGCCCGGGGGTGTGGTGGCTGACGCGGTCGCCGCCGGCGCGTTTGGCGGTGTACATCGCGACGTCGGCCTGGGCGGTCAGCCAGTGCAGCGAGTCGACGATGTTGCCGGCGTTGAGCGATCCGACCGCGACGCTGGCGGTGCCGACGCTGCCGGTCAGGTCGTACGGCGTCGCGGAGACCGCGCGCCGGGCCTGCTCGCCGAGAGACTCCGCGACCGGGGTGGTGATGACGTCGGCGACCAGAAGTTTGAATCTGTCCGTGTGCCGCTCGAGGCGGCTATTTGAGACGGTTCTTGATCCGGGCCAGCATTGCGGACATGCCGCGCAGCCGCAGCGGGCTGATCAGCTTGGCCAGTCCTAGGTCGGTGTAGAAGTCGTCGGGCACGGCGAGGATGTCCTGGGCGGGTTGCCCGTCCAGGCCGGTGGCCAGGATCGCGGCGAATCCGCGGGTGGTCGGCGCCTCGGCGGGTGCGCTGAAGTACAGCCGCACATGGTCACGGTCGCCGGCGTCGACGTGCAGGAACAGCGGCGACTGGCATTCGGGCACCGGCTCCATCGCGGCCTCTTCGAGTTCGGCGGGCAGCGGTGGCAGCTCCCCGGCGAACTCCAGCAGCAGGGCCAATTTGTCTTGTCCCTCAACCTCTTTGAAGTCGGAGACCACCTCGGCCAGCGCGGCCGGCATGCTCACGGTGCCTCGCCCGGTTCCTCGCCCACCGCCACCGGCACCCGCACCGCGTTGCCCCACTCGGTCCACGAGCCGTCGTAGTTGCGCACGCCGGGCAGGCCGAGCAGATGGGTCAGCACGAACCAGGTGTGGCTGGAGCGCTCGCCGATGCGGCAGTACACCACGGTCTTGTCGTCGGGGGACAGGAAGCCGTACAGCTCGTCAAGCTCGGCGCGGCTGCGGAACTTCCCGTTGTCCTGCGCGGCCTTGGCCCACGGGATCGACACCGCGGTCGGGATGTGGCCGCCGCGCAGCGCGCCCTCTTCGGGGTAGTCGGGCATGTGGGTGCGCTCGCCGGTGTACTCCTGCGGGGAGCGGACGTCGATCAGCGGCTGCTTGCCGAGGACGCCCAGGACGTCCTCCTTGAACGCGCGGATCGGGGCGTCGTCGCGTTCGACGACGGGGTAGCCGGTGGTCTGCTTGGTCGGCACGTCGAGGGTGGTGTCGCGGCCGTCGGAGATCCACAGGTTGCGGCCGCCGTCGAGCAGGCGCACGTCGGGGTGGCCGAACAGCGTGAACACCCACAGCGCGTAGGCGGCCCACCAGTTGCTCTTGTCGCCGTAGATCACGACGGTGTCGTCGCGCGAGATGCCCTTGCGGTTCATCAGGTCGGCGAACTGCTCGCCGGTGATGTAGTCGCGCACATGCGGGTCGTTGAGGTCGGTGTGCCAGTCGATCTTGACCGCTCCAGGGATGTGGCCGGTGTCGTAGAGCAACACGTCCTCGTCGGACTCCACGATGGCCAGACCGGGCCGGCCGAGGTTGCCCGAAAGCCAGTCGGCGGTGACGAGCCGTTCCGGGTGGGCGTAGGACTGCAGGGCGGGGCTGGGGTCAGCAGGTAGCGGCACGTCTCCGAGCCTACCGGGAGGTGGGGGCGGGTTTGGCTGCGTGCGTGCCCAGTTTCTGCCGACTACGGCGTGACGCCGGTCGGGTCGGTCTGCGGGGCCGGCGCGCCGTCGAGCGCATCCGGGCGCATCGCGTAGCTGATGACGCTGAGGGTGATCAGGATCAGCGCCGCGACGGCGGCGATCTTGGTCCGCCCCTCGACGCGGTAGAGGCCGTGGCGCATGTCCGCGCGGGCCTGTCGCCAGGCGGTGCGTCCGGCGTAGCGCAGCGGGTTCTCGACGAAGTGGTGCAGCGCGACGGCCAGTCCGAACGCCAGCGTCAGCACGCTGGCGTAGAAGTACACGTCCGGCTCCATCATCGCGGCCAGCAGCACGATCACCGGCCAGTGCACCAGATACAGCGCGTAGGACAGGTCGCCGACGTAGGTGATGGCGCGGTTGCGCAGGAACCCCTGGAAGACGGGTTCGCGGCCGACGCCGGCGGCGAGGACGAGCGCGGTCCCGGTCACCGGCAGCAGCGCCCACGGTGCGGGGAATCCGGCCGAGCCGTCGAGGACGACCATGCTCGCGCCGATCAGCGCGACCCCGGCCCACGACAGCAGCGGGCGCACCAGTTCGGGCAGCCGCACGAACAGCCCGGCCGCGGTGGCCAGCAGGGCTCCGACGCCGAGTTCCCAGGCGCGCGCGGCGGTGTCGAGGTAGGCCCAGGTCGGCGACGTGGACGTGGTGTAGAGCGCCCAGGCGAAGGACGCGATGACGAGCAGCCCGGTGGCTGCGGCGACGCGGGCCAGCCGGCGGCCGTGGCTCCACGCGCCGCGCACGCCGAGCGCGGTGATTCCGACGATCACCAGCGGCCAGAGGACGAGGAACTGCTCCTCGACCGACAGCGGCCAGTAGTGCAGCAGTGGTGACGCGGTGTCGGTCGCGGTGAGGACGTCGGTGCCGGTAGCGGCGAAATGCCAGTTGGCGGCGAAGAAGAACGCGTACAGCGCGTCGATGCCGGTATTGCGCAGTGCCGGTGGCGGCAGCACGTAGACGACGGCGACGAGGGTCGCGATCAGGACGACGGTGGCGGCCGGCGCGATGCGGCGCAGACGGTCCCGGTAGTACCGGCGCAGCGACGGGGTGCCGTCGTCGGCGGAGTCCCGCAGCAAACTTTCGGTGACGAAGAATCCGGCGATCACGAAGAACACGTCGATGCCGACGAAGCCGCCGCCGGGGAAACCCCACAGATGGTGTGCGAAGACGGCGAGCACCGCGACGGCACGCAGTCCCTGGATGTCCAGGCGGATGTTTGCTCGTTCTGCGCGGCGGCGTCGACGATTGACGGAGTCTCGCCATTGATCGAGCTTTGTCACCACGTGAAATCCCCCCAGCGTGGTAGATGAAGATCGGTAGATCGTTCATCGCCATCTTCCCGCGTCGGTGAGTTTCGACAACTCGACGTGTCTTGCGTCACGTCGGGGTGGACCAACTCTGCCGGCCCTATGGGAGCTGCGTGATTCCTGGGTGGTTGCTGCCGGTGTGCTTGGGATTCGGGCGTGGGCGTCGCGGCGGACTTAGCCTGATGTCAGCAAAGCCATCGGTTGTCGTGGGGCGTTTGGCATTTGGCATAAGGAGCCGCAAATGATCAGAGTATTCGCGTCGACGGTGGTCGCGATGTGCGCCGCTGCGGGAGCCGTTGCGGCGGCGGGTCCGGCGGCAGCGCACGCCGACGACGCGCAGATCCAGTACAAGGAGCCCAACGAGATGTGGGTGATGCCCGACGTCAAGGACGAGGTGCTGTTCCGCGCCGAGCAGGACGTCGAAGGCGTCGTGGACAACATGCCGCTGACGTTCAAGACCCTGGCCCCCAATCACGAGGCGGTGTACAACCTCGAAGACTGGGTGGTGTGCGGTGAGTCGCCGAAGGCGGGAAGTGCGTTGTCGAGGGAGAAGACGACGTCGGTGACGTTGTTGGTCGAGCGGCCCGGCGGTAAGGCCTGCGGCGCCTAGCGGGCAGCGTGAGCAAATCGTTATCGAACATTTTGGGTTGAACTCCCAGGCACCTCTAAGCTTCTCGGCATGAAGCTGAAGGGGTTGAAGAGGCAGCGGCGGACGATGGCGGTCGCGGCGGCGACGGCCGGGGTGTTCGCGGTGGGGGTCGGCATCGGCGCACCGATCGCATCGGCGCAGGAGGGTGAAACCTGGACGGTGCCCGCTGTCCGCGGGGAGATCTTGCAGAACGCGGTGGACGCGGTGATCGAGGCCGCGGGCGAGGAGAACGTCCGGTTCAACGTCTATGACCGGCAGTTCAACCAGGTCGTCTACAACTACACGAACTGGGTGGTGTGCGGGCAGTCCCCGTCGGCCGACAGCACTGTGCGCATCGGTGAGCGGCCGCGGACGGTCACCTTCTCCCTGGCTCGGCCCTCCACCGGCTGCTAGTCACCTCGTTCCGAAAGCTAGCGCCGCCAGAGATTCGAGAGGGACAGTCCGGTGCGGCGGAGCAGCCGGTGCACCAGGGGCAGGCTGATCCCGATCACGTTCGACGGGTCGCCCTCGATGCGCTCGACGAACCATCCGCCGAGTCCGTCGAGGGTGAATGCCCCTGCCACGTACAGCGGTTCGCCGCTGTCGAGGTAGCGGGCGAGGTCGGTATCAGTAGGCTCGCCGAAGTGGACTTTGGTGCTGCCGGTGTCGCCCTCGGTGTGGGTGATCACGCCGCCGGAGATCCGCAGCAGCGCGTGTCCGGTGAGCAGATGCCCGGCCAAGCCCGCCATCGATTTCCATTGCGCCCGAGCCGCTTCCGGAGACCCGGGTTTGCCGCGCAGGGTGCCGTCGAAAAACAGCATCGAGTCGCAGCCGATCACCACGCAGTCGGCCATCAACTCGTCGGGGAGCTGGGCGGCCACGCTGAGCGCTTTGGCGTTGGCGAGCTTGGCGACCACCGCTTCCGGCGGCAGGTCCGGATCCAGTGAGGCGAGCAGGGCATCCTCATCGACGTCGGAGACGATCACCTCGGGGTCGATGCCGGCCTGGCGCAACACACCGAGCCGGCCCTGCGACGCCGACGCGAGCACGACGCGCGTCATCGGTCAATCACGCTGGTCATGGTGGCGATGCTATCGGTGCCCGGACCGACGAAGAGCCCGCGCCGGGCGCCCGTGGTTTCCGGGTTTGCCGCAGCCGTGAGCGGGTATTCGAAGAGCTTCGCTGCCGTATCAGATTAATTGTTGGTTTCTCCGGATTAACATTTGGCTTCCGAAGGGGAAGTTCTCGCTCCACATCCCCCGTTTGGCGTGCTCGGTTAGCGGTAGAGCTCCTGTTTTCGCAGGTAGAAATGATTCGGTCAAGCCTGAGCGGTCTGGTACGCCGGTCCCGGTCTGCTTTTGACACCGGCGGAAGGGTCTGCCATTCTTTGATCAAATTTTCGAACAATGGAATGTGGGGGCAAGCGGGATGTCGACTTTTGCTGCAAGATTCTCGGCCGTCGGTACCAAGTTTCAGGTGGGCGCCGCCGCGTGCGCCATTGCCGGCGCGGCGGTCCTGACGCCGGCCGTCGCCGCTCAGGCCGACGTTCTGAGCATGCCCGCGCCCGCGGCGCCGGCACTCACCGAGTTCATGCAATCGCCGGTGGTCTCGAACTTGATGGCCGCACCGGCGCTGGGCGCCGGCACGCTCGCCGAGCAGGGCTGGTGGTGGTTCCACGGCCCCGGCCCCGGTGAGGACGGCCCGACCACATTCTTCGAGTTCACGCCGCTGGCGCTGATCCCGAACTGGTTCAAGCCGCTCTACAGCTGGTTCACCCAGAGCATCAACTTCTCGACGTGCATCTTCGGGATCACGCTGTCGATCGGCCCGTACGGGACCACCAAGCTCGGCTACAGCACGGGTTGCTGATCCACCTCTGACACGAGCGAAAACAACTCCAGGCAGCGGGAACCCGCTGCCTGGAGTTTTCGTGTCTAATGCGAACGCTGCCTAGCGCCGCATGTGCATGCGTTCCAGGAGGGTGACGCGCTGCCAGCTGGTGACGTCGTAGCGCAGTTTGTCGACGGGGTGGCCCCAGGGGTTGAGTTCCTGTGGGCCGGGGTCGGCGGGCGCGCCGCCGCCGGCGCTGGCCAGCACGGCGACCAGTGCGGCGAGTTCCTCGACGGTCGGTTCGCCTTTGATGACCTGGAAGTGCGGATCCGGTGGTGGCGGGTCGTCGATCGTCATCTCCCGCGGGTCGGAGACCTCGACGATGTCGGCGTCATGGTTCATTGCGCAAAGTCCTTGTCTGGCAGGGCGGATCAGAGCGGGATGTTGCCGTGCTTCTTCGGTGGGGTCTGGACGACCTTGCGCTCCAACAGCTTCAGTGCGGTGGCGACGTAGCCGCGGGTGTGTGACGGCGGGATGACCGCGTCGACGTAGCCGCGCTCGGCGGCGATGTACGGGTTGACGAGCGTGTCCTCGTACTCCTGCTGCAGCTGTAAGCGAAGCGCTTCAACATCTTGGCCGTCAGCAGCCGCTTGCTTCAATTGCTGGCGGTAGACGAAGCCCACCGCGCCGGAGGCGCCCATCACGGCGATCTGAGCGGTCGGCCAGGCGACGACGACGTCGGCGCCCATGTCCTTGGACCCCATCACGCAGTACGCGCCGCCGTAGGACTTGCGGGTGATGACGGTGACCTTGGCGACGGTGGCCTCGCCGTAGGCGTAGAGCAGCTTGGCGCCGCGGCGGATGATGCCGTTGTACTCCTGGTCGGTACCGGGCAGGAAGCCCGGGACGTCGACCAGCAGCACGATCGGGATGTTGAAGCAGTCGCAGGTCCGGATGAACCGGGCGGCCTTCTCCGAGGCGTTGATGTCCAGGCAGCCGGCGAACTGGGTGGGCTGGTTGGCCACGATGCCGACCGGGCGGCCGTCGACGCGGCCGAAGCCGACCACGATGTTGCCCGCGTAGCCGGCCTGCACCTCGAGGAACTCGTCGTCGTCGAGGATGCGGGTGATGACCTCGTGCATGTCGTAGGGCTGGTTCGGCGAGTCCGGGATCAGCGTGTCCAGTTCGAGGTCCTCGTCGGTGAGGCTTTCCTCGATCGGGGCGTCGGCGGCCGGGGCCGGGTAGCGCGGCGGCTCGGCGTAGTTGTTGGGCGGCAGGTAGGACAGCAGGTCGCGGACGTAGTCCAGGGCGTCCTGCTCGCCGGAGGCGACGTAGTGCACGGTGCCGGACTTGGCCATGTGGGTGTGGGCGCCGCCGAGTTCTTCCATGGTGACGTCCTCACCGGTGACGGTCTTGATGACGTCGGGGCCGGTGATGAACATCTGGCTGGTCTGGTCGACCATGATGACGAAGTCGGTCAGGGCGGGGGAGTAGACGTGCCCGCCGGCCGCGGCGCCCATGATCAGCGAGATCTGCGGGATGACCCCGGAGGCCTTGATGTTGTTGTGGAAGATGCGGCTGTACAGGCCGAGGGAGACCACGCCCTCCTGGATGCGGGCGCCGGCGCCGTCGTTGATGCCGATCAGCGGGCGGCCGGTCTTGATGGCCAGCTCCTGGACCTTGACGATCTTCTCGCCGTAGACCTCGCCGAGGCTGCCGCCGAACACGGTGGCGTCCTGGCTGAACACGCAGACGTCGCGGCCGTCGATGGTGCCGTAGCCGGTGACCACACCGTCGCCGGTGGGCCGGTTCTTCTCCAGGCCGAAGTTCTTGCTGCGGTGCTTGGCCAGCGCGTCGAGCTCGACGAACGAGCCCTCGTCCAGCAGCGCCAGGATCCGCTCCCGGGCGGTCAGCTTACCCTTGGCGTGCACCTTCTCCACGGCGGCCTCGCCGACCGGGTGCAGGGCCTCTGCTGCGCGTTTGCGCAGATCGGCCAGCTTCCCGGCGGTGGTGTGGATGTCGATGTCGTGGAAGCCGGAGGGCGTCGCCGAAGATTCCGTCACGCTGGTCATAGCTTCTGATGCTAACGGCGCACGGTCGAGAAGCGCGGGCGACCCCTTACCAAAACCTTAAAAATGGGGAAGGGTGGTGGATTCGTACCGGTCAGGCCCTCAGGAAACCAATCTCTCTCCGACCCCTGCCAAGGACAGGTTCGGAGTCCGCGCCGAGTCCGCGAACAAGAACCTCATGGTAGACGTCACGAAAATCGGTCGTGACTTTGAGGTCGTCATCGACGAGGTCGGTCAAACTTGGGTCATCGCCGTAGAAGCCGCCCCGAACACGTTCGCCTGCAATGAACACCGGCCCAGCAGTGCCGTGGTCGGTGCCATCGGAAGCGTTGGCCGCCACCCGCCGGCCGAATTCGGAGTAGGCCATAACGACGACGTCCTGGGCGTGCCTTGTGCCAGAGACCTTCTCCATAAATCCAGTCACGGCATTGTCCAGTTTCGTCAGGAGCCCCTGCTGAGTGCCGCGCTCGTCAGCGTGAGTGTCAAATCCGCCCAATTCCACACTGTAGACCTGGGTTGGCAGGTTAGCAGCGATGCACGCCACGACGTTGTCAAGCTGAGCAGCGAGCGCGTTGTTGTCTGAATCCGTCTCTTCCCGGACCGGTCCGTCATCGTCGAACATTGGCTCGAGCCCCTGGTTCACATGCGAGGCAGCGCGGTAGGAGTCGCATACCATGCGCATCGCTTGGCTGTCGTCCGAGTGACGTTGTGAGAGGGCGTCAATGAGCGCACTCGAGCTTTCAGATGGTCTGAACTCCCGACTGAACAGTGCACCAACGGATCTTCTGCCGACAGTGAGGGCCGGGACCACACGGCCGAAGTGCAAGGCGCGGAGCGGATCTTCGCCGGTGGAGTCCAGCCAGCGGCCAATCCATCCGGTGTTCTCCGCATTATCTAGAGAAGCTGACTGCCAGATATCCATTGAGCGAAAATGACTCCGGTCCGGCTCCGGATAGCCGACGCCGCGAACGATTGCGAGCGAACCGCTTTGGAACATATCGGCCATCCCGGTCATGCCGGGGTTCAAACCGTAGTTCTCGTCGAGGGCGAGCACCTCATCCGCCGCATAGGCCAAATCGGGACGGGCGTCCTGATAAGCGTTGTCGGTAAAGGGGATAACGGTGTTGAGTCCGTCGTTTCCACCGTAAAGCGTAACGAGAACGAGTATCCCCGTGCCGTCTGAAATCGGTCGCTCTTTGGCGGCTAGTAGCAGGTCGGCCCACGTAACGGTCGGCATGGATTCCACCGCGGCTACCGCGCCAACCCCGATGCAGCTAGTCAGGAACCCGCGTCTACTGAAATTAGGCATTGTTGTTCCTAAGAAGTCAAGTATTCCGGCGTGTTTGCAGCGGCGGCGACAAGTGCTGGTGGATTGTTGCGCAGCGGTTTTAAGGCCTTTACGCTGCGTTCGGACCACGCGCCGATGCCGATTAAGTATCCAGCCGCGTCGATGCGGTCATCTTTTGGGGCCTCCGCTACCAGGCTGATGTCCCCATCGGCAACTACCTTGCCCGCGATTCGCCACCGGATGTTTACCGCTGACGTTGACAGCCATGCTTGGCCAGACGGCCATCCGCTCACGTCGGGAGGGTAAAAGGGCAACTGTCCCAGTGACTTTAGCGTGTTGGCCACGGTATTGACTTGTGCAGCGTCGCCGAGTGGGGCCCGCACAGCTCGTATCAGTCCGATCAGCCAGTCCGTAGGACTGGTCACGACGGTGGCGGATCTCTCCTGGAAACTTGGGTCGGTTAGTACGGCTGTTGTCAACGCCTTAAGGTCTCGATCCGGTCCATATGCCGTTACTAAGCGCTGAAGTGTTGCATCGGACGGTGGAGTATCGGAGGCTAGTTGTTGCCACAATCTGCTTGCGATGTAGCTTGCGGAGCTCCGCTCGGCCACCACCACGTCACAGAATTCATCGACGCCGATCTTGCCAGTGGTGCCAAGAACCGTCTTGGTCGAGTCGTCGTGGCGCTTGGCCACGAACTTGACGTCGACGAATCTCCGCACAGTCCAACCGGTCAGGGCCCGTGCGCCCTCTCGGACGTCCCTCTCCGAGTAGCCGCTGCCGTGGCCAAGGGCAAACAGCTCAAGGAACTCCCGTGAGAGGTTCTCGTTCGGTGCGCCGGCTTTGTTCTGCTGCCCGTCGAGCCAGGTAATCATCGCCGCATCTGTCAGCATTGCGTAGGCAAGACTGCGGAAATCGCCGAGGCAAAGGTCGCGCAGCTTCTGATTTTGGTTCGCCATGCTGCGGGCTACCCGGACCTTCGCAGCAGAGGTAGCAAAATGATTGTGCCAAAGAAACGTAAGCTTTTCATTGGTCGGGTTAACGGCTGTGGCCATACGGCGGATCCACCAGTTCGTCAACTCACGCTTCTGTTCGGCGCGATTCTGGAAGTATCGCCGGCTGGCCTGCTTGTCAGATTCCTCGGGACGGTCCGCGACTATGAAATCCGGCATCGGAGTTGCGACGACGCCCGGATCGTTCGTGAAGTCAGCACTCAGGATTTCGTTAACGTACGACGGGGTGTCACCGATCGCTAACGCTGCGTCAATCTCAGATCCGCGGGCACCAAATCCGCTGCGGCGAAGCACGCGAGCTGCCTTTATCCACTGAGCTGATTGCGTGGACACCCCCAACTACCCCCAAGGCCGATATCGAGACGAAACACAGTAGACGGCGCCAGCATGATTGCGCCGGTATGCGGCGTACCCCACTGTACGAATGGAACTCCACTACTAATGTAATCGAAACGCTGGACTGCGGCGAGTGGGCGCGAACTAAGAATGCGGTAGACACGAGTACCGCGTCCGAACCAAAGTCTCTAAATTAGAAGCCAATTCGGGGTGCGGCTTGATTTCGTGATGCGATCTGGCTGTTACTAAAAGTCGACCACAGCCTGACTCTGCCAGGTCTATTGGGAGAAGGACGCTCGTTAGCGCCGCATGTGCATGCGTTCCAGGAGGGTGACGCGCTGCCAGCTGGTGACGTCGTAGCGCAGTTTGTCGACGGGGTGGCCCCAGGGGTTGAGTTCCTGTGGGCCGGGGTCGGCGGGCGCGCCGCCGCCGGCGCTGGCCAGCACGGCGACCAGTGCGGCGAGTTCCTCGACGGTCGGTTCGCCTTTGATGACCTGGAAGTGCGGATCCGGTGGTGGCGGGTCGTCGATCGTCATCTCCCGCGGGTCGGAGACCTCGACGATGTCGGCGTCATGGTTCATTGCGCAAAGTCCTTGTCTGGCAGGGCGGATCAGAGCGGGATGTTGCCGTGCTTCTTCGGTGGGGTCTGGACGACCTTGCGCTCCAACAGCTTCAGTGCGGTGGCGACGTAGCCGCGGGTGTGTGACGGCGGGATGACCGCGTCGACGTAGCCGCGCTCGGCGGCGATGTACGGGTTGACGAGCGTGTCCTCGTACTCCTGCTGCAGCTGTAAGCGAAGCGCTTCAACATCTTGGCCGTCAGCAGCCGCTTGCTTCAATTGCTGGCGGTAGACGAAGCCCACCGCGCCGGAGGCGCCCATCACGGCGATCTGAGCGGTCGGCCAGGCGACGACGACGTCGGCGCCCATGTCCTTGGACCCCATCACGCAGTACGCGCCGCCGTAGGACTTGCGGGTGATGACGGTGACCTTGGCGACGGTGGCCTCGCCGTAGGCGTAGAGCAGCTTGGCGCCGCGGCGGATGATGCCGTTGTACTCCTGGTCGGTACCGGGCAGGAAGCCCGGGACGTCGACCAGCAGCACGATCGGGATGTTGAAGCAGTCGCAGGTCCGGATGAACCGGGCGGCCTTCTCCGAGGCGTTGATGTCCAGGCAGCCGGCGAACTGGGTGGGCTGGTTGGCCACGATGCCGACCGGGCGGCCGTCGACGCGGCCGAAGCCGACCACGATGTTGCCCGCGTAGCCGGCCTGCACCTCGAGGAACTCGTCGTCGTCGAGGATGCGGGTGATGACCTCGTGCATGTCGTAGGGCTGGTTCGGCGAGTCCGGGATCAGCGTGTCCAGTTCGAGGTCCTCGTCGGTGAGGCTTTCCTCGATCGGGGCGTCGGCGGCCGGGGCCGGGTAGCGCGGCGGCTCGGCGTAGTTGTTGGGCGGCAGGTAGGACAGCAGGTCGCGGACGTAGTCCAGGGCGTCCTGCTCGCCGGAGGCGACGTAGTGCACGGTGCCGGACTTGGCCATGTGGGTGTGGGCGCCGCCGAGTTCTTCCATGGTGACGTCCTCACCGGTGACGGTCTTGATGACGTCGGGGCCGGTGATGAACATCTGGCTGGTCTGGTCGACCATGATGACGAAGTCGGTCAGGGCGGGGGAGTAGACGTGCCCGCCGGCCGCGGCGCCCATGATCAGCGAGATCTGCGGGATGACCCCGGAGGCCTTGATGTTGTTGTGGAAGATGCGGCTGTACAGGCCGAGGGAGACCACGCCCTCCTGGATGCGGGCGCCGGCGCCGTCGTTGATGCCGATCAGCGGGCGGCCGGTCTTGATGGCCAGCTCCTGGACCTTGACGATCTTCTCGCCGTAGACCTCGCCGAGGCTGCCGCCGAACACGGTGGCGTCCTGGCTGAACACGCAGACGTCGCGGCCGTCGATGGTGCCGTAGCCGGTGACCACACCGTCGCCGGTGGGCCGGTTCTTCTCCAGGCCGAAGTTCTTGCTGCGGTGCTTGGCCAGCGCGTCGAGCTCGACGAACGAGCCCTCGTCCAGCAGCGCCAGGATCCGCTCCCGGGCGGTCAGCTTACCCTTGGCGTGCACCTTCTCCACGGCGGCCTCGCCGACCGGGTGCAGGGCCTCTGCTGCGCGTTTGCGCAGATCGGCCAGCTTCCCGGCGGTGGTGTGGATGTCGATGTCGTGGAAGCCGGAGGGCGTCGCCGAAGATTCCGTCACGCTGGTCATAGCTTCTGATGCTAACGGCGCACGGTCGAGAAGCGCGGGCGACCCCTTACCAAAACCTTAAAAATGGGGAAGGGTGGCATGCGCTGTGTGATCTTGGGTCCGGCGGCGATTCGCTGTGTTGGTAGCCTGCGGTCATACCGCGGGGGCGGCATAGGGGAGGTCTCGCCTCATCTTTTTCGGAACGCACCGCGCGCGGTCGTGGGAGCGACGCGCGACGTTAGTGGCGACCATTGCCGCCCTTGGGTTTTCAATCCTGACGCTGGTGGTTCGCGCTCTGCCGCTGACGAACAACGTCGCGCTGGTCCTTGCCGTCGGGGCGCCGTACACCGTGATTGCAGCGTTGGTGGGACTCGCCGTGGCGGTGCTATCGCGCAGGGTGGTCCTGTCGATCGTGGCGGTCGTGGTCGTCGCCGCCTCGCTCGGGATTCAAGTGCGTTGGTATTACGGCGGGAACGCGCCGGAAACCGGCGAGGGCGTCGAGGTGCGAGTGCTGTCGTCCAATTTGCGCTACGGGCGTGCGGACCCGAGCACGTTCGTCGAGCTGGCTCGAAACAGCGCGGATGTCATCACGGTGACCGAGTTGACGGCTGAAGCAGTGCGGAATTTTCACCAGGCCGGCATAGATGAGATGTTTCCGTATTCGATTCTGTTCCCTGCTTCTGGAGCGGGGGGGAACGGAATTTGGAGTCGATATCCGCTGACGCCTGTGTCGCCCACCCGGTACTGGAGTTCCAGCATGGTGGCGGCCCAAGCGCAGATTCCCGGCCTGACAAGCGAAATTGCGGTGGCCAGTGTCCACGTCACGTCGCCGATGGCGTCGTTCGACAGCTGGCGAAACGGCATCGTGGCGACAAGGTCCAGACTTGCAGGTCTGGCGGACGCGGTGGACTCGGGGACGGTCATCGCGGCCGGCGATTTCAACAGCACGCCGGACATGCGACAGTTCCGAGACTTGCTCTCCAACGGATTCCGGGACGCTGTCGTGCAGGCAGGAGCCGGTTTCGCACCGACCTTCCCATCCAATCGTCATGTTCCGCCGTTGATCACAATCGACCACGTCCTGACACGCGACGCGAATGTGGAGTCCGTCAGCAGCGTTTCCGTACCGGACAGCGACCACCGCGCACTTCTAGCCACGCTTCGAGTTACCGCCACTAACACGAGAACCTGAGCAAAAGCCAAGAAAGTACATCGTCAGCAAACATATTGCGGTGGTGAAACGAGTGTTGAACAATCGCGAAAACTCTGTCATTCAATGCCCTTCGCGGGTGGCGCGGATAGTGAGAAAACCGCTGGTTGCGAGGTGTTTTGGGGCCTGGAGAAGGTGTCGTTGCCACAATGCGCGTTCCGGTTGACATGCCCCGCGGAGTCTGACATATTTTCAGCTAACTCAACCGGAGTGAAATGAGGGGGACATGGCTAGAGTGGCCGCGAAATTGTCGAATGTAAGCACCAAGTTCCAGGTGGCCACCGCGGCCACGGCGGTTGCTGCTGCAGCTGCGTTGACGCCTGCCGTCGCCGCGAACGCCGATCTCGCACTGCCCGCCCCGGCGGCGCCGGCGATGTCGGAACTGGCCCACATCGCGGCTGCGCCCGCGCTGGGAGCCGCTTCCATCGCCCAGCAGGGTGGCTGGGTCTGGTTCGGTCCTCCGCGGCCGGACGCCCCGCCGAAAACCACGATCCTCGACTTCAACACCGCGGCGCTGATCCCGGGATTCATCAAGCGCTGGTTCGGCTGGCTCGGTCAGCTTAACTTCGACGCCTGCGTCTTCGGTATCACCGTCTCGATTGGGCCCTACTTCTCCGTGAAGGGTTCGATCAGCCGGGGCTGCTGATTCTCGTACATGCGGTTAGTCAGATGGGACTGCCATGTTGGCAGTCCCATCTGCGTGTTCAGTGCAAGTGACGAGAATCCACCGACCACGGGAATCCTTCTGAGTGAATAAGTTCTCCCGACGTCCGTTCGGCGATCAGCCTGGGCGCGACGACGATGACCCCTCAACAGACGAAGACGAGCGTCGGCCACACTGGCTGCAGGATCGGCACGGAGCGGTATGGACCGTTCTGGTGCTGCTCATCGTTGTCATAGCGTTCGGTGTTTGGTTGGGACTGAGCGCCTTCGACGCAAAAGACAATTTGGAGCAAGCGCGGACGAGCGCACAGCAGGCCAGAGATGCACTGCTGCAAGGCGATACCGAGGATGCCTCACGGTTCGCCGACGAAGCACAAACGCACGCGCAAAATGCCCGGAATGCTACCCATTCGGTGCCGTGGAACGTCGCATCAGTGATTCCGTGGGTTGGCAACCCCTTCAAGTCGGGGCAGCAGATCTCGGACGTGGTACTGGGCCTGGCGGCCGATGTGTTGAAGCCGTCGACTGATGTCGGCGTTTCGATCTCGCCGGACCAGTTGTATTCGGGCGGGCGGGTCGATGTGCAGGCACTGCGTAACGAAGAGCCACAATTGGCCAAGCTGTCGGAGGACGCCACGCGGCTCAATGCGGTGGCAAGCGAAATCTCCGATCCGGGTTACCTGTCGTTATTGCGCGATGCGCGTTCGCAGTTGCAAGATCAGACTTCCGAGCTTGCTGGCTTACTCGAGAACACCGCGTTGGCGGCGAGGCTCCTGCCCACGATGATGGGTGCGGACGGCCCGCGCACTTACTTCATGGGTTTTCAAACCAATGCTGAAGCGCGAGGCACCGGCGGGTTGCTCGGTGGATTCGGAGTCCTCCGATTCGAGAACGGCGCGCCCATGGTCGACGACTTGGGAAAGAACACCGAACTCACGGATGCCGTCGCGACTGTGGATCTCGGCCCGGAATTCGATCAGCAGTACGGGTTCACCAACCCAAAGACGGATTACCGGAACAGCAACCTGAGCCCGCACTTCCCCAACGCCGCGCAAATTTGGAAGTCGATGTGGGCTCAGAAGACTGGGATGAACGTCGACGGCGTGATCGCCATCGATCCGATCGCGCTGAGTTATGTCCTGGCTGCTGTGGGATCGGTGACGATGCCTGACGGCGAAGTCATAACAAAAGATAACGTCGTCGAACTGACAGAGTCGACGGCCTACATCCGGTTCCCCACGGACCAAGTAGCGCGTAAGAACTACCTTCAGGACATCGCGAATCTCGTTGTCCAAAAGGTAACCGCTCCGGTTGACTCACCGCGTGCACTGCTGGACGCCTTGGGTAAGGCGGTTGGGGAGCGGCGAATAGCAGTGTGGAGTGCCTCGCCCGAAGAGCAGGCGCTACTCGAGCAAACACCGCTGGCGCACATCGTGCCTAATGATCCCGCTCCCTACGCGAACGTCGTGATCAACAACCTCGGCGGCAACAAGATGGACTACTACCTTGAGCGCAGTATTGAGTACGTGGCAGACGGATGCGACGGCCAAACAAGAATGTCTACCGTCACCGTCCGAGTAAAGAACACAGCGCCGGCAGATGCACCACTACCCGAATATGTCGCGGGTACCGAGGGGCTAGTGAGCAACGTGCCGTTCGAAGTTCCGAGCGGCACGATGGTCTCGTCGGTGCGGCTACTAGCTACCACGAATGCGTCAATGGTAAGCGTGCTCGCCAACGGCGAGCGGATACCGTTCACCCAGAGTTCGGAACGCGGGCATCCCACTTACGAGGTACAAGTCCTTATACCGCCGGGACAGTCTGGCGAACTAAGCTTCAGACTTTCTGAACCCACAGCCGCAGGCGAAGCCCGCGTCCCCATCCAACCTCTGGTCGACGACCTGACACCTGTCGTAAAGGTGCCTGAGTGCTCAGGTTAATGGGCACCCTCATCGTGCAGGCACTGGAACTTGCTTTGGTGCCTCTACTCATCATCGTGGGGAATATGAAACCGCAGGTTTCAGCAGTGAAGGAGTGTCGTTGAATCTCCAAGACTTTGTGAGAGTAATGCGCTCTCGTTGGCTGACGGTCTGCGTCACGATGGTGATAGTGGTGCTTGGCGCCGCAGCGGTGTCTCTATTAACCACGCCGCTGTACCAGGCTTCAACGAGGCTCTTCGTCTCCACAACTGCAGGCTCGTCGGTATCCGAGATCTACCAAGGCAACCGCTACTCCCAGGAAAGAGTTGTCTCGTATGCGCAACTCCTTATGGGCGAAACGCTGGCGCAGCGCACTATTGACAAGCTCGGACTCGACATGAGCGCAGCAGCGTTACAAGACAATGTCAGCGCAAGCGCCAAACTGGATACCGTCCTGATCGATGTCCGTGTGCTCGACCCCTCACCCGTACGGGCGCGTGATATCGCGAACACGCTGTCCGACGAGTTCGTCGCTATGGTGCGCGAACTGGAGACACCAGAGGGCGGGGCGAGACCCGACGCACGCGTCGTCGTCGAGCAACGTGCCTCAATCCCCAGCACGCCAGTCGTTCCCCAGACCACCCGTAATCTTCTGATCGGTCTCGGATTGGGCGCACTCCTAGGCGTCGGACTAGCGGTTCTCCGCGAACTACTCGACAACACGGTCAAGAGCCGAGAAAACCTAGAAGAAATTTCCGGCGCAGGTCTGGTGGGCAGCATTCCACTGGACAAGGAACGGCGCAAGCAGACAGCCATTTCGTTTGATTCCGACAATACAGCGATAGCGGAGGCGTTCCGTAAAATCCGCACGAATCTGCAGTTCCTCGCCGTCGATAATCCCCCCCGCGTCATTGTGGTAACGAGCTCAATGCCGGGTGAAGGGAAGTCCACAACGGCGATAAATATCGCGCTGGCATTGGCGGAAGCCGAGCATAGCGTTGTACTTGTCGACGGAGACATGAGGCGTCCAAGCCTGGCCAAGTATCTTGACTTGG
Organism: Mycobacterium sp. NAZ190054; assembly: GCF_001545925.1. Classification (GTDB taxonomy): domain Bacteria; phylum Actinomycetota; class Actinomycetes; order Mycobacteriales; family Mycobacteriaceae; genus Mycobacterium. Next base: position 4,246 of record NZ_LMVQ01000552.1, on the reverse strand, counting down.
TTGGGCCTGTCGGATTTAGCACGGTGCTCAGTGGTGGAGCTTCACTCGCCGAGGCCCTTCAAAAGACGCGATTTCCAGGCCTGACTGTGCTGACATCCGGCGCTATCCCACCGAATCCGAGTGAGCTGCTGGGCTCGCAATCGGCGCGTAAACTTCTCAGCGAACTACGTACAAAGTTCGATTATGTGATTGTCGACTCGACACCCTTACTTGCCGTGACAGACGCCGCCATTTTGGCGGCCGGTGCGGACGGCGTGTTGATCATGGCGCGATTTGGTCAGACGAAGCGTGATCAACTCACGCATGCTGTAAGTAGCCTTGAAAGCGTGGGAGCGCCGCTACTGGGAGCCGTGTTCACGATGGTGCCAACCCGGGGCAACTCGTCGTACAGTTATAACTATACGTACTACGGGCCCGATAGCGCCCGGCGCGGCGCACGTTCGTCCTCCGATTCGTCGCTTCACGACCGGAGCGATGGAGTGGGCGTAGGCGGCGCCTCCTCGCCACCTTCAGACGACATGCGATCCAACGAGCAAGTGTCCCAGTCGGTCGGCAAGAGGCGAAAACCGGAGTAGGAAGGGCGGTGCGGTGATCCATTCGGCTGCAGCCGCGCCGATCACGCAACGCTTGTCGAGTACCCGCACTATCACGCTCAGCGGGGCGGATGGGGCTGGCCCGATCCCTCCATGTTCTTGCTCAAGCTCCACGCCCGAGGTGTGCTTCACATGCAGAATGGATCTCACTACTTCCTGAGCTAACCGATCGGGAGAGATTCCTCGTGGGGTGGTGGAGTTCGGATCGGAATAGTTGCACGCGTGTGGTCGATGAGTTGCGGTGAATGCTAGGCGATTTGGCGATGGCTTCGGCAGCGTGTAATGCCGCGATGACTTGCGCAGCTCGGCGATAGAGACCTCGGACAGGTAGCGACGGGTGACCCGCCATTCATCGTGGGACTCGATGACCACCCCCGCAGCACTGACGGCATGGGCCATCACACAACGAGTCTCTACACCACGTCTACGGACTCAACCCTCGACTTCACTACAGACGCCAGGGACGACGTAACCGGCTCTTCCGGAAATGGAGTGCAGGTAGAGGTGGCGGATAGCCGCGATGTCGTTGCCTGCCGCTGTTGTTGCCGACACGATCGTGCGGACCGTCGAGTTGGGGGTGACGATCACCGACGCCGATCTCGACGGCGAGGCCACGGTGGTGTCCTGCGCCCTGCTCGGCGACGGCCAGCGCGGGTGTCCCGACTGCGGTACCGAGGGCCGCTACCGCGACACCGTGATCCGCCGTGTCACCGATGTGCCCGTGGTAGGGCACCCGTTGCGGTTGCACGTTCGGGTCCCGCGCTACCGCAGCGGCGCGGCCGAGTGTGAGCGAGAAGTGGTCGTTCACAACACCGATCGCCTGGCCCGCCGCGGTTGGTCGACCACCCGGCGCTGCGCCCGCTACATCTGCCGACGGCTGATGATTGACCGGGCCACCGTGGGTCGCCCGTGAGCTGGGCTTGTCCTGGGACACCGTCAACGCCATCGCCATGGACGCCATCCAGATGATCGTGGCCCCGACGCCACCCGTCTGGACGGGGTACGCGTCATCGGTGTCGATGAACACCGCTGGTCACACACCCGCCGCCGCAGGCAAGACGGCTACGTCACCGTCATCATCGACCTCACCCCCCGTGCGCGACGGCACCGGGGGAGCACGGCTGCTCGACCTGGTACCCGGACGCTCAGCGGCAGCATTGACGACTTGGCTGGCCGAGCAGCGCGCGGCGTTTCGCGACCAGGTCGAGGTGGTGGCGATGGACGGCTTCGCCGGTTACAAGACCGCTGCCGCCGACCAGCTGCCCGAGGCCACCCCGGTGATGGACCCCTTCCACGTCGTCGCGCTGGCCGGCGTCAAGCTCGACCTGTGCCGCCAATGCATCCAACAGCAGACCTGCGGGCACCGCGGCCGCACCGGCGACCCGCTCTACGGAGTCCGCCGTATTCTGCGGACTCGGCTGCCGCTGCTCAATGCTCGCCGAAAAGCCAAGCTGGGAGCCGTGTCGCCGATGACAACCACCTCGCCGTCGAACTGTGCTGGGGCTTCTACCAACGCATGATCGCCGCCTACGCCCCGCCCCGACCGGCGCTGCGGCAAGGCCATGATGACCGAGATCATCACCGCAGTGCGCACCGGCGTGCCCGACGCCCTCGAAGAGCTGGCTCAGCTGGGCCGCACCCTGTGGCGTCGCCGCGCCGACGTGCTGGCCTACTTCGACGACCATGCCTCCAACGGCCCCACCGAAGCCATCAACGGCCTGCACTGCGGCAACCTCGCCCAACGAATTCGATGCGCTCTAAAACCCGAAGAGCCACGTATCCGTCCGATTTTCAACGTCGAGCAGCAGCTTTTCGACGACACAATTCTTCTGCGCGCAACAACAAGGCACTAACCGCATTGGCGGTCAACGCAACCGGAGATAACGCTTCGCCACACAGGACACCAATAGCAACGGCTCGATCAGGTACCTGTACGCCAGGCGCCGAGGCTCGTTCGCAAGGCGCCACAACCATTCCAACCCAGTCCGACCAATCCAGCGCGGCGCAAGCCGTGTCGTGCCGCCCACGTAATCAATCGCGCCCCCGACGGTGGCATACGTGGCGGGTGGCAGTACATGCAAGTTGCCCATAAGAAACTCCTCCTGGCGCGGCATACCTAATCCCACAATCACCAGATCTGGGTTGAAGTCACTAATCAGATCCACTGCGCGGCGTTCATCGACATAGCCGTTAATGCCAGAAACGGTCCAATTCCTCAGCTGCCGCTGCAGGCTGTGGACAGCCCTCGCATTTGATAATTCAGTTGCCCCAAAAACGAAAAGACGCTTCGAAGCCCGGGCATCCGGAAGCGCTGCGATCCAATCCGTTGAGGAGACACGGTATTCCGCCGGGAATCGCTTCCGAGACCAGCATGAAGCTAGCCAGCGAATCGGGGTACCATCAATCACAACCATATCAGCATACCGATACAGCTGCCGAAACTCTTCGTCTATTTGGTGCAGGTACGCACTATGCAAATTGTGATTCAGGAGCAGATGCTTCCCCCGCGCACTGGTAACGAACGACGCAATCTGTGAAGCGGTCAACGGTGAGACGGAAATATCGAGCGCACCAATGTGCACCCACTCCGCCTCGTGGCCATACAGCGCACGATCTTCTGACTCGCCAATGTTCCCCCACACAGACACCAACTTGCCATATTTTGTCGAGACACGCGATTCTTGGACCCGAGCAGAGCGGACCTTGATCGCATCCGTCGACGTGGCATATAGACCAGGCAACTTGGCACCAAAGCCGTGCGGACCCTTTAACCAACTAGCGGGCGAGTCCGACAGCTCATCACCTCGGCCCCGGCAGGTCGGCCGAGTCACGACATCTCTAGGGTCTGTCTGAATAACGGTGGATCTGGTCTTGGTCTGACACGCCGGGCGTGAGCTTGGCGGGAAGGACTGACGATGTCAGAAACACTCGACTCCATGGCGACCGATGTGGATCAACGCCAGCTCGCTGAGCAGCTGCTGGCGCAGGCGAAAGAACAGGGAATTGAGCTGGTCGGCCCGAATGGCCTGCTCAACGAGTTGACCAAGAACGTGCTCGAGACCGCGCTGGATGCGGAGATGACCGAGCACCTGGGCTACGACAAGCACGACCCCGCCGGGCACGGGTCGGGCAACTCCCGTAACGGGACCCGGGCCAAAACGGTGCTCACCGAGATCGGCCCGGTCGAAATCGAGGTGCCCCGCGATACGAACAGCAGCTTCGATCCGCAGATAGTCCGCAAGCGTCAGCGTCGGCTGGCCGGCATCGATGAGATCGTGTTGTCGCTGACCGCCAAAGGGCTCACGACCGGCGAGGTCGCCGCGCATTTCGACGACGTCTACGGGGCCACGGTCTCCAAGGACACCATCTCCCGAATCACCGACAAGGTCGTCGAGGAGATGACCGAATGGTGCAACCGGCCGTTGGAGTCGGTGTATCCAGTGGTGTTCATCGACGCAATCCACGTCAAGGTCCGCGACGGCCAGGTCACCAACCGGCCCGTCTACGTCGCGATCGGGGTGACCTGCGCCGGGGAGCGCGACATCCTCGGGCTGTGGGCCGGCGGCGGCGGTGAAGGGGCGAAGTTCTGGCTCTCAGTGCTCACCGAGATCAAGAACCGCGGCACTGCTGATGTGTGCATCGTGGTCTGTGAC
>NZ_LMVQ01000551.1 GCF_001545925.1 Mycobacterium sp. NAZ190054 | reverse complement strand
CAGTTCATGGCCATCTGCTGCACGTGCGTGCTGGCGTCGGTGATGCCCTGGATCGCGGTGGGGAAGTCAGGGCTCGCCGGGTAGTCGACCGCGTACACCCCGACCGACTTGTTCCCGACGTCGAGGTGGTCTTCGCGCGCGGCACCACCGAGGCGCCCGGTCTCGGCGCGATGGGACAGGCGTTCGTGGAGGACCTCCAGGCCAAGGTCGGGAACAAGTCGGTCGGGGTGTACGCGGTCGACTACCCGGCGAGCCCTGACTTCCCCACCGCGATCCAGGGCATCACCGACGCCAGCACGCACGTGCAGCAGATGGCCATGAACTGCCCGGACACCAAACTGGTGCTCGGTGGCTACTCGCAGGGTGCGGCCGTGATGGGCTTCGTGACAACGGAATTGATCCCCGACGGGGTTTCGGCGTCCGAGGTTCCGGCGCCGATGCCGCCTGACATCGCCGAGCACGTCGCGGCGGTCGCGCTTCTGGGCACCCCGTCGGAGCGGTTCATGGACATGATCAAGCAGCCACCGGTCGCGATCGGCACGTTGTATCAGCCCAAGACCATCGACCTGTGCGTGCCGAACGACTTCGTGTGCTCGCAGGGGAACGACATCGGCGCGCACGCCCGCTACATCTCGGACGGACTCGTGCTGCAGGCCGCCGACTTCGCCGCGGGCAGGCTCGCCGCCGAACAGCTGGAGCTGGCTGCCGGCAACTGAGACCGGTTCGGCGCGCCGTCGGTCAGACTGGGCGTCATGACCGAATCCGGTGCCGCCCGTGTCGCGGTGTACCTCGACTTCGACAACATCGTGATCTCGCGGTACGACCAGGTGCACGGCCGCAACTCGTTCCAGAAGGACAAGGCCAAGCCTTCCGACGACGGGCCGGACAAGCTCGCCCGCGCCACCGTGGACGTCAGCGCCGTCATCGACTTCGCGTCGTCGTTCGGCACGCTGGTGCTGACCCGCGCGTACGCCGACTGGTCGGCCGAGATCAACGCCCGCTACCGCGGCCAGCTGGTGGGGCGCGCGGTCGACCTCGTGCAGTTGTTCCCGGCGGCGGCGTACGGCAAGAACGGCGCCGACATCCGACTGGCCGTCGACGCGGTCGAGGATATGTTCCGGCTGCCGGACCTGACGCATGTCGTCATCGTGGCCGGCGACTCGGACTACATCCCGCTGGCTCAGCGATGCAAGCGCCTGGGCCGCTACGTGGTCGGGATCGGAGTGGCCGGATCGTCGAGCCGCATGCTGGCTGCGGCGTGCGACGAGTTCGTCACCTATGACGCGCTGCCCGGGATACCCGCGCTCGAGCCCGTCGCCGCCGCCGAGAAGCCGGCGCCGCGGCGACGGTCCAGGAAGGCGAGTCCGTCCGAGGACCCGGAAGCGCCCGATCCGCAGGCCGCGGCCACCGGGCTGCTCACGCGTGCGCTTCGGATCGGACTGGAGAAGGACGATGTCGAGTGGCTGCACAACTCGGCGGTGAAGGCGCAGATGAAGCGGATGGATCCGTCGTTCAGCGAAAAGTCCCTGGGATACCGGTCGTTCAGCGATTTCCTGCGGTCACGCTCGGACGTGGTGGAACTGGACGAGAGTTCCACGACGCGGATGGTGCGCCTGGCCGAACCGGCGGCGACGTAGCGGAAATCCCACGGACAGATCAGGCCCCCATTTCTGGGGGCCTGGCCTGCTATTCATTTGTGGAGCTGCCGGGAATCGAACCCGGGTCCTACGGCATTCCCTCAAGGCTTCTCCGTGCGCAGTTCGCTATGTCTCTACTCGGATCTCCTGATCACGCGAACAAGTCAGGATGACGATCCCAGTCGCTGTTTGGTGTCCTGAAGAGTCCCGCGACCGGACTCTTCAGTTGATCCCTCTAGATGACGCCAGGGTCCGGGTCGAGGGCTTTCCCGGTCTGACGGACTAGCTTCGCTTAGGCAGCGAGAGCGTAGTCGCGCTGATTGGAATCGGCGCTTAATTGGTTACAACGACGCTTACGGTGGTCGGTTGCCTGCACCGGCACGCTTCCCTTGATTCGATGCGCGAAGTCGAAACCGTTCAGCCCCTCGCACACCCGCCGACCTTCGGCGGACACTCCATACTACCGGCGTTTGCAACACCGGCGAGTGGTCATTTAATCCGCCTGGGTCAGGTCCCGTAGCGCGATGGGCGAGAACTCCCGGTCATAGCCGTCGGCGAACGTCTCCACCAGATCGGGCATCCCCATCGGCCGGCTGAACAGGTGCCCCTGGGCCAGCGTGCCGCCGGCCCGGTACACCAGGTCGGACTGGGCTGCCGACTCGATCCCCTCGGCGATCACCTCCAGTCCCAGGTCGTCGCAGAGCCTGAAGACCGATCGGTACAACGCCAGATTGCGTGCCGGTTCGCCACCGGAGAGCAGGCTGCGGTCCAGCTTCACGATGTGGACCGGCAGGCAGTGCAGATACGTCAGCGAGTTGAAGCCCGCACCGAAGTCGTCCAGCGCCACCTTGACGCCGAGTTCGCTCAGCCGGCCGATCTGTGCGGCGGCCCGGTCCAGGTCGACGATCGGCTCCGTCTCGGTGATCTCCAACACCAACCGGTCATGCGGAATCCGGTACCGCGTCAACACTTCACGCACCTGCTGCTCAAAACCGGGGTTGCCCAGCCGGGCCGCGCCGATGTTCACGTGGATGTCCAGGTCCAGCCCCATCCCGCGGACTTCCCGGCACGCCAGATCCAGCACCAGCGCGTCCAGACGGGCACCGAGCCCGTTCGCTTCGGCCACCACCACGAACGTCTCCGGGGAGATGTCGATGCCGTTCGGTGCCGTCCACCTGGCCAGCGCCTCCAGCGCCACCGGCGTGCCCTGCGGCAACCGCACCACCGGCTGGTAGACGAGCCGGAAACCGGGTGGGACGCCACCCTCGGCGTTGCGCAGCATGGTGGGGAAGTCGACCGTCACACCCGACGACGGCTGGTAGACCACCGCGGTGTCCTTGCCCATCCGTTTGCCCGCGTACATCGAGATATCGGCCTGCCGCAGCAGGTCATCGGAGGTCTGCGGGACACCGTCGCTCTCGGGCCGCACCAATCCCATGCTCGCCCTGACCCGCACCGACGAGCCATGCACCGGGAACGGGTCACGCAGCGCGATGCGCAGCCGCTCGGCCACCACCTCCAGTTGCTCCACCTCGCCGAGGATCAGGATCGCGAACTCGTCGCCCCCGATGCGCGCCAGGGTGTCGCCGTCGGACACGCACCGCTTCAACCGCTCTCCCACCGCGCACAACAGCTCGTCGCCTGCCGCGTGACCGAACCGGTCGTTCACCTCTTTGAAGTCGTCGATGTCGACGAAGATCAGCACGAACCGGCCGTGCGTCATCGCCTCGTCAAGTCGCTGCGCGAACAGGATCCGGTTCGGTAATCCGGTCAGCGCGTCGTGGTGGACCTGATGCGCCAGCCCGCGCTGCGCCCAGTACAGCCGCCGGGTCAACAGGTTCTGCGCCCGGGTCGCCAGCACCTGCCGGACCGCGATGAGCAGCACGATCGTGATGATCATCGCCGATATCGGCGGGGTGACCTGCCGGCCGAGCCAGAAATGGTAGGCCAACAGGATCGTGACCCCGACGAACCCGAGATACGGCAGGATCAGCTGAGCCCAGTCGAGATCACGACTGCGGTCCTGCCCCGGCTTCGGCTGATGCTCGAGCATCGCGAACCCGATCAGCACCGGGCCCACGATCAGTCCGATACCGACCCAGAGCTCGCCGGCGGGAACCCCGACGACCCGGAAGTAGGCCACGAGCCGGTCGGAGGACGCCATCATCAGCAGCCCTGCGGCCAGCAGCAGGAAAGCGGTCCGGTGCGGCCGGGCCGGTTCGTAGACCATCGTGATCACGACGACCGCGGCGACCACGACCAGTTCCGCCACCGCGAAGACGACACCGAACGTCGGAACCTGCGATCCGGACGTCGGCTCCATCGAGGTGGTGCCGAAGCCACCCAGCGCCGCCAGTACCAGGAAGGACAGGCCCGCCACGATCCCGTCCAGGACGTTGGTGATCACCGGTTGCTGCCGCGGCGAAACCTCCCGGTGCCGGGTCAGACGGCCACTGGAACGCAGCAGCAGCGCCAGCGACGCGAGCGCCAGCGTCGGCATCAACAGATAGGAGACCCGGCCCACGAGCGGGGCGGCCTGCAGGCCGCCGGCGGTCCACAGCACCTGGCCGACCACCCACGTCAGCAGCGCCCCGACATACAGCAGTCGCCACCAGCGCGCCGGGCCGGTGACCCGACGCGCGACGACCAGACCGCAGACCGCCGCGCCGATTCCTGTCGACACTTGAAGGACGGCCTCGCCACGCCTGGCCACCTCGTCGCCGAACAGAGCCACCGCGTTGAGCACGGCGACCACTGAGACGGCGGCGGTGAGAACGAGCCGCGGTCGTCGGACGTGAGGTGCCACCCGCCTCCCTCCGCGTGGCCGGTACAAACCGGTCGGCTTGCCGAGGTTGAAGGTAGCTAACCGGCCGCGATCATTCCGACGGATGCCAGAGCCAATACCATTCCGATCGTCTGCCAGCGAGTTACCCGCTCACGGAGCAACACAATCGCCAGCAGGACCGTCGCAGCGGGATACAGCGCGATCAGCACGCCTGCCAGCGACAACATCGACGATTGCAGAGCCAGCAACGTCGCGACGTTGGCCACCGTGTCCAACAGGCCGGCCAGCACCGCCAGCCGCAGCGGCACCCCGCGCTCGAGCACGAGATTGGCCGTCACGACGGCGGCCACGACCACGATCGCGATCGCGGCCATGCGTCCGAACACCAACGGCCACAACTTCGCTTCGACGGGAACCTGGTCGAGCACCACGAAGTTCATGCCGAACGCCACACCGGAGCCCACCGTCAGCCACGCCACCTTCACGGTGAACCGGTGCGGCCGCTCGTCTTCGTCGGTGGCCTCGCGACTCACCAGCACCACCGCGACGAGCGCGAGGGCCACCCCGGTGCCGGCGACCAGTCCGGGGCGCTCGCCGAGCGCGACACCCACCGACAGCGGGATCGCGGCCACCAGCACCGCCGTCAACGGCGACACCACCGAGATCGGACCCGCGCCCAGCGCCGCGTAGAACCACCACACACCGAAGGCCTGAACGAGCCCGGCCGACAGCCCCCACCACACCGCCGCGCCGCTGAGCTGACCGCCGATCGGGATCGCGACGAGCGCCAGCAGTACGAGGGCGACCGGATAGGACACCAGCACCACCCGCAGCGCGGCCACCCGGCGCGACGCGATACCCCCGACGAAGTCGCTGACGCCGTAACCCAACGCGGCGAGCAGCGCGGTGAGAACGCCGGTCAGGAGGTCATGCCCTTGACGCGGCGCCCCAGCTCCCGCGTGACCTCCCGCTGGGCGTCGCGCCGAGCCATGTCCTGGCGTTTGTCGTGAGCCTGCTTACCGCGGGCCAGGGCCAGCTCGACCTTGACCCTGCCGCCGGTGAAGTACAGCGACAGCGGGACCAGGGTGAGATTGCCGTCGCGGATCTTGCCGACCAGGTTGTCGATCTGCTTGCGGTGCAGAAGCAGTTTGCGGTTGCGCCGCGGCGCGTGGTTGGTCCAGGACCCGTGGTGATACTCCGGGATGTGCAGGTTGCGCAGCCAGATCTCCCCGTCGTCGACGGTGGCGAACGCGTCGGCCAGCGAGGCCTGGCCGTCGCGCAGGCTCTTGACCTCCGTGCCCATCAACGCGACCCCGGCCTCGTAGGTCTCCAGGATCGAATAGTTGTGCCGCGCCTTGCGATTGGTCGCCACCACCTGGTTGTTGCTGTCCTTGGCCGACTTGGCTTTCTTGGCCATCGGTTATCGCCGCACGTAGAGCCGCAACGTGACGTATGCCGTGACCCCCGACATCGCCAGACCGAGGAACAGCATCCACGGCGCGCTGTAGTACAGGATGTCGGCGTAGTCGACCTTGGCGATCAGGTTGGCTTGGTAGAACTGGTCGAGCGCGTTCTCCAGGAACATCGCGCGCACCAGGATCAGGCCGACGATCGCGATGATGACACCGATGAGCGCGGCGAGCATCGCCTCCACCAGGAACGGTAGCTGGGTGTACCAGCGCGTCGCCCCGACCAGACGCATGATCCCGATCTCGGTGCGTCTGGTGTAGGCGGCGACTTGGACCATGTTCGCGATCAGCAGCACCGCACCGATCGCCTGCACCAACGCCACTGCGAACGCGGCGTTGCTGATGCCGTCGAGGACCGCGAACAGCCGGTCTATCAGGTCCTTCTGGTTGAGCACGTTGAGCACACCGGGCTGACCCCGCATCGCGTCGTCGAAGTTCTGGTGCTGCTCGGGATCGTTGAGCTTGACCACGAACGACGCCGGGAACGCGTCCCGGCCCGCGACGTCCTTGTACTGCGGGAACTTGCGGATCGCGTCGTCGTAGGCCTCGTCCTGATTGAGGAACCGCACCGAGCGGACGTCGTCGCGGTCCTCGATGGTCTGGCGCAGCGCCTTGCACGGATCCGCGTCACACGTCGGGTCGTTGGCCGACACGTCGTTGGTGAGGAAGACCTGGCTCTCCACCCGGTCCAGGTAGATGGCGCGGGACTGGTCGGCGAGCCGGACGATGAGCATGCCGCCGCCGAACAGACCGATGGAGATCGCGGTGGTGAGGATCATCGCGACCGTCATGGTGACGTTGCGGCGAAGCCCGGTCAGGACTTCGTTGACGAGAAAGCCGAAGCGCACTTAGCGATCCATTCCGTAGACGCCGCGCTGTTCGTCGCGAATCAGGCGGCCGAGTTCGAGTTCGACGACGCGTTGGCGCATCGAGTCGACGATGTGGTGGTCGTGGGTGGCCATCACCACCGTCGTGCCCGTGCGGTTGATGCGCTCGAGCAGGTCCATGATGTCCTTGCTGGTGTCCGGGTCCAGGTTGCCGGTGGGTTCGTCGGCGAGCAGGACAAGGGGCCGGTTCACGAACGCCCGCGCGATCGCGACCCGCTGCTGCTCACCGCCGGACAGCTCGGCGGGCAGCCGGTTCGCCTTGCCCGACAGCCCGACCATCTCCAGCACCTCGGGGACCACGCGGTTGATGGTGTCCGCGCGCTTGCCGATCACCTCGAGGGCGAAGGCGACGTTCTCGAACACGGTTTTCTGCTGCAGCAGCCGGAAGTCCTGGAACACGCACCCGATCACCTGCCGCAGGCCCGGGATGTGCCGCCCGGACAGCTTGTTCACGTGGAACTTCGACACCCTGATGTCACCTGCCGACGGGTGTTCCTCGGCGAGCAGCAGCCGGATGAACGTGGATTTGCCCGAGCCCGACGGGCCGATGAGGAAGACGAACTCACCCTTGTCGATCTTCAGCGACACGTTGTCGAGCGCCGGCCGCGCCGACGACTTGTACTGCTTTGACACACGGTCGAGGGTGATCATCACGGCACGCCAGTGTAGCGGGACGACGGGGCCGGCCCCCGGCACTACGGCAGCGGTGCGACCGGCGGCGGCGTCGGGGCGGGCGGGGTGGCGGTGCCGGCTGGTGCCTGGGTGTACGTCTGCGGGCCCAGCGGGCCGAAGCCGTCGGGGTCGATGACGGTCGTCGTCGGGCCGAACGGCACCGGTGGCTCGGCGGTCGTCGTCGGCGGCGGCTCCGGTGCCGTCGTGGTCGTCGGCGGCGGAGTGGTCGTCGTGGTGGTGGTCGTCGTCGGTGTCCGCGTCGTGTACTCCGGCTCGCGCGGCGCGACGTTGGTGCGCGGCACCCAGGTGTAGTTCGGGTCGGGCACGAACCCGGGCGGGACGACCTGCTGGGCCGGGTCGGGCGCCGGCGCCGGCGGTTCCGGCCGGTAGTTCTGATTGACCCAGAACAGACCGCAGAACGCCAGGATCAGCGCGGCCGTCGACACCCGCATCCGCCCGCCGAAGAGGTAATTCGGCCAGGAGCGGGAGTCGCCCTCCCGCGGCGCGAAGAACTTCATCGGTTCGACTCCGGTCCCTGCGTCTCGTTTTCGGCCCCGCCTGCGGTGGCCGGGTGCACGATCGCGCCGACGGTCGGCGGCGGCGCCTCACCGGGGGCCACTATGCCGGAGCGTCGCAGCGCCCGGACCACGAGGACCCGCAGCGCCCGGCCCACCTCGAACTGCTTGCCGGGCAGGGTGCGGGCCACCATCCGCAGGTTGACGGTGTCGAGCTCGATGCTTTCCACACCCATCAACTGCGGCGGGTCCAGAAGCAGATCGTGCAGCTCCGGGTCGTCGATCGCGTGTTGCGCGACGCCGTGCAGCACGTCGTTGACGAGGTTGAGGTCGGCCGACGTCGGTACCGGAATGTCGATGACGGCACGCGCCCAGTCCTTGGACAGGTTCACCGTCTTGACGATCTGGCCGTTGGGGATCGTGAACATCTCTCCCTCCGCCGAACGCAGTTTGGTCACCCGCAGGGTCACGTCCTCGACGGTGCCCTCGGCGGGGGCGGCGATGCCGGAGACCGTGAGTGCGACCAGATCGCCGAAGCCGTACTGCTTCTCGGTGATGATGAAGAACCCGGACAGCAGGTCCTGCACGAGCCGTTGAGCGCCGAAGCCCAGCGCGGCGCCGATCACCGCCGCCGGGGCCACCAGCGAACCGATCGGTATCGCCAGGATGTCGGTGATCTGCACCGCGACCATCACGAACAGCAGCGCGACCGACACCCAGGAGATCACCGACGCGACGGCCTGACGGTGTTTGGCGCTCTCCGAGCGCACCAGCTGGTCGCTTTCCTGGTATTCGGCGTCGATGCGCCGGGTGATGCGCTGGGCCGCCCAGTTGATGAACCGGGCGGCGAGCAGCCCGCCGATCAGCAGCAGCGCGATGCGCACCCCGCGATCGAGGATCCACACCCCGATGTCGCCGCGCCAGAAGCCGTGCCACCGCGAGGCCAGATCGAACGCCAGGAGCTGAGTCATGGCGTCGGGCTAGTCGTCGTCTTTTCGGTTGCGCCACCGGATTCCGGCCTCCAGGAAGCCGTCGATGTCTCCGTCCAGCACGGCCGCCGGGTTGCCGACCTCGTGCTCGGTGCGCAGGTCCTTGACCATCTGGTACGGGTGCAACACATAGGAGCGCATCTGGTTGCCCCACGAGCTGCCGCCGTCTCCCTTGAGCGCGTCGAGCTCGGCACGTTCCTCTTCCTTCTTGCGCGCCAGCAACTTCGCCTGCAGCACCCGCATCGCCGCGACCTTGTTCTGCAGCTGGGACTTCTCGTTCTGGCAGGTGACCACGATCCCGGTGGGGATGTGGGTCAGCCGGACCGCCGAGTCGGTGGTGTTCACCGACTGCCCGCCCGGCCCGCTGGAGCGGTACACGTCGACGCGCAGGTCGGTTTCGGGGATGTCGATGTGGTCGGTGGTCTCGACCACCGGGAGCACCTCGACGTCGGCGAACGACGTCTGACGCCGGCTCTGGTTGTCGAACGGGCTGATCCGCACCAGCCGGTGGGTGCCCTGTTCCACCGACAGCGTGCCGTAGGCGTACGGGGCGTGCACCGCGAAGGTGGCGCTCTTGATGCCGGCCTCTTCGGCGTAGGACGTGTCGAACACCTCGACCGGATAGTTGTGCTGCTCGGCCCAGCGGATGTACATCCGCATCAACATCTCGGCCCAGTCCGCGGCGTCCACGCCGCCGGCACCCGACCGGATCGTGACGACGGCCTCGCGTTCGTCGTACTCCCCCGAGAGCAGGGTGCGCACCTCCATGGCCTCGATGTCCTCGCGGAGCTTCCTCAGCTCGGCGTCGGCCTCGGCCAGTTCGTCGGTGCCGCCTTCTTCGGCGGCGAGCTCGTAGAGCACCGGCAGGTCCTCCAGCCGGCTGCGCAGTTCCTCGACACGCCGTAGCTCGTTCTGCGCGTGGGACAGATCGCTTGTCACCTTCTGCGCGCGGGTCTGGTCGTCCCACAGCTGCGGATCGGAGGCGTCCTTCTCGAGCTGTTCGATGCGTCCGCGGAGACCGTCGACGTCGACGACGCGCTCCACGGTGGTCAACGTGGCGTCGAGGGCTGCGATGTCGGTCTGGCGGTCGGGATCCACGGGACACCAGGTTACTCACCTTCCCGGCGACGGATTTCGCCGCGACCACCCCGGAATGCCGTCCGTGGCGTTGTCCGCGTTCTAGCATCGGGGCTGGAACCTCCGTCCGGACACGTCGCGACAGCCCCTTGCGCGTGACCGGGTAGCGACAGAAGGCAGCCCCATGCCCCCTTTGCGGCCCTACTACGTGGCCATCGTCGGCTCAGGACCCTCCGGGTACTTCGCCGCCGCATCACTGCTGAAGTACGGCGGATCCGGTGAGAACCGCGACGTCCGCGTCGACATGCTCGAGATGCTGCCCACGCCGTGGGGACTGGTGCGCTCCGGCGTCGCGCCCGACCACCCGAAGATCAAGTCGATCAGCGCCCAGTTCGAGAAGATCTCGCTGGACCCGCGGTTCCGGTTCTTCGGCAACATCGTGGTCGGTGAGCACGTGCAGGCCGCCGAGCTGGCCGAGCGCTACGACGCGGTGATCTACGCGATCGGCGCGCAGTCCGACCGGGCGCTGGGCATTCCGGGCGAGGATCTGCCCGGCAGCGTCGCGGCCGTCGACTTCGTCGGCTGGTACAACGCCCACCCGCATTTCGTGGAGATGGCGCCGGACGTGTCGGGCGGCCGGGCGGTGGTGGTCGGCAACGGCAACGTCGCGATCGACGTCGCCCGCATCCTGGTCAGCGACCCCGACATGCTGGCCCGGACCGACATCGCCGATCACGCGCTGGAGTCGTTGCACGCCCGCGGTGTGGAAGAGGTGCTGATCATCGGGAGGCGCGGTCCGCTGCAGGCGCCGTTCACCACGCTCGAACTGCGTGAGCTGGGCGACCTCGAAGCCCTCGGCGACGTCGACGTCGTGGTCGACCCGGCCGACTTCGCCGACATCACCGAGGAGGATCTGGAGGCGGCGGGCAAGACGGTGCGCAACAACATCAAGGTGCTGCGCGGCTACGCCGACGCGACCCCGAAGGGTGCGCGACGCCGGATCGTGTTCCGGTTCCGGACCTCGCCGATCGAGATCAAGGGCGACCACAAGGTGGAGTCGATCGTGCTGGGCCGCAACGAACTGGTCCGAAGCGCCGACGGGCGGGTGACGGCCAAGGACACCGGTGAGCGTGAGGAGGTTCCGGCGCAGCTGGTGGTGCGCGCCGTGGGATACCGCGGGGTGCCGACACCGGGGCTGCCGTTCGACGAGCGGGCGGGCACCATCCCCCACACCGACGGCCGGGTCGAGGGCAGCCGCAACGAGTACGTGGTGGGCTGGATCAAACGCGGACCCACCGGCGTCATCGGCAGCAACAAGAAGGACTCCGCCGACACCGTCGACACGCTGCTGGCGGATCTGACCGGCGCCGAGCTTGCGGAGTTCGACGCCGCCCATCTCGACCGGGTGCAGCGATGGCTGCTCGAGCGCCAGCCCAAGCTGGTCACCAACGAGCACTGGAAGTTGATCGACGAGCATGAGCGGACCGCGGGCCAAGGGTCAGGACGGCCGCGGGTGAAGTTGACCAGTGTCGAGGAGCTGCTCCGGATCGGGCACGCCTGAGTCAGTTGTAGGGCGGCGGCGGGTCCGTCGGGGGCAGCGGCTCCGGGCGCGACCCGAACGCCCACTTCTCGGGGTTGCCCGGGGAGTACATGACGTCCATGAGCTGACCCATCGTCGGCCAGTTCTCGACGTCGGCCGTCATCCGGGTGTACACCGTGTATTCGTTGACCGTCGGCCCGTTGATGACCCCGGTGATCGTGACGAACTGCTCACCGCTGACCCCGTCGGGCCGCGGGCTGACCCCGGTGACCAGCAGGGTGCCGGGCACCCAGTCGTTGCCCATACCCCGCCGGCGGGCGAGCAACGGTCTGGCCAGCAGCACCAGCGCGCCGACGAGCAGCAGGATCATCGCGAATTCGAACACAGGGCCATGGTAGGACGACACCTATGAGCACCCTGGCGGACGACATGACCCTGGCACTGCGACTGGCCGACGAGGCGGACGCCCTGACGATGCAGCGTTTCGGCGCCGTCGACCTGAAGGTCGAGACGAAACCGGACCTGACGCCGGCCACCGACGCGGATCTCGACGCCGAGAGGCTGCTGCGGGCCCGGTTGGGCGAGGCCCGCCCCGAGGACTCGTTCTTCGGCGAGGAGTTCGGCGGCGCCAGGGAATTCAGCGGCAGGCAGTGGGTGGTCGATCCGATCGACGGCACGAAGAACTTCGTCCGCGGGGTCCCGGTGTGGTCGACGCTGATCGCGCTGCTCGTCGACGGCGTTCCCGCCGTGGGCGTGGTCAGCGCTCCCGCGCTGGGACGCCGGTGGTGGGCCGCGGACGGCCAGGGCGCGTTCACGTCGTTCGGTGGCCGGACCCGCAGGATCTCGGTGTCCGGTGTCGGAGATCTGGACGCGGCCAGCGTGTCGTTCTCGGATCTGACGACAGGCTGGGACGACAAGCGCCCGCAGTTCGTCGATTTCCTGGACGCGGTGTGGCGGGTGCGCGGCTACGGCGATTTCTGGTCGTACTGCCTGGTGGCCGAAGGAGCGGTCGACGTCGCGGTGGAGCCGGAGGTCAAGCTGTGGGACCTCGCGCCGCTGGACATCCTGGTGCGGGAGGCCGGCGGCCGTTTCACCGATCTGTCCGGGCGGACCGGCCCGCACGGTGGCAGTGCGCTGGCGACCAACGGCCTGCTGCACGAGGCGGTGCTGGCCGCACTCACCCGCTGAGGGCCGGCCCTGTCGCGCTGTGAAATGCGCAACAGATCGGCCGACCTTACTCGGCAGTCAGTTCGGATACCTTACTCTGGAGTCAGTTGCGCATTCGCGCTTCTCCGATGATCAGACCGAGGGCAGCTGACATGACGAACACCTTGCCGGCCAAGCGCGACGGCCACGAGAGCGCCGTGGGCCTCCAGAAGCACAAACGATCCGTCACCGACATCGGGCTGGCGCTGATCACCCCGATCGTGGGGCAGGAATTCCTGGACAGGTACAACCTGCGCGATCCACTCAACCGCGGTCTGCGCTACGGGGTCAAGCAGGCCTTCTCGGCCGCCGGCGCCTCGACGCGTCAGTTCAAGCGCATCCAGGGCCTGGGCAAACCCGCGACCCGATTGGACACCCATCGGCCCAAGGGATCGGACTACTTCGACCTCACCCCCGATGACGACCAGCAGATGATCGTCGCGACCGTCGAGGAGTTCGCTGAGGAGATCCTGCGGCCTGCCGCCCACGACGCCGACGACGCCGCCTCCTACCCACCGGACCTGATCGCGAAGGCCGCCGAGCTCGGCATCACCGCCATCAACGTGCCGGAGGACTTCGACGGCATCGCCGAGCACCGCTCCACCGTCACCAACGCGCTCGTCGCCGAGGCACTGGCCTACGGCGACATGGGGCTCGCCCTGCCGATCCTGGCTCCCGGCGGGGTCGCGGCGGCGCTGACCCACTGGGGCAGCGCCGATCAGCAGGCGACCTACCTCAAGGAGTTCGCCGGCGACAACGTGCCGCAGGCGTGCCTGGCGATCGCCGAGCCGCATCCGCTGTTCGATCCCACCGCGCTGAAGACCACCGCGGTCCGCACACCCAGCGGGTACCGCCTCGACGGCGTCAAGAGCCTCGTCCCGGCCGCCGCCGACGCCGAAATCTTCATCGTCGCGGCACAGCTCAACGGCAGGCCGGCGCTGTTCATCGTCGAGGCCGCCACCAAGGGGCTGACGGTGACACCGGATCTGAGCATGGGCATCCGCGCCGCCGCGCTGGGGCGCGTGGAACTCGACAAGGTCGCCGTCCCCCTGAGCGCGCGCCTGGGCGAAGAGGATGCCGGCGATACCGACCACGCCCAGATCTACTCCGAGGCGATCGCGCTGTCGCGGCTGGGCTGGGCCGCGCTGGCGGTCGGCACCTCGCACGCGGTGCTCGACTACGTGATCCCCTACGTCAAGGAACGCACCGCGTTCGGGGAGCCGATCGCCCACCGCCAGTCGGTGGCCTTCATGTGCGCCAACATCGCGATCGAGCTCGACGGGCTGCGCCTGATCACCTGGCGTGGCGCGTCCCGGGCCGAGCAGGGGCTGCCGTTCGCCCGCGAGGCGGCGCTGGCCAAGAAGCTGGGCAGCGACAAGGCGATGCAGATCGGCCTCGACGGCGTCCAGCTGCTCGGCGGCCACGGCTACACCAAGGAACATCCGGTCGAACGCTGGTACCGCGACCTGCGGGCCATCGGCGTCGCCGAAGGCGTCGTCGTCCTCTGACCGAAGTGTCCTCTAGGAAGGCTTGACAATCATGGCGATCAATCTGGAAATGCCCAAGAAGCTCCAGGCGGTCATCGAAAAGGGCCATCAGGGCGCGGCCGAGATGATCCGACCCATCTCACGCAAATACGACCTCAAGGAGCACGCGTACCCCGTCGAGCTCGACACCCTCGCCGATCTCTTCGAGGGCATCTCGGAGGCCAAGATCATCTCGTTCGCCGGCGCCGACGCGTTCGTCGACGCCGCCGACGACGGTAAGAAGTCGAATGTCAACGGCGCCAACATGTCCGCGCTGTTGAACGCGCTGGAGATCTCCTGGGGTGACGTCGCGCTGCTGCTGTCGGTTCCCAGGCAGGGTCTGGGCAACGCCGCGATATCGTCGGTGGCCACCCCGGAGCAGTTGGAGCGCCTCGGCAAGGGCGTGTGGGCGGCCATGGCGATCACCGAGCCGAGCTTCGGGTCCGACTCGGCCGCGGTGTCGACCACCGCGGTGCTCGACGGCGACGAGTACGTGATCAACGGCGAGAAGATCTTCGTCACCGCGGGTTCGCGGGCCTCGCACATCGTGGTCTGGGCGACATTGGACAAGTCCAAGGGACGCGCCGCGATCAAGTCGTTCATCGTGCCGCGCGAGCACCCCGGTGTGACGGTCGAACGCCTGGAGCACAAGCTCGGCATCAAGGCCTCCGACACCGCGGTGATCCGGTTCGACAACGCCCGGATCCCGAAGGACAACCTGCTCGGCGATCCGGAGATCCACGTGGAGAAGGGTTTTGCCGGGGTCATGGAGACCTTCGACAACACCCGCCCGATCGTCGCCGCGATGGCCGTCGGCGTGGCCCGCGCCGCGCTGGAGGACCTGCGCAAGATCCTCACCGACGCCGGCATCGAGATCTCCTACGACAAGCCCGCACACGCGCAGAGCGCCGCCGCCGCGGAGTTCCTCCGGATGGAGGCCGAATGGGAGTCCGGTTACCTGTTGACGGTGCGGTCGGCGTGGCAGGCCGACAACCGGATCCCGAACTCCAAGGAAGCCTCCATGGGCAAGGCCAAGGCGGCCCGGGTGGCCAGCGACATCACGCTCAAGGCCGTCGAAATGGCGGGCACCACAGGTTATTCCGAGCAGACGCTGCTGGAGAAGTGGGCGCGTGACTCGAAGATCCTCGACATCTTCGAGGGCACCCAGCAAATCCAGCAGCTGGTGGTGGCGCGGCGTCTACTCGGGCTGACCTCGGCCGAGTTGAAGTAGCTCACGCGCGAAGACGTCAGCCGCCCTCCGGACCCCACCCGTGGCCGCGAGTCCGGCGGCGACCTCCCGCGCCCCGGCGGTCATCGTCATCGCTTCGCGGACTTTGTCCCGCAGCCGTGGCGCCGACAGCCGGCGCACGGGCAGCCGTGTCCCGCAGCCGGCGACCTCGACACGTCGGGCGACCTCGAACTGGTCCCGGCCGAACGGCACCACGCACACCGGGATGCCGCGGGCCAACGCCCGTTGGGTTGCCCCCATGCCGCCGTGGGTGATCGCGCACACCGCACGGTCGAGCACCACCTCGTGGTCGACGAACGGCAGCACCGTCGCGTTCGGGCTGCGGGGGTGCTTCTCCGGTCGGCCGGCGGGCACGGTGGCCACCACATGGACCGGCTCGTCGGCAAGCGCGGTGATGGCCGTCGAGACCAGAACGGCGTCCGACTGGCGTTCCGTCGATGTCGTGACGAGCACGATCGGGCGGTCGATGGCCGCCAGCCAGTCCGGAACAATCGTCGACGACCGGTCCGGCACGCACGGCCCGATCATGTGCACTGCGCTGCCCCAGTCTCCCGGATATTCCAAGGGTGTACCGCTGGCGATGAAGAACACCGGCGCTCGGCGCAGGAAGTCGTCCAGTGATGTCACCGGGCGCACCGTCAGATCGGCGCGGATCGCGTTGATGGCGCGCAGCGCCGGCCTTTCCAGCGGTGCACTCACCACGGCCCGGATCAGGGCGTCGCGCAATCTGCCCGTCACACCGGGCAGGGGCCGTAGCCCGAGCCCGAAGGGCGGCACACCGGGCACCCGCAACACAGGTGTGAACGGCGAGAAGCAGGCCCACGGGATACCGCCGGCCTCGGACGCGGACAGCGCGCCCCAGCTGTTCACGTCGACGAGCACCGCATCGGGCCGGACCTCCTGCACGGCCGTCGTGTAGTCGTCGACCTCGTAGGTGGCCCGCCGCGCGAAGGCACCGATGGAAAGCTTCAGTGCTTTGACGGGATTGGATGCCTTCCAGTCGTCCATCGGGATGTCCTCGATGCGCGGATCGATGGGGCGGGCCTGGAAACCGCGCCGCTGTGCGAAATCGATGCCGGCCGACAGTGTGCGGACGTGAATCGAGTGTCCGCGATCCGCCAGTTCGGACAGCAGCGCGGACATCGGGATCAGGTGCCCGAGCGCCGGAGAGGTGTACGCGAGGATCGTGGCCATCAGCCGCTCGCTGCCGCCGCCATACGGCGGGCCTCGCCGAGGCGGCCGCCGGCCGGGATGGCTTCGCAGGCCGCCAGATAGCTGTCGGCCAGTGTGCGGTGATCCTGCGGAAGGCCGTGTGCGGCCGCGAGCAACGCCCGCACCCGCAGGGTCCAGAGGTCCATGGGTGCGGTGCCCGGGGTGTGCGCGGCCCAGAAGTCGAGCAGATCGTCAGCCTCCTGCAGGTCGCCGGGCCGCCCGCGCGCGATCAACAGTTCGCACAGCGCCTCTGCCGGACCGGGGTAATGGAACAGCGCCGCGTCACGCCTGTGCAGCGCGACCCGCCCGCGGAGCATCTCGATGGCCTCCTCCCGGCGCCCCTGACGCGCCCACTCCAGCGCCAGCCCCGGTTCGATGACGGCCATCGCGAAGCCCTGGATCTTGTGGGTGAGGATGCCGGTCCTCGCGCGATCCAGCAGTCCGACCGCCTCACCGCGGCGGGACGGGTCGGTGCTCAGCAGCAGGGTGCCCAAGGTCCACTGGGCGGCGATGATCCCGAACCGGTCACCGAACGACTCTGCGCGTTCGAGCGCGTCGGACATCTCGTCGACGAGGTCGTCCGCCACGTGCAGGCCCGTCGCCGCCAAGATGCCCCAGTAGAGCAGCACCGCAGAGAAGAGCACCGGCGGCATCTCACGCGCCAACTCGGTTGCGCGGCACAGCATCTCGATGCCCTGGCGGTGATGCCCCCGGAACACCTCGGTCAGTCCTCCGATCGCGTGCGCGACGGCGCGATCGACCGACGGGCGGTCGAGCCGGAGGGCGAGGCTTCTGGCCGTGATCTCCAGGGTGGCGTCGAACTCGCAATTGGCCCACCGCGCGAAGGCCATCGCGGTGAGGAGAATCTCCAGTTCGGAAGCGGGTTCGTCGACGAGATGGTCGACCACCTCGGTGAGCTCTGCCGCGATCGGCATCGCCTCGGGCACCCGGCTGCTGTTGACGATGAAGGCCATCACCCGGCCGGCCATGGCCAGTGCCAGCGGCCTGAGGTCGCCGGTGTGCAGCACGAGTTCGCGGAGTTCTGTGAAGCGGTCGTCGTTCTCGGCGTCGGTCCCGGTGAACAGTTCGGTCGAGATCAGCATGGCGCGTGGCGCGATGCGCAGCGCGAGCACACCTTCCTGATCGTCGGGCAGCTGGTCGGCGACGCGAAGTGCGCTCTCCCACTGGGCCCTGGCTGCGAGGAGATCCCGTGGACGGAGCCAATCCGCGGCCCGCAGATGCCACCGGCACGCTTCGGCGAACACGCCGGCCGACTCCAGATGCGAGGCGATCAGCGCGGCGTTCTCGTCCACGGCCGCCGGGTCACGGCTTTCGATCGCCGCCGCCAGGCGGCGGTGGGCCTGCACCCGGGTGGCGCTGAGCTGTGAATCGTAGGCCACGGTGCGGACCAAGGTATGACGGAAGCAATACCGTTGCCGGGGAACGAATTCCGTCTGGTCTATCAATTCCGTCGCCACCAGTTCGGCCAGCTGGGTGGCGACCGGGCCGGTCACCAGTGTCGCGAGGGCGTCCGCATCGAATCTGGACCCGATCACCGCCGCGGCGTTGAGCACGGATTTCGCGTCCGCCGGGAGCCGATCGATGCGTGCCGCCAGCACGGCATGCACCGTGGCCGGCACGCCGATGTCAGCCGGATCGCCGACCAACCGGTAGTGGCCGCGTCCGCCGGCGAGCACTCCCCGCCCGGCCAGGTCGCGGATGATCTCCTCGACGAAGAACGGGTTTCCGCCGGCGACCCTGGCAACTCGTGCGGCCAGCGCGGTGGTGGACATGTCGCGACCGAGGAGGTTACGCGCCAGATCCGTCGCGGTCGCGTCGTCCAACGGTTGCAGTGCCACCGCCAGATCCGCAGCACGATGGAGGTTCCCGTGGAACTCCGGCCGGTAGGTGGTGACGAATACCGCCGCCGTCCCCGGCAGCGCGGCCGTGCACTCGGCGAGGACCGCATCGCTGGCCGGATCCGCCCAGTGCGCGTCCTCCAGAATGAACACCGTCGGCCGCAATCGCGCTCTGAGCGCCTGCGTCACGATCTCGACCAGCCGGTGTCGCCAACCGTCCACCCCCACCTGCAGCGGCGGTGAGGAAGGGTCGGCGACACCCATGGCCTCGAACAGGATCTGCGCGTCGGTGGACCCGACGCCCTCCAAGTGGGCGGCAGCCGCGACGCGATGCCGTGCGAC
Source organism: Mycobacterium sp. NAZ190054 (assembly GCF_001545925.1). Lineage (GTDB taxonomy): Bacteria > Actinomycetota > Actinomycetes > Mycobacteriales > Mycobacteriaceae > Mycobacterium. The sequence continues at coordinate 5,233 of NZ_LMVQ01000551.1, read as the reverse complement.
CTCTCCGCTCAGCCCCTCGACGGCGAACATCGCGCGCAGGAACCGCGACAGCGCGCGAAACGCGACGGGCGTCGCGTGAGCGTCGCAGCGGGCGACGACGACGTCGACTCCCCGATGTGCGGCTTGAGTACCGAATTCGTCGACCAGCCGGCTCTTCCCCACCCCCGGTGCGCCGATGACGGCGACCACCCGGCTCGACCGCGAGTCGAGCGCTCGATGCAGCTCGGCCAGTTCGGCTGCACGCCCGAGCAGCAGGCCCTCGTTGCGGCCGATCACCATCCTCTCGGGTTCCACGGCCAGCGCCCGGCGCCCGGGAACGGGCCGCTCGGCTCCCTTGACGTCGACATGCACGATGCGCCCCAACCGGACGGAGCGCCCAACGAGGGCGGCCGTGGACAGCGAGCACAACACCGTACCCGCGTGGGCTGCGGACTCCATTCGCTGCGCCATGCCCACGGCGTGGCCGACTGCGGTGTAACTCCTCGGCCCCGAACCGATCTCGCCGACGATCACATCACCGGTGTTGAGTCCGACACGCAACTGCAGCACCACACCGTCGCGTCGGTGTAGGTCACCGGCCATTTGCCGAGCGACCGACTGGATCTCCAGCCCGGCGATACAGGCCCGTAACGCGTGGTCCTCGAGCGCCATCGGAGCACCGAACAGGGCCATCAGCCCGTCCCCGGTGAACTTGTCGAGGGTGCCCTGGTAGCGCTGCACCACCGCCGCGCAACGGTTGAAGAGATCGTCCATGATCTCTCTGAGACGCTCGGCGTCCAGTTCCGCGGCCAGCTTCATCGAGCCGACGACGTCGGCGAACAGCACGGTGACCTGCTTGTGCTCGCCATCGATTCGCCGGTTGTGGACCGGTGCGCCGCAGAGGTCGCAGAAGCGCGACTTCGCCCGCAGGTCGTTGCCACACGACCCGCAACACGCAGTGCTGTCGCTTACCGGACTGGCCATCCTCTGTCGTCTCCGCGAAGGTATCGCTCATGATCGCGCATATCCTCACGCGGAGCGGGCGGATTGACACCACACGGCCCAGTCCGGGCACCGTGCCGGGTCAGAATCCGTCGTGAACCACGACCCGCGTCCGCCCGGTGACACCGCCACCGATGATGGTGCCGAGCACGTCGGCGACCTCGCGAACCGGCACGTCGCGCGTGACCCGGGCCAGGTGACGCGGCAGCAGCTCCGATTCGATCTGCGACCAGATCTCGCGTCGCTTCCCGATCGGCAGCAACACCGAATCGATACCGGCCAACGTCACCCCGCGCAGGATGAACGGCATCACCGTCGCCGGCAGGTCCGGTGATCCGGCCAACCCGGAGATCGCGGCGACGCCGCCGTATCTCATCGTGCTCAGCGCGTAGGCCAGCGTGGTGCCTCCGACGCAGTCGACGACGGCGGCCCAGTGCGCCTTGCCGAGGGGGCGCACTTTGTCGTCGGGGCCGGGAACGCGGTCGATCACCTCTGCCGCACCGAGGTCGCGCAGCAGGTCGCGGGCCTCGGACTTACCGGTGGACGCCACCACCTCGTACCCCAGACCCGCCAGGAGGTCCACGCTGACACTGCCGACGCCTCCCGTTGCACCCGTCACCAGCACCGGCCCGTCGGACGGGACGATCCCGTGCGCGCGAACAGCGTTGACGCTCATGGCCGCGGTGAAGCCGGCGGTGCCGACCGCCGCGGCGTCGGCGGTGCTCAACGAGGACAGCTTGACCAGGTAGTCGGCGGGATAACGGGCCGTCTGCGCGTAGCCACCGTGCCGGCCGGTACCGATGTCCTGGCCGTGCGCGACCACGCGATCCCCGACGGCGAAGTCCGCCGCGGTGCTGGCCGTGACCGTGCCCGCCACGTCGATCCCCGGAATCAACGGATACGACCGGGCCACACCGCCCTTAGGGGTGACGGCCAGCGCGTCCTTGTAGTTCACGCTGGAGTACTCGACGTGGATCTCGACCTCACCCTCGGGAAAGAAGGAGTCGTCGACGACCTCGTGGCGCAGGGTGATTCCGCCTTCGGCGTCCTGATGGGCCACCATCGCGTTGATTTCCGTCATGACGGCCACAGTAGCCAGGCGAGAGGGCGCAGACGACGAAGCCCCCGACCGACGGCATGCCGGATCGGGGGCTTCGTTCGTCAGTACTGCGTCAGATCAGGTGTGCCTGCAGGTCGGGCAACATGGCCTGCAGCTCCCGGCCCCAGTACGCCCAGTTGTGCGTGCCGTTGTTCGGGAAGTTGAACACACCGTTGGAACCACCCGCGGCGATGTAGTTGTCGCGGAAGGTGATGTTGGTGCGGATGGTCAGGTCCTCGAGGAACGTCGCGGGCAGGTCGCCGCCGCCGAGCTCGTTGGGCTGACCGTTACCGCAGTAGACCCAGATGCGGGTGCCGTTGGCCACCAGCGTCGGGATGTTCACCATCGGGTCGTTGCGCTTCCAGCCGCTGTTCGGGTCTTCGGTCTTACCCCACATGTCGTCGGCCTTGAAGCCGCCGGCGTCACCCATCGAGATGTTGATCAGGAACGGCCACCAGCCCTCGGAGGGGTTCAGGAAGCCGGACATCGAGCCCGCGTAGATGAACTGCTCGGGGTGCCAGGTCGCCAGGTTCAGCGCGGACGAGCCGGCCATCGACAGACCGACCGCGGCGCTGCCGGTCGGCTTGACGGCGCGGTTGGCCTGCAGCCACTGCGGCAGCTCCTGGGTCAGGAAGGTCTCCCACTTGTAGGTGACCGTCGGGCCCTTGTTCCGCGCCGGGTGGTACCAGTCGGCGTAGAAGCTCGACTGGCCACCGACGGGCATCACGACCGACAGGCCGGAATCCAGGAACCATTCGAAGGCCTGGGTGTTGATGTCCCAGCCGTTGAAGTCCTCCTGGGCGCGCAGGCCGTCGAGCAGGTAGACCGCCGGCGAGTTCTCGCCACCGCTCTGGAACTGGATCTTGATGTCGCGTCCCATCGAGGGCGAAGGCACCATCAGATACTCGACCGGCAGACCCGGCCGGGAGAATGCTCCGGCGGTCGCCGACCCTCCAGTGAGGCCGACCAGAGCGGGCATCATCGCTGTCGCGATGGCCACGACGCCGAAACGGCGCGCCCAGGGCCCACGAATCCTGTCAAGAAGTCTCATACCGTCTATCCATCCATCTTCCGGTACCGCGTTTACGCGGCCTGTTCTGCATACTCCCGGGTTGACATAGACGCCACAGACACCACAGCGATGTCTTCACCGCGCTGTCCCACCTCTCCGCATCTACCGAAGGACGACGGAGCGGGCCGAGAAAGTTCAGTTGTAGCGGTTGCAGTAAAGCATGCGGTTAGGACGGGAGAAAGTCCGGCCACACCGAATGCTGCGTTTCTCCTGCGGAAAGAAAAATCTTATGACGCCGACGAACACCCCCGCGACGTGGGTGAACGCACCGGCACTAACGCCGTGCATCGGCACACAAAACGAATCCGAGCTCAAAACCGGCGACCGCAGTGACGGCCGTCACATTTCAGGCTCAGCAGGCCTCCTGATCACTGGAAACAGCGCCCTCACAATGCGAGCTCACAATGGGAGGCAGATCCCGCGAGCAAAGGTAAAGGGAGGTTCCGATGGGCGACACCCTTCGCGACCGTGCCACCAAGTTCTTCCAGAAGAACGTCGCCAATCGGGTGATGCGGCGAATGCCGTTTCAGACGCTGCTCGAGACGACCGGCCGAAGATCCGGCGAACTCCGCACCACCCCGCTGGGCGGGCGCCGCATCGGTGACGCATTCTGGTTCGTCTCCGAGTTCGGCGAGAAGTCGGACTACATCCGCAACATCAAGGCCGACCCGAACGTCCGGGTACGGCTGAACGGACGCTGGCATCGCGGCACGGCGCACCTGCTGCCCGACGACGATGCCCGGGAACGGATGCGCACACTGCCGCAGTACAACAACGTCGGCGTCCGCACGTTCGGGACGAATCTGCTCACCGTGCGGGTCGACCTCGTCGACTGAGCCGCCGGGACGTCAGGGGCCCTCGTCGTCTTCGGGGAGTAGGTGGCGTTCGGGGTGGTGGTAGCCGTTGACGCGGTGCTGCCCGGTGTCCAGCTCGGGTGGGGGGATCCATTCGGTCCGGTTTCTGGCGTTCTTGCGGGTGGTCCAGCCGGTGTTCTCGATCATCCGATTGTCCGGACCACAGGCGAAGGTGAGGTCGTCGATGTCAGTCTGACCGTCGTCCTTCCAATCCGCGACCGCGTGATGAACCTGGGCCCAATACCCCGGCACCGTGCAGCCGGGCCGGGTACAGCCCCGCTCCCGGGCGTGCAGCACCAACCGCTGCGCGGCGTTGGCCAACCGTTTGGCCCGACCCAGATACAGGGACTGGCCGGTGTGCCCGTCGAACACATACAGATAGTGATGCGCATCGGCGGCCATCCGGATCAGATCCCGCATCGGTAGCAGTGATCCGCCGCCGGTGACCGCGACCCCGGCGCCCTTCTCCAGTTCTTGCAGCGTGGTCGACACGATCACCGTCACCGGCAGCCCCTTGTGGCTGCCCAGGTCCCCCGATTCCAGGTTGCGCCGCAGCAGGGCCTTGAGGCCGTCGTGATTGCGCTGCCCTGCGGTGCGGGTATCACGATCGCCGTCGGGGTTCTCCCCGGCGGGCAGGTTGGCTCCCGGGGCGGCCTCCTTGGCCAGGGCGGCATCCAGATAGGCCCGGGTCTCGGCGTCGATGTAGCCACTGATCTTGGACAACCCGTCGCGCTGCTGCTTGCCGATCTTCACCCAGCGTTTCCGGGCCCGCTCCTGCTCTGAGGGTTCGGGGCCGTCCTGATCGATCATCAACAACAACCGCCCCGCAGCCTCGTCGAGCTCTTCGGGGCCCATCCCCGCACCCTTGCCCGCCAACTGCCGGTCCGCCTCGGCACGGGTGTCCACATCCACCCACGCCGGCAGCTTCTCGTGGAACTTCGCGATGACCTTGATGTGCTCCTCGTCCAACAAGCCCAGGGCTTGGGCGGCCGCGGTGGCCTCCCACGCCGGCGCCAACGGCTCCCCGGTCATCGCCCGCCGCGGACCCAACATCTTGGCCCGCCGCAACCGCCGCTCGGCTTCAGCGCCGCTGACCCGCAACGCCGTGGTCAACACCTTCTTCCACGACGACGCCTCACCCAGGCGCGACGGTTCGGTCTCCTCCATCAACCGGGCCAACACCTTGTGCTCCACCGCCGGAACCGACCGCAGCACCGTCGTCAACTC
>NZ_LMVQ01000550.1 GCF_001545925.1 Mycobacterium sp. NAZ190054 | reverse complement strand
GACCACAACGGCTTTGGCGTCGGCGGCGACCCGTACACCGTGATCGATCCGCAAGGTGAAGACCGCCTGGGTGGTATCGGGCTCGATCGCGGTGATGGTGCCCACCTTCACACCCGCGATGCGGACCCACAGGTCACCGGCGACCGGGACGGGACCCAGCAGGTCCACCACGACCCGGCTGAGCCGCACGTCGTCGCGCGGCGCGCACCGCTCGGCGGCCCGGACCAGCAGCGCGGACACCGGTGCGGCGTTCTGCATCTGCGGACCCCACGTGCTGATGACGTGGTCGGACGCCGTGAACTTCTCCCCGCGGGGGTCGTCGGCGTCGACGAGGTCGTAGTAGGCGTCGGTCACGTCCCGTCCTGTCTTGCGCGCGGCGGAGGCCATCAGCAGGATAGGGTGGCTGTTATCGAAAGCACAACTGGAGGGCTTACAGGAGGCGATCGTGGCCGTCGCGGAAACCCAGCACGATCCCGGCGTGGTCTTCGACCCGTTCAGCGAGGAGTTCTACCGCGACCCGCACGCCGGGTATCCGAGACTGCGAGCCGAGGCGCCGGTCTACCACCACCCCACCTACGAGTTCTACGCACTGAGCAGGCATGCCGACGTCGCCGCCGGATTGAAGGACTTCGCGACGTATTCGTCGGCGTACGGCGTCGATCTCGGCATGGTGCGCCGGGGCGAGATAGTTCCCGCCAAGATGCTCATCTCGATCGACCCGCCCGAGCACCGCGCGATGCGCAGCCTGGTGAACAAGGTCTTCACCCCGCGGGCGATCGAGGCGTTGCGCGTGATGGTCACCCAGACCGTCGAGCGGTTCCTGTCGGCGGTCGGCGACGGCGAATGCCCGGAGTTCGATGTGGTGCAGGACTTTTCGGTGTACTTCCCGGTCGAGGTGATCACCCAGATGCTGGGTGTGCCGGAGAAATACCGGCAGCAGGTGAGGCTGTGGATCGACGAGTCGCTGCACCGCGAACCGGGCCAGATCGACATGTCGGAGTCCGGCAAGCAGGCGATGGCCGAGACATGGCTGATGTACTACGAGTTGATCAAACGGCGTCGTAAGGAACCTCGCGACGACATGATCAGTGCCCTCGTCGCCGCGGAGGTGGAGCGCGAGGACGGCGCCGTCGACCGGCTCACGGACTCCGAGATCGCCGGCTTCGCGACACTGCTGGGCGGTGCCGGCGCCGAGACGGTGACGAAGTTGGTGGGCAGTGCCGCGGTGACGTTCGCGCGCCATCCCGACCAGTGGCAGCAGTTGCTCGACGACCGCGGCAAGATCGGCGCCGCGATCGAGGAACTGCTGCGCTACGACGCGCCGGTGCAGTACAACGTCCGCCGGTCCAACCGCCCCGTCACGTTGCACGGGGTGACGATCCCGGCGGGGGCGCCGGTCTTCCTGCTCGGCGCCTCGGCCAACCGCGACCCGCGGGCGTGGACCGCGCCGGACGTGTTCGACATCAACCGTGACCGCACCGAGGCGCAGAACCTCGGCTTCGGGTACGGCATCCACAGTTGCCTGGGTGCGGCGCTGGCGCGCCTGGAGACCTCGATCGCGCTCGACAAGCTGCTCGATTTCATGCCGCGCTACGAAGTGGACTGGGAGGGCTGCCGCCGGGTCAGCATGCAGAACGTGTCCGGCTGGTCGCATGTGCCGGTGCGGGTCCTGCGGTGATTTCGGTGTAGTTCGTCAATGCTGGATTGACCAACTACACCGAAATCAGCGTGGGTCGATGAGATCACGGAACCGTTCGGCCGGGACGACCGTCGCGCCCGCATCGCGCACACGTTGCGCCAGTGCGCGATCGGACGTCGCTACCCGGATCAGTTCCGGATGCGCATCGTCGTGGAGCAATCGGACGATCTCGTCGTCGGCGGAATCCGGTGCCGCCGACGGGGCGGCCGTGACCGTCACTGCCGCGGATTCCAGCGGCGGCGACGGTGGCCGTTCGAACACCACCGTCACCTGCGCGCCGTCGGTGATCGCCCACCGGTCGAGGCTCTCCACCAGAGCCGCCATCGCGCGGTGCCGGTCTCGCCACCACCCGTCCGGACGCGAACCGATCACGTTCATGCCATCGACAATCCAGCGCATTGTGCGCAGACTAGCGAAAAAGCGCAGGAAGGTGCCCGCATGGCCGAGGTAGTCCACAAAGCGACGTTCTGCCGGATCTGCGAGCCGCTGTGCGGCATGATCGCCACCGTCGAGGACGGCACGCTCGTCGCGCTGCGACCCGACAGGGAGCATCCGCTGTCGGCGGGTTTCGCCTGCCAGAAGGGGATCGCGTTCACCGAGGTCGTCAACGACCCGGACCGCGTCACCACGCCGCTGCGACGGACGCCGGACGGGTTCGTCCCGGTCAGCTGGGACGAGGCGCTCACCGACATCGCGGCGCGGCTCACGGCGGTGCTCGATGAGCACGGCTCGGGCGCCGTCGGCTGGTACATGGGCAACCCCGGCGCGTTCAGCTACTCCCACGTCGTGTCGATCATGGCGTTCATCAAGGGGCTGGGCCGTCGCACCCACTTCTACACGGCGTCCTCGCAGGACACCAACAGCCGACTGATGGCCAGCCAGCTGTTGTACGGCACGCCGACCTCGGTGCCGATCCCGGACCTGACCCGCACCGACCTGCTCGTCGTCATGGGCGCCAATCCTGTGGTGTCCCACGGTAGTTTTCTCACCGCGCCGCGCATCAAGGACCGTATGCACGACATCGTCCGGCGCGGCGGACGGGTGGTGGTGATCGATCCGCGCAAGACCGAGACCGCGGCCCAGTTCGAGTGGTGCGGCATCGTGCCGGACACCGACGCGCTGCTGCTGTTGTCGCTGCTGCAGGTGATGTTCGCCGAAGGGCTGGCGCATACGGACGAGATCGGTGCGCTCACAGAGGATCTGGAGTGGCTGCGGGACCAGGCGGCGCCGTTCGCCCCCGAGGCGACCCAGGCCCACACCGGGATCGACCCCGACGTGGTGCGCGGGTTGGCCCGCGACCTCGCCGCGACGCCACGGGCAGCGGTCTACGGACGGCTGGGCACGTGCGTCGGCCGCCACGGCACGCTGACGTCGTATCTGATCGACGTCGTCAACCTCGTCGCGGGGAACCTGGACAAACCCGGCGGCTCGGTCATCGGCGGCCTGGGTCTGCCGGGCCAGCGGTGGGTCAACGTCGGGATGGGAGCGCTGCTGCGCCGGGTCTACCGGCGCAAGGCTTCCCGCATCGGCGGCTTCCGGGCGATCATCGCCTCCGAACCAGCGGCGCTGATGGCCAAGGAGATGACGACGCCGGGGCAGCGCCGGATCAGGGCGATGTTCATCAGTGCCGGCAACCCGGTGTTGTCGGTGCCCAACGGGGACGAGCTGGAATCCGCGCTGGACTCGCTGGATCTGTCCGTCGCGCTCGACTTCTACCTGACCGAGACGGCCGCGCACTGCGATTACGTGCTGCCGGTCACGACGATGTACGAGCGCGACGACTTCCCGCTGACGTTCCAGCCGTTCCAGGCGACGCCGTTCCGGCAGGCCACCGAGGCGGTGATCGAACCGGTGGGGCAGGCCCGCCAGGAATGGGAGATCGTCGGCGAGCTGATCCAGCGGTTGTCCGGGCGGTCACGCGTGTTCGCCGCGCTCACCGCGTCAAGCCGGGCGATGGCCCGGCTGGGGGTGCGGTTCACGCCCAGGATGCTCGCCGACGGCATCATCAGGGTCTGCGCCGGCGGCGACCGGTTCGGGCTGCGCCGCGGCGGGCTCACCTTCACCAGGCTGACGCGGGACCATCCGCACGGGACGGTGCTCTCACCGCACCTGCGGACCGGGGTCCTCAAGGAGGCCATCGCCTACGTGCACGGCCGGATCCAGCTGGCTCACGACGACATCGCCGCCGAGATCGCGACCCTGGCGAGATCTGAACAGCCGCAGGGGTATCCGTTACGGATGATCGGGATGCGCGAGCCCCGTTCGGAGAACTCCTGGATGCACAACGCACCGCTGCTGATGCGCGGGGACCGCGGCCACCACGGGTTGATGAACGCCGACGACGCCGCCGAACTGCACATCCGCGACGGCAGCGAGGTGCAGGTCAGCTCGCCCTACGGCCGGATCACGGTGCCGGTCTCGCTGACCAAGGACATCATGCCCGGCGTCATCGCGCTGCCGCACGGCTGGGGCCACAACGGCACCGGCGGTTGGCGGCTGGCCAACAAGGCCGGTGGCGCCAACGTCAACCGGCTGACCTCGAGCGCGCCCGCCGACGTCGAGAGCCTGTCCGGGATGGCATGGCTGACCGGAGTTCCGGTCCGCGTCGACCCCGTCTGACCCGCGCCGAAATGGCATTCCAGCAGGCCCTCACTCGACTTTTCGCTGCTGGAATGCCATTTCGGCGAAGGGGGGCTAGGCGATTGCGCCGCTGTCCTTGAGCGCCTCGATCCGGTCCCAGTCCAGGCCGAGCTCCATCAACACGATCTCGGTGTGCTCGGAGGCCTGCGGGGCGCGGGTGGTCTGCAGCGGCTCGTGGTTGAACTGCACCGGCCCGCGCACGACCTTGAACGGCTCGCCGCCGTCGGAAGCCTCGACCTCGACGATCATGTCGTTGGCGATCGCCTGCTCGTCGCTGCCCAGATCGACCAGGCTCTGGAACGGCGCCCACTGACCCTTCATGGTCTTCAGGTGCTGCCGCCAGTAGTCGAACGGCTTGCTGCAGATCGACTCGGCGATCAGTTCGACTGCGGCCGAGGCATTCTCGATGAGTGGCATCACATCGCTGAACCGCGGGTCGTCGGCGAGTTCGGGCAGACCGAGATGCTCGAACGCGTCGCGGATGTAGCCGGTCGGGCTGACGATGCACAGGTTGATCGTGCCGCCGTCGGAGGTGAGGTAGTTGCCCAGGAACGGGTTGACCGACGGGCTTGCCGAGTCCGGCATCAGCGAGCGCATCGTCTCGCCGGTCTCCATGCCCTGCGTCACGCTCGCCCCGGCTGCCCACCACGCGGTGCTCAGCAGCGACACGTCGAGTTCGACGGCCTCGCCGGTGCGTTCGCGGTGGAACAACGCCGCCGAGATGCCGCCGGCGATGTTCATGCCGCCGATCGAGTCACCGAACGCCGGAATGCCCTGCGACAGCGCGCCGCCGATCTCTTCGGGGGTGAGCGCGTGCCCGACGCCGCTGCGGGTCCAGAACGCGGTGCCGTCGAAACCGCCGGTGTCGCGCTCGGGTCCCTTGTCGCCGTAGGCGCTGCCGCGCGCGTAGATGATGTTCGGGTTCACCGCGCGGATGTGCTCGATGTCGAACTTGTTCTTCTGCCGCTGGGCGGGCATGTAGTTGGTCAGGAACACATCGGCGGTCTTCGCGATCTCGTAGAGCACCTCCTGACCGTCGGGCGTGGACACGTCGATGCCGACGCTGCGCTTGCCGCGGTTGGGGTGCTCGATCAGCGGATGGCGGTTGGGGTCCAGCTGGAACCCACCCATGTTGATGAAGCCGCGCTGGGTGTCGCCGCGGACGGGGTGCTCGACCTTGATCACGTCGGCGCCCCAGTCGGCGAGGATCGCCCCGGCCGCCGGTACGAACGTGAACTGCGCAACCTCGAGGACGCGGACGCCCTCCATCACCTTGATCAAGTGGGTCCCCTTCTGCCGACGGTGCCGAACGGCTCTCTTCGGGGGAGTGTAGCGGAACTTCGATACTGTAATGTTTACCGTTGATCATCCGAGAACGGCTGTCCCGGAGGTGCCAGATGAGCGAAGCGTCGACCGGAACAATCGACGGTACCGAGACGAGTGTGGACTGGGGCCGACGCGCCGGCCGGCGGGCCGAACATCGGATGTTGATCGACGGCGAGCTCGTCGACGCCGCATCCGGTGCGCAGTTCGACAACCTCAGCCCGGCCACCGGCGCGGTCCTGGGTGCCACCGCCGCAGCGGAGGCCCCGGACATGCTGCGTGCCGTCGCCGCGGCCCGCGCCGCGTTCGACGCCGGCGACTGGCCTACCAACAGGGAACTGCGCAAGCGGTGTCTGGCGCAGCTGCAGTCCGCGATCGAGGCCGGAAAAGAGGACCTGCGAACCGAACTCGTCGCCGAGGTGGGCTGCCCGGTGATGACGACCGAATCCGCCCAGCTGGACTGGCCGCTGGCGGAGTCGCTGCGCTACCCGGCGGGTCTGATCGACACGTTCGAGTGGGAGCGGGTGCTCGACGGCGGCGGACTGTTCGGTGCGCGCAACATCCGCACCGTGGTCAAGGAACCCGTCGGGGTGGTCGCGGCGGTGACGCCGTCGAACTTCCCGATCGAGGTCATCCTCAACAAGCTGGGTCCTGCTCTGGCGGCGGGCAACACCGTCATCCTCAAACCCGACCCGAACACGCCGTGGAACGCCACCCGACTGGGCCGGCTCGTCGCCGAGAACACCGACATCCCACCCGGTGTGGTCAACGTCGTACCCACCCCGTCCAACGAGGTCGCCGGTCTGCTGGGCACCGACCCGCGGGTGGACCTGGTCTCGTTCACGGGTTCCACCGCGGTCGGCAAGCTGCTGATGCGCCAGGGCGCGGACACGATGAAGCGGATGTTCCTGGAACTCGGCGGGAAGTCGGCGGCGATCGTGCTCGACGATGCGAACCCGGCGGTGATCGTCCCGACGGCGATGGGAGTCTGCGTGCACGCCGGGCAGGCCTGCGCCGCCACCAGCCGGATGCTGATCCACCGGTCGCTGTACGAGCAGGCGGTCGCCGACATCACCGCCGCGTATCAGGCCATGCCGGTGGGGGATCCGGTCGACCCCGGCACGCTGGTCGGGCCGGTGATCAGCGCCGCGCAGAAACACCGGGTACTCACCGCGATCGAGGGTGCCCGGCGTGTCGGCGCCGAGATCACCGTGGGAGGGGGTCCGGTCGAGGGATTGCCGGAGCACCTCGGGGACGGACATTTCGTCGCGCCGACCGTCGTGGTCGGCGTCGACAACAGTGCCGCGATCGCGCAGGACGAGGTCTTCGGGCCGGTGCTGGTGGTGTTGCCGTTCAACGATGACGACGACGCGGTGCGCCTGGCCAACGACAGCGCGTTCGGGCTTGCCGGTGCGGTGATGTCGCGTTCGGCGGAGCGGGGGATGAGCATCGCCCGGCGCATCCGTACCGGATCCTTCGGCGTCAACGGCGGCATGTTCTACGGCGCCGACGCGCCGTTCGGCGGCTACAAGAGCAGCGGGGTAGGACGGCAATGCGGGATCGAAGGTTTCCAGCAGTACCTGGAAACCAAGACCATCGCCCGGCGCGAGCGCCGGCAGCGCTGATCCCTGTTAGGCGGGGGTGAAGGTCACCGGCAGGGCGGTCGGTGACCGGAACGGTTGGCCGTGGATGTGCGGATCGTCATCGGTGAGCAACCGGATGTCGGACAGCCTGGTCAGCAAGGTCTCGACGGCCACCCGGGTCTCCATCCGGGCCAGATGCAGTCCCATGCAGGTGTGCTCCCCGGCGGCGAACGAGATGTGCGGCGTCCGCTTCCGGAGGATGTCGAAGTCCTCGGCACGGTCCCACCGGGCCTCGTCGCGGTTGGCCGAACCGATGCACACGTCGATCACCGAGCCGGCCGGTATCGCGATTCCGTCGATCTCGGTGTCCTCGTTGGCGAAACGCTGCACGGTCGTCAGCGGTGTCTCGTAACGCAGGCCTTCCTCGATCGCCGCGCCGATCAACTCGTGGTCGGCGTTGACCGCCGCGAACTGCTCGGGATGGGTCAGCAGCAGGTAGAGCAGATTGCCCGACGACCGGAACGTGGTCTCCAGGCCGGCGGGCAGCAGCAGCCGCAGGAACGAGTAGATAGCCTCGTCGCTCAGCTGTTCGCCGTCGATCTCGGCGGACACCAGATCGCCGATGATGTCCTCGGTCGGGGCGGACCGCCGCTTGTCGATCTGGTCGAGGAAATAGTCCTTCAGCGCCGCCGAAGCCTCGAACGCCCTCTTGTACTTGACGGTGTAGCTGATCAGCTCGACGGCGCGCTTGCGGAACCACGGCAGGTCCTCTTCGGGCAGGCCGAGCAGCCGGGAGATCACCCGGGTGGGGAACTCCAGGGTGAAGTCACGCACCAGGTCTGCCCGCCCGTTGTCGATGAACTCGTCGATCAGGCCGTTGACGACCGGTCGCACGATCTCGGGTTCCCACCGGGCCAGTGATCTCGACTTGAACGCCGCCGAGACGAGATTGCGGTGCTCCCAATGGGTCTTGCCCTCCATGGCCAGGATCGTCGGGCCGATGAACAGCCCGATTGTGGAGTCGTAGATCCGGGAGTTGAACACCTTGCCGTCGCGGAACACCCGGTTGACCGCGTCGAAGGAGACCGCCGCGTACAGGTTTTCGGGCCGCAGTGAGTCCGGGGTCTTCGACCAGTCCATCACCGACCCGCGGAACACCCCGCCTTCGGCCCTGCGGCGCGCGAACATGGGGTAGGGGTCGCGCAGGTCTATGGGCTCGTCCTTCGCGAGGTCCTGTACCGGTGTCTCCACGCAGTTACTGTAACGCTTACAGTACGAACCTGTACAGCGGTGGCCACAGCGCGCTCGACGCGCCGGCCGTTTCGCCAGTAAGGAACTCGCCCATCAGTAAGGCAACGAAAGCCGTCGCCGCCCCGCCATGGCGACCATTTCTGCACGGCTGTCCGCGGTGGCCAACCGCTGCTGGACGGGTACGAGGCCGAACCACGCTGACCGCCACGCAGGCAACTGAGCAGCACGAGCCCGACAAGCCATGGGTTTGACCGTGAATACCGTTGCACCTGCATCCTCGGTGTCGGCGCGCAGGCACTGGCCCACCCACTTGGCGGGCCGTGAAGGTGTTGCGGCGTCACCGGCCCGCGCCGGACAAGCGCTGGTCGAATGACGACTGGGAGTGGGCCTACACACGAGTCGGAACCCCGGCGGCGATGCGCCAAGCGCCGCATCTGCGCCGAGATGGACACCTGGGATGAACTCGACCGCCCCAGTAGCCGATGACGGTGAAAGCTGTTCGGCTGCAAAAGGAAGTGCAACGGGTCCAGCAGGAGCAGGATCGTCGCCGCTACTGGAATGAATTCGCCCGCACAGTCCAGAGCAGAACCCGACAGTGAAAGCGATCGCGGATCGGAACTGGCGCGCCGGATCACGTTGGTAGTTGAACCAGTGGATCACGACCGTGGGGTCGGCGACGTTTGCGATACTGCCGGGCGTGCAGCGTGGTGAGTGCTTGGGACAGTCGCTTCTGGAAGGTTAGGGCATCAACGAGAAGTGCGCCGAAAGCGCGGACCAACGGCTTAGGCTCGAAGCTGCTATGGCCAGCTATCCGGACCGGTCCGACGAGACCGAGATGCTGCTGACGGCGGCCGGTTGGCATGTCGGTCGCCTTGTTCGGTACCCAACTCGGCACCCACCGCCCACACCTCGGCGGCTCTCTCCTTCGAGGAAGCGCGGCGCGTCCCGGGATGTCCAGGGCGCTTCATGACAAGGTCGCGGATACTTCAACCGTGCGATTCATTAGCAGATCCCAACTCTGACGAAGGCATTGCTCGTCCGCCTCGATGAAGAAGTCCAACGCTTCGGTGGCCCGCGTGCCGACGTCAGCGTTGTTCATCGGGCCAGCGGCTTGTAGAAGACCACGCCGTTGCCTTTGTTGTCGTAGACCACGGCGCGGCGCTCGTGGGCGTCGTCGTAGGGGCCTTTCACGATGCCGCCGCCGCTAGCCTCGACGGCCTTGGCCGCCGCGTCGACGTCGGCGGTCTTGATCCCGACGACGGCCTGGCCGGGGATGGGATGGTCCACGTCGGTGGCCAGCGCGAGGGTGATCCGGCCGGCGTCGAGGGCGGCGAAGTGGGCTCCGTCGCGAAATTTCAACGGCATGCCGAGGGTCTCGCTGTAGAACCGGATCGATTCGTCGAGGTCGTCGGTCGTCAAGATGACCATCTTGACTTCGTGTTCGCTCATCGCTTCCTCCCGGTATCTCTGTCGGCCTGCGCGTTACGGGAGCTCGCGGATGGGCATTTTGAATCCAGGAGATCCTGGGCAGGGGCCGTATACCGTGTCGGTGTATCCGGGTGCGTCACACATCTCATTGACCAGATGGGCAGGCATTTCGTTGTAGGGGGAGGCAAAGAACCCCTGCATGACGATTAGGGAATTGGCCGCGAAAAGCAGAATGTTCGCGAGTCCGATCAACGCGAGCAGGCTGATCACCTGCGCTCGCAGTGGGGAACGGGTGGGCGGGTGCTGCTCGACCACGAGCGAATTTCCGCGGTCGTCCTTGAGCCACCGCGCCATCGCCAGGCCGGTGCTGATCGACGCGAAGATGACCGGCTCGAGTATGGGGTACCGCGTTGCTCCGCCGCCGGTGACCGATAGAACTTCTGGCGAACCGGGTGCCGCAACTAGCCGGAGGAAGTACATCGGGATAGAAAATGCAATTCCGCCCACCATGACAGTCACGAAGCTGACAGCCATCAGCTTCACGGCCGAGATGTCCGGATTCCGACGCTGCAGGAATCGCATGCCGCGGTTGAGCAGGAAAGCCAACACGGGAAACATGCCGAGATAGAACGACGCGATCAACAGGACGGGTTCTGGCAGGCGGCCGGCGTCGGGGTTGATAATGAACGGCATGTTCCCGGTCCACGCGTTCAGGTTGACGAAGTTGGAGCTGTAGAACCACACCGGCGCCATCGCGTTGACCGTCGGGTCGAGCCATGCCGCAGAGAGCGCTGCGATGACAAGTTTGGCATCGAAGGTGAGCCTGCCTGCGCGGCGACAGTCTTGCACCGCATAGCGGATGACCAAGACGGCGACGATGACGCCGATGACCTCGAGGACGCGAGCGATCCAGAAGCTGGCGGTGTTCGGATCGCGGAACTGCGTGATTTGGTGCGGGTGGTCGAGAAGCCAGGCCGTCAGCGTCCACACCTGCCATACCAAGAACACACTGCCCAGGCCCGCGAGCACGTTGGTGACGACGGTGAGCCCGCCGGTACCCGCACGGCTCGGCGCGACGCTCAGTTGTGTTGGAGCTACAGGTTTTCTAGTCATCTTCGGGGGGTCCGCCCATCGGGTGCCAGCCATCAAACAGTCGGTAAGTAAACGCAAACCAACCAGATAGTTTCATAGCTGTTAGTGAAAGGTCAAGGAAGTTTCACGGCACGCAGGAACCGGATGCGGACGAGTGCCGGTTGTACGGCGAGCGCCGGCACCGCAGCGCGTGGTGGTCACACGATCCAATACTGCGGCCAATGTCTCAAGGCGCCGAAGTGACTGCAGCGCAGTGACTCTACAAGTTCAATGTGGCCATCTCGACGTTCTGACCGGAGCGACCCGGGGCCCAAAATGCGGTTGTGACCAACCTATGGACGAAAGCCCTTGATGCGTCGTGCAAGTCGGGCACGCTGGAGCTTCAGCGCAATTGACATCGCCTTGTTCAGCCAAGGGGGGACTGGCGGATTCATCAGCGATGTCACGCTCCATGGGAGACGAGACTGCGCGATCGTGCGCCGATGACTGAACGTCTCGAATCCTGCCTTGCCGTGGTAGCTGCCCATACCGCTTTCTCCCACCCCACCGAAAGGTGCACCGTTGACGGAGGCGTGAAGACCCATGTCATTGCGCGAGACGCCGCCGCTGAAAGTCCTTTGGCAGAACCGACGAAACTCCGCCGAGTTGGGCCCGTACCAGTATGCGGCGAGCGGCGACGGTCGATCATTGAGGTAATCGATCACCTCGTCGGTCTGCTCATAGCTGCGCACGCACAGCACAGGTCCGAACACTTCTTCGTGCATCACGAGCATCTCGTCGGTCACGTTGTAGAGGACAGTGGGTGCAATCCGGCGCTGCTGCGCACACGGTAGTGGTTCCCCCGGCGGCGCGGCCTCCACGACGACGGCGCCCTTACGCCGGGCATCCTCAACGAGACCCACAATGCGGTGGAAGTGCTTGTCGTCGATGATGTTGCAGAACGCGGGGTTGTCCAGAACGGTGGGAAATAGGCGCCGATACTCGGACTGCACGGCGTCGACGAAAACGTCGAGGGACTGACGGGGAACAAGGGCATAGTCGGGGCATAGGCACACCTGCCCGCTGTTGATCAGTCGAGCATTCGCGATCCGCTGGGCGGCGCGGCGTATGTCGGCATCCGGTGCGACAACCGCCGGGTTCTTGCCGCCGAGCTCGAGCGTTACGGGCACCAAGTGATCCGCCGCAGCTCGCTGTACCAGGCGGCCGACGGCCGCCGAACCGGTGAAGAACAGGTGATCGAGGTCTGAGGAAGCGAACGCTGCGGCTGTGCTCGGACCGCCGGTGAAGACCACCAATTCGTCGGGTTCGAAATACTGAGGAGCAAGGTTCTTGATCAGGGCAGACGTTTGCGGCGCTCCTTCGGGCGCTTTGAGCACCACTCTGTTCCCCGCGGCCAACGCCTCCATGGTCGGCTGAATGAGCAAGGTCAACGGAAAATTCCACGCGCCCATCACGCCGACTACACCCAATGGCTGGTAGTGAACTGCATAGCGCAATCCGAGAGGTCGCGCTATCCCGTTGACGCGCCGCGGCCGCATCCAAGACCCGAGGTGTTTCCGGATGTATTCGGTATCGCTGATGCTGGCAAGCACTTCGGTGAACATGGTCGTCTGCACCGGGCGGTTGCCGAAGTCGATGTTTATGGCCTCGGCGAGTTGCGGAGCGTTGTCGAATGTCAGCGCCGCGAGGCGGTCCATTCGATGTCGACGCTGCGCCAACGAGGGTGGGCCGTCGCGCAGAAAGGCCTTGCGTTGGATCTGAATGACCGCGGCGATCTCGTCAGCGCTGGACCCGCGCGGCGTGTCGTCGCTTGTCGTGGGAACTTCACCAATAGTCATGCATGGTCCTCAATTCGAAAACAGGTCTGGCGAAGCGGCAACGGGGTTAATCCCTGCACAGAGCGAAACTTCGATTTGCTTGCTCGAATTGGTTGACATCGCCGAGATCAAGGAAAGATGGTCGGACGCTCCCAGTCTGATGCCAGCGCAGCGCAGTCATGGATATTCGATAAGCCGGATTGCCCTCACGAACGCATATGCAGTTGGTTGCAAGCTAGCGCCCAGGCGATGCAAAGGCGCCGAGGCGAGCGTAGCACTCTTGTTGTCAAGCGACAACGTCTGTTAGCGTTACGCCCCATCGCAGTCAAAATCGTTACGGCTCATCGCGGTTCAACGTAAGGAGTACGAAGTGGGGTTGCTCGAGGGCAAGGTGGCGCTAATTACGGGCGCTGCCCGTGGTCAAGGTCGTGCGCATGCCGTGTGGTCGGCGCGCGAGGGTGCCGACGTCATCGTCACCGATATCGCTGAGCAAATCTCCACGGTCCTCTACGACATGGCCACCGAGGAGGATCTTGCCGAGACGGTGCGCGAGGTCGAAGCCTTGGGCCGGCGCGCACTTTCGCACAAGGCCGATACCCGGTCCTCCAAGGAGATGGACGACGTCGTGGCCGCCGGTATCGCCGAGTTTGGCCAGATCGACTGTGTGATCATCAACCACGGCATCTTCAACCTCGGATCGTTTTGGGAGCTGTCCGAAGAGCAGTGGGGCGACATGATCGACGTCAACCTGACCGGCGTATGGAAGACAGCCAAGGCGGTGACGCCACACATGATCGAGCGCAAATCCGGCTCGATCGTGATCGTCTCGTCGCTCAATGGGATCCGCCCGGCGCCTGCCTGGGCTCACTACACCGCTGCCAAGCACGGGGCCGTCGGGCTGATGAGGTCCATCGCCCTCGAACTCGCTCCCTATGGGATCAGGTGCAACGCGATCTTGCCTGGGGGCACGCTGACCCCGATGGTGGACAACCCTCACGGTTGGGCGATGATGAACGGCCACGACCAAGGCACACGCGAGGAGGCCTTGGAGTCCGGCCACTCCAGCAACCCGCTGCGAGACACCGCATTCATGGATCCCGATGAAATCGCCAAGACCGCGGTCTACCTCAACTCCGAACTGGCATCGAAGATCACCGGCCTTGACATACCGGTCGACGCCGGACACTTGCTCTTGACCGGTTTCAATCACAATCCGGTGCGCAGCTGAAGATCTCTCGGCGCACCGGTGGCGGATGAGGCCGTGTTCCGCACGGCGGCCATGCGGTTGACGAACTGAGGCTTCGTTATCCGAACCGGCCGGGTGTCGACGCCGCTCGCGACCCGCTCAAGAAACTTGACAAGGCTGCCATTGGTCCGCACAAAGATAAGTGAGCGTTTACAATGAGCTTGACGGAAGGAGTTCCGCGGTGACAGGAGCGCAGCGAGCAACCGCAGAGGTGCAACCATGAGCCTGGTCCAGCGTCATGCGGAAGCTGTCAGCGTCCTGCCGGAAGGTCGAATGTTGATCGGCGGCGAGTGGGTCCAAGGGTCGACGGGCTCGACAATGCAGCATTGTGATCCATCGACCGGACGCCCCCTGCCTGCGTTTGCGACGGCCGACACAAGCGATGTGGACGCCGCAGTTGACAACGCCGCCAAGGCATTTGAGAGTTGGCGTCACACCCCAGCCAACGAGCGACGGCGGTTGTTGCTGCGAATCGCCGAACGCATTCGCGCCCACGAAGACGAGCTTGCAACAATCATGGCCTTGGAAACCGGAGGACCGGTAGGTCGGCCAGTAATGGGTGTGATGGCCGACAACCTGGAGTATTTCGCCGGATGGGCGGACAAATGCGCAGGTGAGCTCGTCCAGGTGTATCCGCGACGATCGTTGGACTACGTCCGCTACGAACCCCTTGGCGTGATCGCCGCGCTGACACCGTACAACGTCCCGTTCCTTAGCGCAGTCATCAAGCTCGCGCCCGCGCTCGCGACTGGGAACACCGTCGTTATCCGCCCACCCGAGACGGGGCCGTTCGGAGTCGTCCGAATCGGTGAACTCCTGCTCGACGCAGGGGTGCCGCCAGGAGTGGTCAATGTCGTCTTGGGCGGACCGGACGTCGGCGAGGCACTCGTACGGCACCCCTCGATCAGCAAGATCTCATTCACCGGAGGACCCGTCGTCGCGCGCAAGATTCTGGCGGCCGCAGCGGAGAATCTGACGCCTGCCGTTCTTGAACTCGGAGGCAAATCGGCGAACATCGTGTTCGAAGATGCCGACTTGGACGATCCCGGGTTCGCGCAGACGGTGCTCATGGTCATCGGCACCGCCGGGCAGGGGTGCGTGTACGGCACCCGCTTACTCGTGCAGGAGAGTATCTACTCAAAAGTCGTCGACCGCGTGCTCGAGCTTGCGAAGGTCGGCGTCATGGGGGACCCGTTGGATTCCCGCACCACGATTGGCCCCGTCATCAATGAGCGGGCGGTGGAGCGCATTCTTGGCGCGATCGGCGGAGGCGCAGGCGGCTCCGACGCACGTGTCATTCTCGGGGGCGCGCGAGCTGATGGCGAGCTCGCCGATGGATTTTTCGTGGAACCGACCGTTGTTGTCGACGTTGACAACTCTTCTGTCCTCGCGCAGGAAGAGGTGTTCGGACCGGTGCTAGCCGTGACACCATTCTCCACGGAACGCCAGGCGGTGGAGCTCGCCAACGCAACGCAGTTCGGACTCCACGGGTACATCCATACTCGCGATTTGAAGCGCGCCCACCGGGTTGCCGAGGACCTTGCCGTCGGCGGCGTCAGCATCAATACGGTTCCTCCTTTCACGCCGAATGCGCCGTTTGGGGGCGTCCGGGGAAGTGGGTACGGCCGTGAAGGCGGCCTCGCCGGAGTCCTGGAGTACGTCAGCTTGAAAAACGTGAACGTGCCGCTCGATTAGTTCGACGTGATGGCCGGTAAATCAAACGGATTCGCTGCCCGCCAAGTCGGCCGGCATGCTCGCTCGCACGCTAGCTCGGCAGACATGCGGTCGCGACAGCCCGAGTTGGCCGACCCATGTATCCCGCGGTCCGGTGGCCCCGCAACCGCTCGAGATGGTCGCATCGGGCGGCGCGACCGGGCGCTTCATTGGAAGTCCGAAACATCTTCGGCCCCTTTACACGAGACGTTTGTAAGCGCATACTTACAAGCAGCGGTCGGATTGGCCTCCGGGGAGTGGACGAAGGCAGCGCCTGTGGCGTGCGCCCTCATGGCTCCCGAGGTGCCGCTGCCACCAGGACGGATCGCGATTGCGCACTTTCCATCTAATCGGGACGCTCGCTCACGGGAGGACCTCGCACGATGACAGACCTCGTCATTCGTAAGATTCCGTTCGAATTCGACAGATCCGTACCTTTCAACTGGCAGCCGGAGAATCCCATCTTCTCGGCCTTTTGCAATCTGGTCTCCTTCGGCGTCGTTTCGTTCGAGAAATACATCATCAGCGTGGTCCGCATGGCCCAGGACAAGTTCGTCGACCCTGAAATCGCGGCGGAGGCCCAAGCTTTTCTGCGTCAGGAAGCGCAGCACGCCTCCGCGCACCGGAAACACATGTTGGCGCTCATCGAGCAATACCCCGCACTCGAGGATGCGTACCAGCACGCGGTTGCGTCCTACGAGGAACTGCTCGCGGCGCACGACCTGGAGTTCCACCTGTCCTACATAGCCAACATCGAGGGCTGCTTCGCCCCGCTGCTGAAAGTAGTTCTGGACCACCGTGAAGCACTGCTCGAACCTGGGGATCAGCGAGTCGCATCATTGATGATGTGGCACTTCGTCGAAGAGATCGAGCACCGCAGTTCCGGTCTGGTGCTGTACCAGTACCTCACCCCCAACCGGTGGACCCGAACGAAGTATGCGCCACAGACCTTCAAGCATTCCGCCACTGTGACGCAACACATCGCAGCCGAAATCGATCGGGTCGTCCCGGAGTCGGACCGTGTCATCTCGCTTGTCGATGCCATGAAAGTGAAGATGCCGCGGTTGACGCGTTCTCAACGCACCAAGACCGGTGTGCCCGCTCCGTTTCACGCCGTCCCGACCCGCAACATCGCCTCCATGTTGTGGTGGCTATTTTTGGCGCAGCTTCCTCACCACGACCCGACCAACCAGCCGGTGCCCGAATCGGCCGACTTGTGGATGCGAGAATACGCGCGCGGCACCGACATGACCGCATTCTGCGGCACTCCGGTGCTGAAGTAATCACGAATTGGGCGCGCCGATCCGGCGATCGCCTTCACCGCTGAACAGGTCCGGAAAAAACGTCCGCGCCAGGACCAAGGTGGGGTAGGGGCTTCGGCAACATCGCGGGATATGCACCCAAGCGATCCATCTGACATCGGAACCACCTCGGCGGCAAAGGCCTTCGCCAACCAATTGTGCGATTCGAAGGTGCCGCGAAAACCACTGGGCGCGGGTTCAACTGCGTGAGAATTGCCGGCACCGAGTCGACTTCGCCAGTCCGGTAACTCGGGGATCCCGAGCTTTTCGATACCGGTTCGATGGCTGTTCCGCCGCCGGAACCCGGTGCAGGGCAACCGCTTTGAGCTATACCTAAGCACGGCCGTATAGGTCCCAGAAGAATGGCTCGATGCGCGCAATCTTGCCGCCGCGGAACGTGTACCACTCCGACACCAACGCCTCACCAGCCGGTTCGGGGGGCAGCTCCCAAGGGACGCGCATGCGCACGATCACATGATCGCCGTCGGCGACGATCTCCTCCACTCGAGCTTTGGACATGTCGGTCATCTGGGCGCTCGCCATGAGCATGGCCTGTATCAGGCCATCGACGCCTCGATAAGTTCCGCCATAGGAGAAGCCCGGTGCCTCCAAGGTTTCGACGTCGGGATGGCAGAGCTCGGTGAGTGCGGTGAAGACCTGCATCGGATCGACGGCTAATTTGTCGAAAACGGCCTGGATGGCTGCCTTGTTTTCGCTAGCGGACACCGGGGATCCCTCCTTGGGTGTTGTCAGTCCCAGGCGCCACCGGTGCGGAAGGCAAGGGTGCCCGTCGCCTCGATGAGTGAATCACGGTCGACGTCGGGTGGGGACATGATTTCCTCGACGCTGGGTCCGATGCGGTCTGCGACTTTGCGCAACGCGGCCCGGTCCAATCGGGGGTAACAGTCGACGGCGTTTTCACCAGCAAGCAGGCGGACCTTGTCCAGCGGGAGGCCGTGATAGGTGTTGGCCAGCGCGAGCCGGGTCATCGGATACTCATCGTCGCTCTCCGGGTAGCTCCAGGTGCCTTCGGGGTGCGGGTAGTCCGAGCCCCACAAGAAACGATCTGCACGGCCGATGTCGATCGCCCCTGTGGCTTCGGAACGCGACTGGAAGCTGTTTCCGATCCACAGATTGGTCCCCGTGTACTCGCTGGGCGGCTTTGACAACACTGAATCTTTTCGAATCTCTGGCGAGTAATACACTGAATCCATTTTCGCATTCGTGCCGTCCCAGTCGTTTCCCGGCAATTCGGTAACGATCAGCTTCAAATTTGGGTGACGTTCGAAAACGCCGTGTAGGGTAAGCATCCGGATAGTCCGCAGCCCCCACTCTGTCGTATCCAATAGCGTGAAACGGTGGAATGCAGGGGTCTGGCTCAGAATCCCGCCGTTGCGTCCCGCGGGCGGTGGCAGCGCCCCGATATGCGTCGCTAACGTCATATCGAGTGCGGCGCAGGCCGCAAAAAAGTCATCGAACTCTTCTTCGTCGGGCTGAGCCATCCCGAAAGTGCCCGGAGCAGGAAAATTGACTCCCCTCAAGCCGGACTCGGCTGCGGCTTCAAGCTCTTTGATCGCAGCAGGAATATCCCAGAACGGCAACTGTGCCAACCCGACGTTGCGCTCCGGCTCGACCGAGCAAAAATCGCTCAACCAGCGGTTGTAGATAGTGCGTCCAACACCGACGAGCTCCCGGTCTTCGGCGCTCGGAACGCTGTTGCCGAAGGTGTTCATCACGTCGAAGGGAAACGGTTGACCGTTCAGTGAGTTATGGAATATCACGCCGCCAGAAACGCCGTCACGATCCATATCACGCAGTCGCGCATGCGGATCATGGTGGCCTTCGGTCAGTTGGTTTCGGTGGCTGCCTCTTCGGTACGCGTCGGAGAATGTGTTCAGGAACATCTCTTTGTACACGGCAACCGACGCCGACTCCGAGCCGGCGAATTCGTCGAATTGCCGCAAGTACCTTTTCTCGCAGTAAGGTCGAAGGTCTTCTGGTCGTGGCCCCACATGGGTGTCAGATGAAAAGACCATCAACGGCTCGAGGCTGATGTCCTCGCTCTGATCCGCCGTCGCATCGTGCATCTGTTTGGTCGTCATAACAGCACAACCTCCGTTCAATTGGCACCCGTCGTGCTTCAGACTTAACTGCCGTCGACGACGTCCTTCGTGCCGGCCAGGCCCTGCTGAGTACGCCCGCCGGGTGTCCCAGTCATCACCAGACAGCGCATCTTGAGCCGGTCCGCGATGTACAGTAAGCGATTACTGACTTTAGTCGTCCCTCAGTGTTTACTCCCGCGGTTGCACGATGTCAACCGCGGGTTGGCGGGCCGGCTAAGCCGCTCGCTAGCGGAGGGCATCTCGCCATGAACTCGCGCCATACGTACACCGGCACAACGCCGTTGGTGTAGCAGCGCATCGCCGATCTGGCGTGCTACGTGTGTAGCGCCGGCAGCCAAACGCCGGGCGGTCGGCCCGAGGCGACTGGGTTACTCGCGCCGGCGGCTGGACGCCCGGCCCACG
This sequence comes from Mycobacterium sp. NAZ190054, assembly GCF_001545925.1. GTDB lineage: Bacteria > Actinomycetota > Actinomycetes > Mycobacteriales > Mycobacteriaceae > Mycobacterium. Next base: position 4,786 of record NZ_LMVQ01000550.1, on the reverse strand, counting down.
GTTGACATCGCGAACGCCCGGGGTAACAATGAACCGGTAGTCAGTAAGTACTCACTGATCATATGTCCGGTTCGCATGTGTGGTGTCTTGCGATGACTTGGGATACTGGCGAACTTATCCAAAGGAGCGACGTGGCAAAGGCGGAGCGGTTCATCGACCACTTCGATCTTCTCGACGAGGACTCGCGGCCCGATACCTACGGGAGTGTCGAGCCGGGCGCGCGAAGCAGCGTCGGGTGAGCTACACGCCCCTCGCCGGGATCAAAGTGCTCGAGCTTGCACACCTGTTGCCGGGTCCCATGATGACGCGGAAGATGGCTGATCTCGGTGCCGAAGTCGTGAAGGTCGAACAGCCCAAGCACGGCGATGCCCTCCGTTGGGCGCCTCCGCTGGTTGGTGATTCTGGTCTGCTCTTCGAGATGCTCAACCGCGGAAAGAAGAGCATCGAGCTTGACCTCAAGGACCCCGACGGCCTGAAGACCTTTCTTGCACTGGCCGATACGGCCGATGTTGTCGTCGAGGGGTCGCGTCCCAGAGCTTTTGACAAGCTCGGGCTCGACTGGCGCGCGGTGCGTGAGCGAAAGCCCAGCCTGGTCGTGTGCTCGCTTTCCGGCTTCGGCCAGTATGGTCCACTGGCCCAACTTCCGTCGCACGGCTATGTCATGGACTCGCTGTCGGGGTGCATGACTTTGACGAGCGACGGCGATCGTCAAGAAGGTAGCAAGGTTTTGGCCTTCTGCCTGGAAATCGGGGTCGCGAACGCAGCATTTGCCACCGTCGCAGCGGTTCAACACGCGCGAGCGACGGGCCGTGGTGCCCACATCGACGCGTCGATGTGGGATGCAGGCGCCGAGGCACACCGCGTCGTGATCGGTTCGGTGCTTTCTGGTGCCGCCGATCCGCGCAGTCTTTCCTCCCCTTTGGCAGGGGTGTACACGGCGGCCGACGGGCGGGTAGTCATGTTCGCCGCATTGGAGCGGAAGTTCTTCGCAAACTTCTGCTCGAAGGTCGGACGCCCCGACCTTCTCGAGCACTGGAGCGGGACGAGTGAGGAAGACCACGGAGAGATGGGCCGTGGGGCCGACAGCCTTCGGGCGGAGCTCGAGGGGATCTTCGCGCAGGCCTCCGCGGCGACATGGACCCAGCGATTCGTGGAGTGGGATGTGCCCGGCGGGGAAGTGGTCGAGCCGATCGACTTGCCCAAGCAGGACCATTTCGTCGCTCGCGGGCTGAGCCAGATCGTCGACGGGCATCCCGCTCCGGTACTGGGCGATCCGATCCGGTTCGTCGAGCCAAACTTTCGACCCGGATTCGACGGGCCGCCCGCGCCGAAGCTCGGTGCGGACACCGCTGAGGTCCTACAGACATGGCTCTACAACTAGCCCTCGACGCGCCTTCATTTGATGCGGGAAAGGAACATTCGTTGACGACAGCGCCGACAACGCCAGCTGTAGCGGTCCCCGCCGTCGCGTTCCTCCCCGAACTCGTCGCGTGGCAGGCGCGGCAAGACCCTCTCGCCGAGGCCGTGCGCGACTCCGCCGGCACGACCCTCACGCGCGCGGAGTTGGTCTCCCGCTCCCACCAGTTGGCGGTTGCGATGCGAAGCCTCGGACTCGAACCCGGCGACCGGGTTGCGGTACTGGCGAAGAATCACGCCGAATACGCCGCAATCTATCTCGCGACGATGCTCGCCGGTGTCGTGTTGGTACCGCTCAACGCGCGGTTGGCTCCCGCGGAGTGGTCGTCAATATTGCGCGACGCGAGCACGCGGCTGCTGATCGGAGTTGGCCCGCTCGTCGGCCAGATAGCCACGGTGCAGGATTCTCTTCCGCCCGGAATTCGGCTCGTCGCAGCGTCGGCGGTCCCTCCGTCGGGGTGGATCGACTATTCCGAATGGGTCGCTGCGGCTGACGACCCACCCCGTGAGGTCGTCGCCGCCGAGCCTGGGTGCGGCGCAATCATCATGTACACAAGCGGAACGACGGGGACTCCCAAGGGAGTCGTCATCGACTATGCGGCCATATCGGCGAACATGACCCAGCTGACGCTGCTGAGCCCGGCCCTCGTGGGCGGACGGATCCTCGTCGTCGCGCCCTTCTACCATGTCGGCGCGTTGATGAGCCTGTTCGCGCTCAGTACCGGCGGATCGCTCTACATACAGGAAGACTTCGTCCCGGCCGAGGTGCTCAGAGTGCTCGACGAAGAGGCGATCACGACCACCGCCTTGGTACCCGCGATGATCCAGATGCTGCTAGACGTACCTGGGGCGACTCGGCGGTCCTACGCCAATCTGCGCTCGATCAGCTATGGAGCCGCCCCCATCACCAAGGAATCCCTACGCCGAGCCATCGAAACCTTCGGTTGTGAGTTTGCGCAGGCGTTCGGCCAGACCGAATCACCCGTGATCACCATGCTCACTCACCTCGACCATCAGCGGGCATTGTCAGGCGAACGCCCCGAACTTCTCGGCTCCGTTGGTCGAGCCGCCCCCGGCGTCGACATTCGCATCGTCGCCGCCGACGGGCGGGAATGCGCGCCAGGCGAAACCGGTGAGATCCTCGCGAAGACACCGGTTCAGATGAAGGAGTATTGGCAACGCGAGGAGGAGTCTGCCGATGTCCTGTGCGACGGTTGGCTGAAAACTGGCGACGCCGGATACCTCGATGACCAGGGCTACCTGTTTCTGCGGGATCGGATCAAGGACCTGATCGTGTCCGGCGGAGAGAACGTGTATCCCGCCGAGGTCGAAACCGTTCTCAAGCAACACCCGGCTGTGTTGGATGCTGCCGTCATCGGCATACCGCATGAAAGGTGGGGCGAGGCTGTCCACGCGGTCGTCGAATGCGACGACAGCCATCGGGTAGACCCGTCCGAACTGATAACCCTCTGCCGTTCAGCCCTCGCTGCCTACAAGTGTCCGCGCTCGATTGACGTCGTCGACGCGCTACCGAGGAACGCTTCGATGAAAGTATTGAAGCGCGAACTGCGCGAACCCTTTTGGCGAAACCGGACGCGGCCGCAGTAGTGACCCCCCGGCATTTGAATGAAGATCCCACCCCGAAGGTCGCGATGAATATTTTGCACAGCCTGAATGTCGTCGACTTCTCCACCGGAATCGCCGGCGCGTATGCCTCCAAGCTCCTATCGGATGCAGGCGCGGACGTCATCAAGGTCGAGCCGGTCGAGGGCGACCCGCTGCGTCGACGTGCGGTCTACGGCGAGGCACTCGACGGCAAGGACTCAGCCCTCTTTCGATTCCTCAATGCCTCAAAGCGTTCCATTGTCGGTGCCCCCGATGATGACTCGATCCGTGCGCTGGTGCGCGAGGCGGACCTTGTCATCGAGTCCGACGTTCCCGCAAGCATCGACGTCGCCGGCTGGAGACAGAGTTTTCCTGGCCTGACCGTGCTGTCGGTTACCCCGTACGGGCGGGTTGGGCCCTGGGCCGACCGCCCAGCGACGGAGTTCACCGTGCAAGCCGAAGGCGGTTCCATCGCTTGGCGTGGCCGCGTCGATGAAGTCCCCTTCCAGGCCGGGGGTCGGTTGATCGAGTGGTGTGCCGGGCTTTTCGGAGCTGTCGGTGCACTTGCTGCGGTCATCCGCGCGCGCGTCACCGGGCTCGGCGAGCACGTCGACGCCTCCTGGCTCGCAGCAGCAACATTCGCCTCGACCCTCGGGCTCGCCGTCGAGCACAGTTTTTCGGGCGAGCCAACGCTGAGTGACGCCGCCCGTGTGCTGGAATGCCCTTCGATCGAGCCGACGAAGGATGGCTTCGTCGGGTTCATGACCGGCACCCGCCAGCAGTTCGACGACTTTCTTCTCATGATCGAACGCGACGATCTCCTGGGCGACGAATCGTGGGCGATCGGTCCGATGCGGTACCGGCGGGTCGACGAATGGAACGAGCTCACTCGTCCGTGGTTCGCCGGCCGCACGACCGACGAGATCGTCGAGCTGGCATCGGCGCTGCGCATACCGGTCGCCCGCGTCAACAGCGGACAGACCGTGCTGGCCGAGGAGCAGTTCAGCGTCCGCAACGCGTTCGGCCCGTCACCCGATGGCGACTTCCTACAGCCGATGCCCTCCTACAAGATCGACGGCATTCGCCCCTGCCCTCGCGGGCGCGCGCCGAGTCTGGGGCAGGACCAGGGCGCGGTGTTCAAGGAACCGCGCCACCGGTCGGCTTCCCCGACTGGTGCTTCGCCTTTTGAGGGCCTCAAGGTCATCGACGCGACCGCGGTCTGGGCCGGCCCCTCCGTCGGCCACCTGCTCGGAGCGCTGGGGGCAGACGTCATTCACGTGGAGTCGATCCAGCGTCCCGACATGATCCGCGGCGCGGCGATGTCGCATCGTGAGGATCCCACCTGGTGGGAGTGGTCGCCCTCGTTCTTCCAGATCAACACCAACAAGCGTGATCTGACCCTTGATCTTGGTTCGGTAGAGGGGCGAGAAGTATTTGAAAAGCTGATCCGCACATGCGATGTACTGGTGGAGAATTTCTCCCCACGGGTCTTTGATTCCTTCGGATTCACTCGCGAGCGAGTCAAGGAGCTGAATCCGAACGCCGTGTTCGTGCGCATGCCGGCGTTCGGTCTGGACGGCCCGTGGCGTGACAACGTCGGAATGGCCCAGACGATGGAGCAGATGAGTGGGCTGGCGTGGGTCACAGGTCATGCGGAGGCAGATGCGCCGCGAATCCCTCGTGGCCCATGCGATCCCATCGCCGGCTATCACGCGGCCTTTGCAACACTCGTTGCGCTGTGGTCGCGAATGCACTCGGGGAGCGG
>NZ_LMVQ01000549.1 GCF_001545925.1 Mycobacterium sp. NAZ190054 | reverse complement strand
CCAGCGCGGCCGCCACCGTGGCGCCGATCCCGCGGCTGGCGCCCGCGACGAACGCGACCTTGCCTTGAAGCGTCACTTGGGCGGGAACCGCAAGGCCCCGTCCAGGCGGATGACCTCGCCGTTGAGGTAGTCGTTCTCGATGATGCTCTGTGCCAGCTGCGCGTACTCGGTCGAGCGGCCCATGCGCTTCGGGAACGGCACCTGCGGGCCCCAGTACTGCTCGAGCTGATCGGCGGCTTTGCCGTAGGCCGGGGTGTTGATCGTCCCCGGGGCGATCGTCACCACCCGGATTCCCAACGGGGACAGGTCACGTGCGGCGACCAGGGTCATGCCGATCACGCCGCCCTTGGCCGCCGAATAGGGGAGCTGGCCGATCTGCCCCTCGTAGCCGGCCACCGACGCGGTGTTGACGATGACGCCGCGGCCGCCCTCCTCGAGCGGATCGGTCTTGGCGATCGCCGCCGCCGAGAGCCGCATGATGTTGAACACCGCGGTCAGGTAGAACGTGATCGTGGTCTCGAAGGCCTCCATGCCCAGCGGGGAGCCGTCCTTGCCGACCAGTCGTCCGCCGCCGGCGGGGCCACCGTGGGTGTCCACCGAGATACGCAGGGGCCCAAGCGCTTCGGCCTCGGCGATCGCGGCGAGCACGGATTCCTCCGACGTGGCGTCGGTACGCACGTAGCGCACGCCGAGCTCGGATTCCAGCTGCTTGCCCTTGTCGTCGGCGAGATCGGCGACGACGACCTTGGCGCCGGCGCCGTGTAGTCGCCGCACCGTCGCCTCGCCGAGGCCGCCGGCACCTCCGACGACCAGGGCCGAGCTACCCGCGATATCCATGCGCGTCCTCCTTGGAATTATCACTCTCGATATACGAGAATAGCATTCTCGCGTGCGGAACGGTCCCTCACCGGCGGGGAAATCGCCTGCGTAAGGTGTCGGGGGTGACCATCGACGACCTCATCGCCGCGGCTCGCGGAGGTTCACCGCGGGCCACCGGCAGGCTGCTCACCTTTGTCGAGAGTCCGCGCCGGGACGAGGTGCTCAGCGCGCTCGGTGACGTCGTCCCGGCCCGCGTCGTCGGCATCACGGGGCCGCCGGGGGCGGGCAAGTCCACGACGGTCGGCGCGCTGGTCGGCGCGTACCGGGCCCACGGCAGGCGCGTGGCGGTGCTGGCCGTCGACCCGTCCTCGCCGTACAGCGGCGGCGCTCTGCTGGGTGACCGGATCCGGATGTCGGCGCACATCAACGATCCCGACGTGCTGATCCGCTCGGTGGCGACCCGCGGCCACCTCGGTGGCCTGGCCGCTGCCGTGCCCGCCGCGATCCGGCTCGTCTCGGCGCTGAACTTCGACATCGTCATCCTGGAGACCGTCGGCGTCGGTCAGTCCGAGATCGAGATCGCCGCGGTGGCGGACCCGACGGTGGTGATCCTCAACCCGGGCGCCGGCGACGCGGTCCAGGCCGCGAAGGCGGGGCTGCTCGAGGTCGCCGACATCGTGGCGGTGAACAAGGCCGACCGCGAGGGCGCCGACCAGACGGTGCGGGACCTGCGGGCCGAGACCGCGGTCCCGATCCTGAAACTCGTTGCCGCGCAAGGTCAAGGCATCGACGAACTGCTCGACGTGATCGAGGCTCACCACCGCAGCGACAACCCCGGGCGGCGGTCGGCCCGGGCGCGCTCACAGATCCTGTCCCTGGCGCAGAGCCTGCTCCGTCAGCACGAGGAGCTGGATGCGCTCGCCGACGCGGTGGCCGACGGGCGCACCGACCCGTACAGCGCCGCCGCGCAACTCATCGTCGTTGACAGCGGGCGCTGAGCTACCCGGGCAGGTCGATCAGTCTTCGGGTGTAGCGCAGCAGCTCGCGGCGCAACGTCGCATCGTCGATGTCGGTGACCAGCGGATGCATCACGCCGACGGCGATCGCGCCGGACAGCATCGCGGCGGGGAGTCTGGCCTGCCGGCCCGCATCGCCGATCAGGACCGCATAGAGCCGGGCGATGAAGGCCTGGAAGGGCTGATGGCTGGCCAGGAATTTGATGATCACCGGGTCGAACTGCAGCGTGGCCACGTGCCGACGGCGTTCCACGGCCTCGTCGATGACCTGGGTGAGCACCAGCTCCCGGGCCCGGGTGGCCGACTCTTCGGCCTCCGCGGCCTCCAGAGCGGCCTCCAGCCGGCCCAGTTCACGCTCGGTCAGCGCGATCACGATGTCGTCCTTGGTCTTGAACTGGCGGTACACCGCCGCCTTGGTCACCCCCATCGCATCGGCGATCATCTGCAGCGAGGTGCCGCTGACACCGTGCTCGGAGATCAGGTTCAGCGCGGCGTCGAGCACCCGCGTCTGCGCGGCGGTGCGCGGTATCGCGCTGAACCGGGTGCCGGTGGTGGTCACACCGACGAGGCTAGCCGACCGGCTGCCGCGGTCCGGCTCCTGTCAGGACACCGACCGGTCGGTGGCCGCGGTGTATCCGGCGCGATAGCCGAACACCATCGCGGGTCCGATGGTGCCGCCCGCGCCGCCGTAGGCCTTGCCGGTGGCGCCGGCCATCGCGTTGCCCGCGGCGAACAGCCCGGTGATCGCGGTGCCGTTGACGTGCAGGACGCGTCCGTCGCGGTCGGTGCGGGGCCCGCCCTTGGTGCCCATCGCGCCGACCGAGACCGGGACGGCGTAGTACGGCGCGGTGTCGATCGGGCCGAGTGTCCGGCCGGCGGTGGTGTTCGCCGAGGTGTCACCCCAGTAGCCGTCGTAAGCGCTTGCGCCACGGCCGAACTCGGGGTCGTGTTCGTCGGCGACGTTGGCGTTCCACGCGGCGAGCGTGGCGGCCAGCCCGTCCGGGTCGATGCCGGTCTTCTCGCCGAGCTCCTCGAGATCGGCGGACCGGCAGAACCACTCGGGGACCGGCCCGTCGGGATCGACCCCGAGAAAGCCGTAGTGCTTGAGGTGGATCGAGTCGAAGACGATCCAGGCGGGGTCGTTGGCGTAACCGAGCTTCGGATCGAGGAAGTGGAACGGCCCGGCCATCGAGTTGTACTCACCGGCTTCGTTGAGGAAGCGTCTGCCGGCCCGGTTGACGATGATGCTGCGCGGGCGGGTGCGCTCCAGCCGGACGCTGCGGCTGCGCGGCTGCCCCTGGAAGGTGTCACCCGGGATCTGCACGACGGGGACCCACCACGCTTCCCCCATGTTGGCCAGGTCGGCGCCGTGCGCCATCGCCATCCGCAGTCCGTCGCCGGTGTTGTTGGGCGGCGAGACGGCCCCGCGCATCGGGCCCCGCAGAAACGCCTCCACCAGGTGCCGGTCCCACTCGAAACCGCCGGTGCCCAGGATCACGCCGCGGCGGGCGTGCACCCGGAAGTCGTTGCCGCCCTGCTGGATCCGAACACCGGTGATGCCCAGTGGATCGGCGATGAGCTCGACGGCGCGCGCCTCGGTGTGCGGTGCGACGCCACGGTCCAGCAGGCCCCTGAGCAGTCCCGCGATCAGCGCGGTGCCGGCGACGCAGAACTCCCCGGAGTCACTGTCGACGGACGCGTGGATGCGTGCGCGGGTCTCGGCGTCGATGCCGACGTTGCTGAAATCGGCCGGGAACGACGTGATCCGGGTGCTCCAGTCGCCGAGCCGGGCGAGGTCGAACGGCTTGGCGTTCAACGATCGCCCGCCTCCGGGCTTGCCGCCGGGCAACTCGGGTTTGTAGTCGGGGAATCCGGTGGCGACCTCGAAGACGAGATCGCTGTGCGCCTCCACGAAGTCGAGCATCGGCGCGCCGGTCCGCACGAACGTCTCGACGAGCTCGTCGTCCATGTACCCCAGCGACTGGGCGCGCAGGTACGCCATCGCATCCTCGACGGTCAGTTCGCCGTCGGCCGACCGGTTGTGCGCCGGGATCCACACGATCCCGCCGGACACCGCGGTGGTCCCGCCGACGGTGGCCGCCTTCTCGTAGACCTCGACGGCGGCGCCGTGGACGGTGGCGGTCAGCGCCGCGGTGAGACCCGCACCGCCACTGCCCAGCACGACGACGTCGACCTCATGGTCCCACTCGGTCATCGCTGTCTCCTTCCGATGGTTGCTGCCCGGCCCGGCTCAGCTCAGGACGGCCGACAGGTCGCTCGCCGCCTTGATCACCGACTCCCGGCCGTCGAGGACGACGTCCTCGCGGTGCGAGATCAGGTTGATACAGGTGGGCGGCGACGGTGACTTCCGGCGCACCGGCACCGCCAGACCGTAGGTGTTGGGCTCGATCTCGCCGTGGGTGATGACCCAGCCCTGTTGGCGGGTCTGCTGGACGAGGTCGCGTTCGCCGGGGCGCGGCGGCATGCTCGCCAGCAGCGCGATCCCGGCGGCGCCGCGGTCGAGCGGATAGCGGCTGCCTTCATGAAAGGACAACTGGTAGTACACGTTCGTCGGAACCATCACCGCGACGGCGACCTGCTGATCGCCCTCGGCGACGAGCAGCGACACCGTGGTGCCGAGCTCGTCGGCCAGCGCGCGCAGGGTGGGCACGCACAGTTGCCGGACATTGTTGTCGAACGACGCGCCGAGCACCGCCAGCGCGGCCGCCGAACGGTATCTGCCGTCGTCCCCCTTGGCCACGAACCGGAACTGTGCCAGCGTGCTGAGCAGCCGGTAGGCGATGGTCCGGTGCACGCCGATGTCGTCGGCCACCTGGGCGACGGTCAGTCCCGTCGGCGAGCTGGCCACCAACTGCAGAGCGTGGAGTCCGCGGGCCAGCGTCTGGGAGCCGGGCGCACTGGGACCTGCAGCGGCGGACCCGGGTGCACCCGCGGCGGGCAGATGATCACCGGCCGGTCGATTCATGCGGACCTTCCTTGACAGATCTCTGTCGTGAGAGTGATGCTCTGACTATAGTGCACGTATATGTGCGATAAATGAACAGAACGCTTACAGATTTCGAGAATCTGATTCTCGCAGTCGAGGTCTCGGCTGGGACTCCAGGAAGGAGTGCAGGGTGGCGGAGTTCGAGAGCGTATGGAGTGACCTGCAGGGCGTCCCGTTCTCCCAGGGGTTCCTCGATGCGGCCGGCGTCCGCACCCGCTACCTGCACGCCGGCGATCCCGCCAAACCGGCGCTGGTGTTCCTGCACGGATCCGGCGGCCACGCCGAGGCGTACGTGCGCAATCTCGAGGCGCACGCCGAGCACTTCTCGACGTGGTCGATCGACATGCTCGGTCACGGCTACACCGACAAGCCCGGTCATCCGCTCGAAATACCGCATTACGTCGACCATCTGGCCGCTTTCCTGGATGCCATCGGCGCACAGCGGGCGCACATCAGCGGTGAGTCGCTGGGCGGCTGGGTCGCCGCGCGCATCGCCGCCGACCGGCCGGAGCGGGTGGACCGCCTGGTCCTCAACACCGCGGGCGGTTCACAGGCCGACCCGGAGGTGATGAAGCGGATCATCACGTTGTCGATGGCCGCGGCGGAGAACCCGACGTGGGAGACCGTCCAGGCGCGGATCAAATGGTTGATGGCCGACAAGACGAAGGACTACGACGACATCGTGGCCAGCCGGCAGCGGGTGTACCGCCAGCCGGGATTCGTCAACGCGATGCGCGACATCATGGCGTTGCAGGATCCCGAGATCCGGGCCCGAAACCTGCTCGGCCCCAACGAGTACGGTGCCATCATTGCGCCCACGCTGGTGGTGTGGACCAGCGACGACCCGACCGCCGACGTCGAGGAGGGCCGGCGTATCGCGTCGATGATCCCCGGCGCCCGCTTCGAGGTGATGCCCGGTTGCGGTCACTGGCCGCAGTACGAAGACCCCAAGACGTTCAACCGGTTGCATCTGGATTTCCTGCTGGGGCGCGCGTGACCACCCCGGAGGCGACCCCTGACGTCGACGTCGTGATCGTCGGCGCCGGCCCCTCCGGCCTGACGCTGGCGAACATCCTTGGGCTGCAAGGGGTCCGGACTCTCGTCGTCGACGAACGCGACACCCTCATCGACTATCCGAGGGGAGTCGGTCTCGACGACGAAGCGCTGCGCACGTTCCAGTTCATCGGTCTGGTCGACCGGGTGCTGCCGCACACCGTGCCCAACCAGATCCTGCGCTTCTTCGACGCCGACCGGAAACTGCTCGCCGAGATGGCGCCACCGGATGCGCGGTTCGGCTGGCCCAAGCGCAACGGGTTCGTCCAGCCGATGGTCGACGCCGAACTGTTCAAGGGGCTGGAGCGGTTCGATCATGTGGAGGTGCGGTTCGGGCACCGCATGCAGGCCTGCACCGAGACCGCCGACGGCGTCACCGTCGGATTCGACGGCGACCGGGAACCGGTACGCGCGCGTTACGTGGTTGGTTGCGACGGTGGCCGCAGCGTCACCCGGCGGCTGATGGGCGTGTCCTTCGACGGAACCACCTCCTCGACCCGCTGGCTGGTGGTCGACGTCGCCAACGACCCACTGGGACATCCGAACAGCGAGGTCGGCGCCGATCCGGCACGCCCCTACGTGTCGATCTCGATCGCGCACGGCATCCGGCGCTTCGAGTTCATGATCCACCCGGACGAAACCGATGAGCAGGCCGACGATCCCGAGTTCGTCCGGCGCATGCTCGGTCAGCGCGTCCCGTATCCCGAGCGGGTCGACATGATCCGTCACCGCGTCTACACCCACCATTCCCGGATCGCCGGATCGTTCCGTAAGGGCCGCCTGCTGCTGGCCGGTGACGCCGCGCATCTGATGCCGGTCTGGCAGGGCCAGGGCTACAACAGCGGGATCCGTGACGCGGCGAACCTCGGGTGGAAGCTGGCCGCGGTGGTCCGCGGACATGCCGGCGACGCGCTGCTCGACACCTACGACGTCGAGCGCCGCAAGCACGCGCGCGCGATGATCGACCTGTCCACGATGGTGGGCCGGGTCATCTCGCCGACCAACCGCCGGGTGGCCGCATTGCGGGACCGCGTGATCCACGCCGCGTCGGTGGTGCCGACGTTGAAGCGCTACATCCTCGAGATGCGCTTCAAGCCGATGCCGCGGTACCTGCAGGGCGCCGTCCACCACGACGCGCAGCCGTCGCCGAACTCGCCGACCGGCACGTTGTTCATCCAGCCGCGCGTCGACACCCGGGCCGCGCAGAACGTCCTTCTCGACGATGTGCTCGGATCGGGTTTCGCCGTGCTGTGCTGGAGCAACAACCTGCGCGCCGTGCTCGGCGAGGACGTCTTCCAGAGCTGGAAAGCGTTGGGGGCGAAGTTCGTCGAGGCGCGGCCGATGACCCAGCTGCGCTGGCCCGGTCACGACGACGCCGACGTCGTCGTGGTGGGCGACCGCACGGGAGCGTTGAAGAAGTGGTTCGACGTGTCGACCGATTCTGTGCTGTTCCTGCGTCCCGACCGCTGCATCGCCGCCGCGTGCATCGCCCAGCGGGCGCCGGAGGTGTCGGCGGCGCTGCTCGCCGCGCTGCATCTGAACGTCCAGCCGCTCGAGGGAGGAGGATCCGGTTCTCATGGCGAAATCACAGATGGCCCTGTGCTGCATGTCGCACAGTCCGCTGCTGAACCTTCCGGGACCGTCCCAGGAACTCCTTGACGACATCGAAGGCGCGATCGCGGCAGCGCGGGACTTCGTCGCAGAGTTCGACCCCGAGCTCGTGGTCACCTTCTCGCCCGACCACTACAACGGGTTCTTCTACCGGGCCATGCCGCCGTTCTGCATCGGCACCGCGGCCGAGGGGGTCGGTGACTACGGCACCCACCAGGGGCCGCTGGATGTTCCCGCCGACCTCGCCACCGACTGTGCCCGAGCTGTTCTCGCCGCCGACGTCGACGTGGCGATCTCGGCGGCGATGGACGTCGATCACGGCACCGTGCAACCGCTGCAGAAGCTCTTCGGCGACGCCACGGCCAAACCGGTGATCCCGGTGTTCGTCAACTCGGTGGCGACCCCGCTGGGACCGATGCGGCGGGTCCGTGCGCTCGGTGCGGCGGTCGGCGCGCATCTGGCCGGCCTCGGTAAGCGGGTACTGGTCGTCGGATCGGGCGGGCTGTCGCACGACCCGCCCGTCCCCACGCTCGCCACCGCACCACCGGCCGCCCTGGACCGCATCGTGCGCGGAGTGCCGATGACCGCCGAGCAGCGGCAGGCCCGCCAGGCGGCGGTGATCGAGGCCGCCCGCGAGTTCGCCTCCGGCCGGGGAGCACTCGCCCCGCTGAACCCGGACTGGGACGGGGCCTTCCTGGACCTGCTCGACACGAACCGGCTCGCCGAGGTGGACGGCTGGGACAACGGCTGGATCGCCGAGCAGGCCGGCAACTCTGCTCACGAGGTCAGAACCTGGGTGGCCGCCTTCGGGGCGCTGGCCGCGCAGGGCAGCTACGAAACCGGCAACCGGTTCTACCGTGCCGCACCGGAACTCATCGCCGGTTTCGCCATCCGGACGGCGGTGTGTACATCATGAGTTCTGCTGCGGGCCAAGCCTTCGACCACGTCACCGACGTCCTGGTGATCGGGTCCGGCGGCGGCGGGATGACCGCCGCGCTGGCCGCCGACTCCGCCGGCCTGGACGCCCTGGTGGTGGAGAAGTCACCGCGCTTCGGCGGCTCGACGGCACTGTCGGGAGGTGGCATCTGGGTGCCGGGAGCGCCGTCGCAGCGCCGGGAGGGTTATGTGCCCGATCCCGACTCGGTCTTCACCTACCTCAAAGAGATCACCGGCGGTCTGGTCAGCGACGCCCGGCTGCGCAAGTACGTCGACGCCGCGCCGCAGATGATGGAGTTCCTGGAAAAACTCAGCCCCTGGCTGGAATTCGTCTGGAAGCCCGGCTACGCCGATTACTATCCGGAGCTTCCGGGCGGGTCGGCCCTGGGCAGCACCATCAACGTGCCCGAGATCGACCTGCGCGTGCTCGGTGACGAGGAACAGCACCTGCTGGCGCCGCTGGCACTGGCCCCGAGAGGAATCTGGTTCGCGCCCAAGGACTTGCGGCTGTTCTACCAGGTCAGGCAGAACTGGCGGGGCAAGGCGGTGCTGCTGAAGCTGATCTGGCGGATGTTCCGGGCACGGGTCTTCGGTGACCGCATGGCCGCCATCGGCCAGTCGCTGGCGGCCCGGCTGCGGCTGGCGGTGAAGCAGCAGAACATCCCGCTGTGGCTGGACGCCCCGATGGCCGAACTCATCACCGATGCCGACGGCCCGGACGGGCGGGTGGTGGGTGCGGTGATCGAGAAGGGCGGGCGTGCGCTGCGGGTCCAGGCGCGCCACGGGGTGATCCTGGCCAGCGGCGGATTCGACCACGATATGCAGTGGCGCCTGCAGCACCTGCCCGAGTTGAACCGGGTCGCAGAACTCGCCGGACCAGGCAGAGACTGGAGCTTCGGCAATCCGGCCGCCACCGGGGACGGGATCCGGGCCGGGGAGAAGGTCGGCGCCGCAACCGAACTGCTCGACGAGGCGTGGTGGTTCCCGGCGATCTGCTGGCCCGACGGCCGGCTGCAGTTCATGCTCAACGAACGCATGATGCCGTCGCAGTTCGTCGTCAACGGCGAGGGCAAGCGGTTCATCAACGAGGCCGCGCCCTACATGGACTTCGCCCACGCGATGATCGAGGGCCAGCGGTCCGGCGTCACGCACATCCCGTGCTGGCTCGTCACCGACATCCGGTCGTTCCACCGGTACGTGGTCGCCGGCCACCTGCCGATCCCGAAGGTGCCGTTCGCGCCGGTCCCGACCGGCCGGAAGGTGCCGGCGGCGTGGCTGGAATCCGGTGTGGTCAAGACCGGCTCGTCCTGGGAGGAGCTGGCCGAGCAGATCGGGGTTCCCGGATCGCAACTGCGCCGGACCGCCGAGCGGTTCAACGCGCTCGCGGCCGAGGGTCATGACGACGACTTCAACCGCGGCGACAGCGCCTACGACAACTATTACGGCGACCCGACGCTGCCCAACCCGAACCTGCATCCGCTCGGCAAGCCGCCGTACTACGCGTTCCAGATCATCCTCGGTGACCTCGGCACCTCCGGCGGACTGCGCACCGACGAACACGCCCGGGTGCTGCGCGGCGACGACTCGGTGATCGAGGGTCTCTACGCGGTCGGCAACGCGTCGGCGGCGGTGATGGGCCGCAGCTACGCCGGGGCCGGCGCGACGATCGGGCCGGCGATGACGTTCGGCTACGTCGCAGCGCAGCACATCGCGGAATCGGCGAACACCGAGCAGGAACAACCATCCGTCACACGCCCCGAAAGCCCCGAATCTTATAGGAGGTAAACAGCAGTGAAGATCTCTCTGTTCTACGAGTTCCCGTTGCCCCGGCCGTGGTCGGACGACGACGAGCATCAGCTGTTCCAGCACGGGCTCGACGAGGTGGAACTCGCCGACAAGGCCGGTTTCTCCACCGTGTGGCTCACCGAGCACCACTTCCTGGAGGAGTACTGCCACTCGACCGCCCCCGAGATGTTCCTGGCCGCGGCAAGCCAGCGCACCGAGAACATCCGCCTCGGTTTCGGGGTCATGCACCTGCCGCCACCGATCAATCATCCGGCGCGCATCGCCGAGCGGGTCGCCACGCTCGACCACCTGTCCAACGGCCGGGTGGAGTTCGGCACCGGTGAAGGGTCGTCGGTCGCCGAGCTCGGCGGATTCAACATCGACCCGGCCGACAAGCGTTCGATGTGGGAAGAGGCCCTGGAGGTCTCGATCCGCTGTATGACCGAGGCGCCGTTCACCGGGTTCAAGGGCGAGCACGTGGAGATGCCGGCCCGCAACGTGATCCCCAAGCCGCTGCAGCGGCCGCACCCGCCGGTCTGGGTGGCGTGCACGCGGCCGTCGTCGGTGCAGATGGCCGCCCAGAAGGCCATCGGCGCACTGAGTTTCGCCTACACCGGGCCCGAAGCGCTCAAGGAGCGGGTGGACGGCTACTACCGGGAGTTCGAGGAGAAGGGCACACCGATCACCCCGGCGATCAACCCGAACCTGCTCGCGATCGGCGGCGATCTGTCGATGATGGTCGCGAGAACCGACGAGGAGGCGCTCAAGCGGCTCGGTATCGGCGGCGGCTTCTTCTCGTTCGGGATCATGCACTACTACATGACCGGCATGCACACCCCCGGCCGCACCGGCGTGTGGGAGCTCTACGAGCAGGCCGTCAAGGAGGACCCCACCCTGGCCTACGGACCCGGCCGCGGGGCGATCGGCGGGCCCGACACCGTCCGCGAGTTCCTGCGCGGCTACGAGGCCAGCGGGGTCGACGAGATCATCCTGCTGCTCAATCCCCGCAGCCACGAGGGCACGATGGAGTCCATCGAGATCATGGGCAAGGAGATCCTGCCCGAGTTCATCGAACGCGACGAGAAGGCGGTCAAGGACAAGGCCAAGCGTCTCGAGCCGGTGATCGAGAAGGTCGAGGAGCGCCGGCAGCACTGGGACGCCCCGCTGTTCGACGAGACGTACGCATTCGGCGGCCTGCCCACCGGCCGCGGCGGCAAGTTCACCGCCGGTGAGATCCCCGAGGCGATGGCCGAGATCAACGAGGGCCGCGTCAAGGCCGCCCAGGCCGAGAAGGAAGCCAAGGCTGCGAAGGAAGCCGCGAGCTGACCGTGACCCCGCTTGACGAGCTGGTGCGCTTCGACGGCAGGCACGCCGTGGTCACCGGTTGCGCGTCGGGGATCGGGGCGCAGGTGGCGCACCAGCTCGCATCTCTGGGCGCGCAGGTCACCGGCCTGGATTTGCGCGCACCCGAAGACACCTCCGCGGTGCATCAGTTCATCGCCGTCGACCTGGCCGACCCCGACTCCGTCGATGCCGCCGCGGCGGCGGTTGAGGGCAGCGTCGACGTGTTGTTCAACGTCGCCGGGGTGTCCTCGGGCATCGGGGATCCGCTGCTGGTGGTGCGCATCAACTTCCTCGGCATGCGCCAGTTCACCGAGGCGCTGATCGGGCGGATGCCGGCCGGCGCGTCGATCGGCAACGTGTCGTCACTGGCCGCCTCGGCCTATCTGGAGAACGCGGCCACCACCGCGGGTCTGCTCGCCACCACGTCGGTGGCCGAAGGGCTGCAGTGGTGCGCCGACCACCCGGACGCTCTGGCCGACGGGGGCTACCGCCAGTCCAAGGAGGCGATCATCCTGTACGGCATGCGCCGGGCCGTCGACCTGGGTGCCCGCGGCATCCGGATCAACTGCACCGCACCGGGTGTCACCGAGACGCCGATTCTGGATCAGCTGCGGTCGGCCTACGGGCAGCAGTATCTCGACTCGTTCACCGCGCCACTGGAACGGGTGTCCACGCCCGAGGAACAGGCCGCGACGCTGGTCTTCCTCGGCAGCCGGGCGGCCGGCTACCTCACCGGGCAGGTGGTGTGGACCGACGGCGGGATCCTCGCCCAGCGCATCTCCGATCGGATGACCGATATTCAGGCAGCACAGGGGAGTTCGTGATGACCGGCACCATGGGTGATTTCCGCAGGACGGCCGACGAGGTCCGTAACTGGGGAAGATGGGGTGACGACGACGAGCTCGGCACGCTCAACTTCATCACCCCCGAGAAGGTCGCCGAGGCCGCAGGACTGGTCACCCAGGGCAAGGTGATCTCCCTCGGCGGCGACTTCAGCTCGGGCGGACCACAGGGGGCGTTCAAATTCCGGCAGAACCCCGTCCACGTGATGACCGTCGACGGTGGTGACGCGTCCACGCTCGTCGAGTACGGCCCGCAGTGGCTTCGCAACGCGGTGGCCGCCGATGTGAGCGCGTTCTTCGCCGACAACCCGTTCCGGTTCAACGACGACATCATCGTGATGCCGCTGCAGGCGGCCACGCAGTGGGACGCGATGTCGCACGTGTACTACGAGGACAAGCTGTACAACGGATTTCCCGCCGACTCGGTGACGAGTTTCGGGGCGTTCCGCCTCGGCATCGAGAAGGTGGCAGGCAAGGGCATCACTTCCCGCGGTGTGCTGCTCGACGTCGTCGCGCACCGGGGCGAGGACACCTTCTGCGGGCCGGGCACCCCGATCACCCCCGACGAACTCGACGAGATCGCCGCCAGGCAGAACGTCGAGATCCGTTCGGGCGACGTCGTCGTCGTGCACACCGGGTGGTGGACGCGCTTCCTGGCCACCGGCGACGGCGGCGAGGCCGGTTCGGGACTGCACTGGACGTGCGCCTCCTGGCTGCACGAGCGCGAAGTGGCCGCGGTGGCCGCCGACAACCTGATGGTCGAGGATCCCGACCCCGGCAACGGTGTCGAGGGCACGTTCCTGCCGATGCACATGCTGTGCCTGCGCGACATGGGCCTGATGCTCGGTGAGTACTGGGACCTGGGCCCGATCGCCGCCGACTGTGCCGCCGACGGCGTCTACGAATTCCAGCTCGTCGCACCGCCGTTGAAGGTGGTCGGTGCGGTCGGTGCGCCCGTCAGTCCGATCGCGATCAAGTGAGTGGGAAAGTGACCAGTACCAAGCAACCGTTCATCGTCGGCCTCGGCGGGACGCTCCGGGCGAACTCGTCCACCGAACGCGCCCTGCGCTACTGCCTGGCGTCGGTGGAGAGGCAGGGCGGGCGCACCCGGCTGTTCGCCGCCGAGGACCTCGATCTGCCGATGTACGCCCCGCACGAGCTGGAGCGCACACCGCGCGCCCTCGAACTGGTCAAGACGCTGCGCGACGCCGACGCCGTGGTCGTCGGCTCCCCGGGCTACCACGGCGCGATCTCCGGCCTGGTCAAGAACGCGCTGGACTACATCGAGGATCTGCGGGAGGATCCGCGCGTCTACCTCGACAACACCCCGTGGGGTTGCATCAGCTGCGCCTACGGATGGCAGGCCGCGGTCGGGACGCTGACCCAGCTCCGCAGCATCGGTCACGCGCTGCGGGCGTGGCCCACCCCGCTCGGGGTGGCGATCAACTCCGCGGACCCGATCTGGTGTCCGTCCGGCGAGCTCGCCGACACCGAACAGGGCCGGGCCGTGGCCAACCAGCTCGAGCTGCTGGCTGGCCAGCTGCTGGCATTCGCCCAGACCAACAGGGAGAAATCGTGAGCGAAGCCAAGTCGGTGCTGGTCGACGGGACCTTATGCAGGGTAGACGGAGTGCCGTCAAGCGAGGCGGCGCTTGTCGAGTGACGTGGAGCAAGGTTGCTTGACGGTCGGACACCGGTCGGAGCGCTTCTGGCGGAGTGGGCCGACACAGGTCAGCGCGTGAATCGCTGGCCGAACTTCAGTCACAGTAGCTAACCTGTGACGCAGTATGACTAATTCGGATGACGACGCCCGGCTGCCGGCCGAAGCGCGCGCCCGCAAGCTCATCGACGTACAGCTGACCCAGGCCGGTTGGGTTGTCCAGGACAAGAAGAACCTCAACCTGTTCGCGGCGCAAGGTGTCGCCGTGCGCGAAGTTGTGATGAAACCCGGACACGGCCGTGTCGATTATCTGTTGTACGTCGACAAGGCCGTCGTCGGCGTCATCGAGGCCAAACCTGTCGGCACGCCGCTCTCCGTGTGGAGTGGCAGTCGACGATGTATGCCGACGGTTTGCCCGCCGACGTCAGGATCGCGGCCAGGACACGGGATGGCCGGTTGCCGTTTGTGTTTGAGGCTTCCGGCGTCGAGACCCACTTCACCAACGGGTTCGATCCGGAACCCCGCGCCCGGCTGATCTTCAACGTGCCGCGACCGGAGACACTCGCGCGTCATCTGCGTGAGGCCGAGACAAATCCGGATTACCCCACTTGGCGGGCGAAGGTCCGCAAACTTCCGGCATTGGACACCGATGCGCTGCGGCCGGCGCAGATCGAGGCCATCAACGGGGTTGAGCAGAGCTTGGCCAATCAGCGATACGACCGGTCGTTGGTTCAGATGGCGACCGGTGCGGGCAAGACGTTCACGGCGGTGACGCAGTCCTACCGGCTGCTCAAGCACGGCGGATTCGACCGGGTCCTTTTCCTGGTCGACCGCAACAATCTCGCCGACCAGACCCTCGGCGAGTTCCAGAACTACCGCACGCCCGATGACGGTCGACGCTTCACCGAGCTGTACAACGTCAACAAGCTGTCCAGCGCGGGCCTGCTGGGATCGACCAAAGTCACGATCTCCACAATTCAGCGGGTGTTCCGTTTCATCAAGGCCGGCGAAGTCAGCGATACCGACGACCCCGACATCGACGACTACATCCCGGACGCGCCGGTCACCGTCTCCTATAGCGACGCGCTGCCGCCGGAGACCTTCGACCTGGTCATCGTCGACGAGGCGCATCGCAGCATCTACGGGGTGTGGCGCGGAGTCCTGGAATACTTCGACGCGCATGTCGTCGGCCTGAGTGCGACACCGGGCAAGCAGACGTTCGCGTTCTTCCGGCAGAACCTGGTCTCGGACTACACCTATCCGGAATCGGTCGCCGACGGTGTCAATGTCGATTTTGACGTCTACCGCATCCGCACCAAGATCAGCGACCACGGATCGCACATCGACGCCGGCACCATCGTCCCCAAGGTGGACCGCCGAACCCGCGAACAACGGCTCGAAGCACTCGATGACGATCTGGATTACGTTCCGGGACAGCTCGACCGGGCGGTCACAGCCACCGATCAGATCCGCACGGTGCTGGAGACGTTCCGCGACCGGCTGTTCACCGAGATCTTCCCTGGCCGCAGTACGGTTCCGAAGACGCTGATCTTCGCCAAGGATGACAACCACGCCGAGGAGATCGTCAAGCGGGTGCGGGAGGTCTTCGGTAAGGGCAATGACTTCGCCGCGAAGATCACCTACAACGCCCGCAATGCCAAGGAACAACTGAAGGCGTTTCGCACCAGCCCTAGCCTGCGCGTCGCCGTGACGGTCGACATGATCGCCACCGGCACTGACGTCAAACCGCTGGAGTGTGTGTTCTTCATGCGCGACGTGCGGTCGGCGCAGTACTTCGAGCAGATGAAGGGTCGGGGCGCGCGCACCATTCCCGATGCTGATTTCCAGGCGGTCACCCCGGACGCGAAGACCAAGACCCGGTTCGTCATCGTCGACGCGATCGGTGTCACCGAACATGACTTCGTCGAACCGCCGCTGAACCGGCAACGCTCCGTGCCGTTGAAGAAGCTGCTGGAGAAGGCCGCCAACCTGACTATCGCCGAAGATGAGGCGGCCACCCTGGCCTCACGCCTGGCCAAGCTCGAACTCGATCTGACCGATGCGGAGCGGGTCGAACTCGATGAGGTGGCGGGGCAACCGGTGCGCGACATCATCCGCTCGCTGGTGGATGCGGTCGAGCCGTCTTCCACGACACCGGAGGCCATCGAAGAGGCCCTGGAGCCTATCGCGTCGAACCCGGAGCTGCGCAACCGTGTCCTGGAACTTCGGGCCGCGCATGACCGCATCATCGACGAGGTCAGCGCCGATGAGCTGATCGACGCCGGGGGAGTGGTGGACACCGGCAAGGCTCGGCACATCGTAGAGTCTTGGACCGCCTATCTCGAGGAGCACCGTGACGAGATCACGGCGCTGCAGTTGGGCTATGAGGCCGGGGAGCGACGCATTGACTTCGCCTTCATCGAGGGGCTGGCAGCGAGAATCGCTCGGCCGCCGCATAATTGGACGCCGGACGTCATCTGGAAGGCTTATGCCGCCATCGACGGTGAGAAGGTGCACAAGAGTGCCACCCATGCCGTGACCGACCTGGTGTCTCTCGTGCGGTATGCCACCGGTGTGGACGACGAGCTCGTACCCTACGGTGACCGGGTGCGGGAGAAGTACGCAGCCTGGTTGATCCAGCAGGAGCAGGCCGGTGTCACGTTCAGCGACACGGAACAGTGGTGGCTGGACCGGATCGTATCGGTCATCGCGAGCTCTGCCGGTATTCGGGTGGAGGACCTCGACGACGCACCGTTCACCGAACGCGGCGGGACCGACGGGGCAATAAGGGATCTGGGTGACCGGGCGGCGGATTTGCTTGATGAGCTGAATGCGGAGCTGACAGCGTGACTTGGCCTGTGGTAGCGCTCGGGGAAGTGGCAGATACCGCTCTCGGCAAGATGCTTGACAAGGGCAAGGACTCTGGCCGGACACGCGTGGAGTACCTGCGAAATGTCAATGTGCAGTGGGGCCGAATCGACACTGACGACCTCCTCACGATGGAGCTCGCGGACGACGAGCGAGAGCGCTTTGAAGTCAGAGCCGGAGACTTGCTCGTCTGCGAAGGCGGTGAGATCGGCAGGGCTGCAATATGGAACGGTCGGTCCGAGTACATCGCCTTTCAGAAGGCCCTGCACCGAATTCGACCGAGCGAGGTGTTGGAGGGCAGATTCCTCCGATATCTGCTTGAGCATCACTCGCAAAGTGGAGTACTCGCTTGTCTGGCCAGCGGCTCGACAATCGCTCACTTGCCGCAGCAGCAACTGCGAAAGGTGCCGGTGCCGTTGCCGCCGCTGCCTGAACAGCACCGTATCGTCGACCTTCTCGAAGATCACCTGTCGCGCCTTGATGCTGCTGAAGGCTACTTACGTGCTGCAGAGCGGCGACTCGATGGAGCAATTGTCAATACCTGTGGATCGGGGTGTTTCAGGCAACCTCCGTTCCGGTGTGCTGATCGCCATCTGACGGTGGTCTCGGCGGGGTGATGTCGGTGGGTCGCTCGAGCAGTTTGCCTTTGTGGAAGACCGCTCCGGCACGCACGAGGGCGACCAGGTGTGGGGCGTTGACGGCCCGCCAGCGTGCTTGCGCGGCGTCGATCAGCTTGTAGGCCATCGCCAAACCAGCCGCGCGTGATCCCGAACCCTTGGTGACCTTCGTGCGCAAACGCACTGTGGCGAAGGTACTTTCGATCGGATTCGTGGTGCGCAGGTGGATCCAGTGTTCGGCGGGATAGTGGTAGAACTCCAACAGCACATCGAGGTCATCGACGATCTTGGCAACCACTTTCGGGTACTTCGCGCCGAAGGCGACGTCGAACGCTTTGACCGCGACCTGGGCTTTGTCGATGTCTTCGGCGTTGTAGATGTCGCGCATGGCCGCCAGCGCGGCCGGATGTGCTGATTTCGGCAGCCCGGCCAGCACATTGGCTTGCTTATGGAACCAGCAGCGCTGCTCTTTGGTCTTCGGGAACACCTCTCGGACGGCCTTCCAGAACCCGAGCGCGCCATCACCGACCGCCAGCACCGGGGCGGTCATCCCACGGCGTTTGCAGTCGCGCAGCAGATCAGCCCACGACTCGGTGGACTCGCGGTAGCCGTCGGTGATCGCGACCAGTTCCTTGCGTCCATCAGCACGCACGCCGAGCATCACCAGCAGGCACAGCTTCTCCTGGTCCAAACGCACCTTGAGGTGGATGCCGTCGACCCACAGGTAGACGTAGTCGGTGCCCGAGAGGTCCCGGGCGGCGAAGGTGCGGGCTTCGTCTTGCCATTGCGCGGTCAGGCGGGTGATGGTGGTGGCCGACAACCCGGCGCCGGAGCCGAGGAACTGCTCCAGTGCGGGCCCGAAATCGCTGGTCGACAGGCCGTGCAGGTACAGCAACGGCAGTACCTCACTCATCTGCGGAGACTTGCGCGCCCAGGCCGGCAGGATCGCCGAGGAGAACCGCTTGCGTTCACCGGTGTCGGGGTCCACGCGGCGGTCGTTGACTCGCGGTGCTCTCACCTGCACGGCCCCGGCCGCAGTCAACACCTCCCGGGGCTGGTGGTAGCCGTTGCGGACCACCAGCCGGTGACCGTTGGCGTCGAGCTGGTCGGCGAACTGCGCCACGTAGGCGGCGACCTCGGCCTGCAACGCCGCGGCCAGCATCTGCCGGGCGCCGTCTCGGACGATCTCATCGAGCAGCGACCGGTTGGCGTCGTCGTCGTTGGCCTCTGCGGCGTCGTGAACTACGGTGAGCATGGGCGTACCTTCCCGAACCAGCGCGCCAACGCCGGCTCTTGATCAGACCTCGGATATTCAGATCATCCTCGGGAAGGTGCGCCCACTTTCACGCCCCCTCACCGAGGCTCATCCACAAGTTCTGATCGTTGCTCGACTCGATGTGTTGGTGACAGCTATCTTGTTGGACCTGATCCCCGATGTTGATGACTATCCCGCCAGCTGGGAACGTAGTTGCGTCGGCGAAGCGGGCATCGTCGAGTTGGGTCGTCAGCGTCACCCCGACTGGCACACCGGGCCGAACATGAAGCCATATCTCCGTGTCGCGAACGTCTTCGAGGATCGGATCGATACCCGCGACGTGATGGAAATGCATTGGCTTTCTGAAACATTCGAACGGTTCAAACTTCGAGTCGGCGATGTGCTCCTCAATGAAGGGCAGACACCGGATCTTCTGGGCAGACCGGCGATTTACCGCGGCGAACCGCCAGAGGTGGCTTTCACCAATAGCCTTTTGCGCTTCGTCGCATGCGACCGGGTTCTTCCAGAGTTTGCGTTGCTGGTGTTCCGACGCCACATGAGAGCCGGTCGATTCAAGCGTGAGTCGCGGATTACAACCAACATCGCGCACCTGTCTGCTTCCCGACTCAAACCCATCGAGTTCCCGATTCCTGATCTCACGGAGCAGTCGGAAATTGTCGAATCGGCCAAGCGAAACTTCGACGCAGTCGCACGGCAGCGTGACGAACTGATCCGCAGCAGGGCTAGGGCGAAGCAACTTCGCAGGTCCCTCCTTAACGCCGCATTCTCCGGCCGACTTATCGACTCTTCGTCGGAAGTACTCGAAGAACTCGAATCCGTATGACCGGCAAGCAGATCAAGCTCTTCCTGGTGGACGGCAGCCCCGGAAGCCTCACGACCGCGGAGATCACCAATTGGACCGGTCACGTTCTGTCTGCGCCGAGGTCCGAATTGGCAGATCTGCTCAAGCGCGATGAGGCACAACGCACCGGCGCCTACCTGCTGCTCGGTGAGGACGAAGAGGCGGTCGGAAACGCTCGATGTTACATCGGTGAAGCCGATGTAGTCGCCGAGCGGGCTGCGTTATCACCAGCGGGAGAAGGAGTTTTGGGACCGCGTCGTGGTGATCACCTCCAAGGACGCAAACCTGACGAAGGCGCACGGTCGCTATCTGGAAGCCCGGATCATCGAGTTGGCTAAGCGCGCCGGTCGAGTCAAGGTTGAGAACGGCACCGCTCCACCGCTGCCAGCACTGCCCGAAGCCGACGCCTCCGTCATGGACTACTCATGACGCAACTGGAGATCGTGCTCCCCGTGCTGGACGTCAATGCCATCAGAGTCCCCTCGGCGAAGCCCGGTTCAGGTGACAGCCGCGACGACTCACTATCCCCGGTGTTCCAGCTGCGCAATGGCAAGCTCGGCGTGGACGCCAGGGCCCAGCAGATCGACGGTGAGTTCACCATGCTCGCCGGCTCAACGATGGTCGCCACCTGGCAGGGCGTCGGTAAGGCGGAGAGCACCATGAAGGCACATGCGTCACATCGGGCTCAGCATGAACACTTGGTCGCCGATGGTGCGATTGCCACCGAAGCTGGGCAGGGCCGCGTCACAAGAAACATCCCGTTCAGCTCGCCCTCGACTGCCGCCGCTGTGGCGTTGGGTCGATCGTGCAATGGCCGGCGGGAGTGGGTCGCAGCCGACGGCTCGACGTTCGGATAGTGGGAGCCGCGGCATCGAGTAACGCACATCTCGGTTGTCGGAAGGTTCTGCGAGTATCTGAGTCGTCATCACCTGCGAACGAGGCAGAATTGCAGAAGGCCGCAGGCAAAGCAGATGGGAGGTGCCGATCATGATCAAGCAGATCGAGCTGCGTCTCGTCGACGGTTCGGCACCCAGCGGTGAAATCGCACTGAAGGACCTCAGCGGTATCGCGGCGGCCCTGCAGGAGCTGGTAACCCGCCTTAGTCGGGAGGCCGCCGACGCGGCGGGTCCCGGCCGGTCGAAGCAGTACGTCGAAGAGTTCGCCGAGCTCCGTCTGGACGGCATCACCGCAGGTAGCACCGTACTTAAGGTCAGCAAAGGGCCGACCGACAAGCTGGACGTCGACGTGCCAGGCCTGTCCGAAGCCGACGAACGGTTCTGGGGCATCCTGGGCGCTATCAGCGCTGATCAGCGACCTGAGTGGACCAGCACCTTGGTGGCTGAGTCGGCGGGAAAGCTCGCCACCGCGCTGCGGGGGGCAGCGCAGACAGCGGTCATCTCCTCGCCCGACCGTGCCGACGTGCGGATCGACGCCGCACGGATCCACGCCGAGACCTGGGCGAACAATCGGGTCACCGCCGCGGGCTCGGGCACCGCTGCGGGTTGGCTGGAGAAGGTGGACCTGCACACGCACACTTTCCGTATCCGTGATGACGTCGGCAATACCGTTGAGCTTCGCCGGGTCATCGACGACAAGGCCGCTGGGCTGCTAGTCGGGCAGTGGGTGACCGCCGAGGGGGACGCGACGCTAGGTCCATCCGGACGTGTGGTGGCACTGAACCATGCGCGCGTGCTCGAGACGGGCGACCCCGCTGCGGAGTTCCTGGGCAGTCGCGTCGTTCCCCTCGACGAGATTCTTGCGAGCGCGCCGGGCCCGGATGCAGATGGACGGCTCGACCTCACCGATGAGGAAACAGCAGAGTTCCTGCGGGCCATTCGTTCATGACTCTGGTCGCTGCCGTCGTCGACACCGATGTCTTCAGCTGTGTCTATGTGCTTCCGAGGGGTGCCGACCCTCGCGCAGCGCGCTGGGCGGACGCGCTGGCGGACCGCCGGATCATCATTTCGTTTCAGACGCGAGCCGAGCTTCTCGCCGGTGCTCGGCAGGCGGGCTGGGGTGCACCGCGGGTCAATCGGCTCCAGGAGATACTGGCGCGCACCCCGACGATCCCCTCCGACAGCGACGTTGTCGATGCGTACGTGGACCTCTCGGCGGAGTGCCGGGAAGTCGGGCATGCACTTCATGAGAAGATCCACACGGCTGATCGATGGATCGCAGCATGTGCCATCTCAAAGGGGCTAGACCTGTTCTCTGGCGACACCATCTTTCAAAATGCGCCGAATCTGAATGTCCACAGCTGAATTCGAAGGAATGCATGTCTGAATCACGTCGCCTCGTCGATAAGCTCTGGTCGTACTGCAACGTTCTGCGGGACGACGGCGTCGGGGTCATCGAGTACACCGAACAGCTCACCTTCTTGCTGTTCTTGAAGATGGCTCATGAGCGTGCGACCCGGAAGCTGAACCCGCAGAAGATTGTTCCCGACGAGTATTCGTGGCAGAAGCTGCTCGATGCGGAGGGTACTGACCTTG
Organism: Mycobacterium sp. NAZ190054; assembly: GCF_001545925.1. Taxonomy (GTDB): domain Bacteria; phylum Actinomycetota; class Actinomycetes; order Mycobacteriales; family Mycobacteriaceae; genus Mycobacterium. The sequence continues at coordinate 29,217 of NZ_LMVQ01000549.1, read as the reverse complement.
AGGTCGAGTACACCAACATTCTGGTCGGCTTGGCGCAGCAGCCGGGAACGCTCGGAACCATATACCGAAAGGCGCAGAACAGGGTTCAAGACCCTGCCAAGCTCAAGCGGTTGATCGTCGATTTGATCGACAAGGAGAACTGGTCCGCCTCGGGCACTGATCTCAAGGGCGACGCCTACGAGGAACTGCTCGCCAAGGGCGCCTCCGACAAGGGGTCTGGGGCTGGCCAGTACTTCACGCCGCGCGATCTCATCCGTGCGATCGTGGACGTGACCGATCCGTCGCCGGCGGACACCGTCGTCGACCCGGCATGTGGCACTGGCGGTTTCCTTCTCGTCGCCCACGAGCACGTCGCGGAGGGAGCGGGAAAGCTCACCCCGACACAACGGAACCATTTGCGGGACAAGCTCGTCACCGGGTATGAGCTCGTTGATGGTACTGCGCGACTGGCCGCGATGAACCTGCTGCTGCACGGAATCGGAACCGCAGACGGACCATCGTTGATCGAGGTTCGGGATGCCTTGATAGCCGATCCAGGGCAGCGTTGGTCGGTGGTGCTGTCCAATCCGCCATTCGGACGTAAGTCGTCGCTCACCATGGTCGGTGCCGACGGGCGGGAAGCGCGAGACGATGTCGAAATCGAACGCCAAGACTTCGTCGTCACCACGAGCAACAAGCAGCTCAATTTCCTGCAGCACATCATGACCATCCTCGACATCAACGGCCGCGCAGCCGTCGTCCTGCCAGACAACGTGCTGTTCGAAGGCGGCGCCGGCGAGACGCTGCGCCGGAAACTGTTGGAGGACTTCGATCTTCACACCATGCTGCGCCTGCCGACCGGCATCTTCTACGCCCAAGGCGTGAAGGCGAACGTGCTGTTCTTCGACAAGAAACCGGCGGCCGAACAGCCGTGGACCAGCAAGCTGTGGGTCTACGACCTGCGCACCAACCAGCACTTCACGCTCAAACAAAACCCCTTGCGGCGGCATCACCTCGATGAGTTCGTCGACTCCTACTTGTCGGGAAAGCCGCGCGAGGAGCGCGTCGAGTCGGAGCGGTGGAAAGCGTTCCCCTATGACGAGCTCATTGCCCGTGACAAGGTGAATCTCGACATCACCTGGCTGCGCGACGAGTCGCTGGAGGATGCCGACAACCTCCCGGCGCCGGAGGTAATAGCCCGCGAAATCGTGGAGGATCTGACCGCGGCATTGGCTGAGTTCGAAGCCGTCGCGGCCGCTCTCGAAGCGGCGCGGACCGACCTAAGCTAAGCACTCTGGTCAATTCCTAAGCTGGAGAATGGTGTTCTCCATTCTGGGCAGCACCAGTATCGTGTGGGCGTGACGTTCGAGCGCAAGACGGTGCGGGTCGACGGATTGACCACCAGTTACCTTGAGGCCGGAACCGGTGATCCGGTCGTACTGCTGCACGGCGGCGAGTTCGGCGCGAACGCAAGCATCGGCTGGGAGCACACCATCGGCGCGCTGGCCCGGCGATACCGCGTGCTGGCGCCGGACATGCTCGGCTTCGGCGGCTCGGCCAAGGTCGTCGACTTCACCGACGGACGCGGCATGCGCATCCGGCACATCGCGCGGTTCTGCGAGGTGACGGGGGTCGACAACGCCCATTTCGTGGGCAACTCGATGGGCGCCATCAACCTGCTCGTCGACGTCACCTCGGAGAGTCCTGTGCTGCCCGTCCGCAGTCTGGTCGCCATCTGTGGAGGTGGCGAGATCCAGCGCAACGAGCACGTCAGCGCGCTCTACGACTACGACGCCACCCTCGAGGGCATGCGCCGCATCGTCACGGCGTTGTTCGCCGACCCTGCCTACCCCGCCGACGAGGACTATGTCCGGCGACGCTACGAGTCGAGCATCGCGCCGGGTGCGTGGGAGTCGTTGGCGGCAGCGCGGTTCCGCCGTCCCGGGCTGGAACCCCCGGCGACGCCGAGCAGTGCACGCGCCTACGCGCGCATCACCGTGCCGACGCTGGTGATCGAAGGGGGCGACGACAAACTGCTGCCCCGAGGCTGGGCGGCCGAGATCGCCGCACAGATCACCCAGGGCCGCTCGGCCGTCGTCGACGGCGCCGGGCACTGCCCGCAGATCGAGCGGCCTGCCGCCGTCAACCAGCTCTTGCTGGACTTCTTCGAGGAGCAGAGATGAACGAACTGGTGGGCAAGGTCGCCGTCGTCACCGGCGGCGCATCGGGGATCGGCCGGGGCATCGCCGAGCGTTTCGCCGCCGAAGGCGCCGCCGTGGTGATCGCCGACGTGCGCGACGATCTCGGCGAACAGCTGGCCTCCGACCTCAACGCACGCGGCGCCAAGACCGTGTACCGCCACACCGACGTCGGCGACCAGGCGCAGGTCGGTCAGCTCGTGGCCGCGGCGGTCGACACGTTCGGCGGGCTCGACGTCATGGTCAACAACGCGGGGATTTCCAGCCCGCTGCGCAAGGGCCTGTTCCACGAGGACCTCGAGGAGTTCGACCGGGTGATGCGGGTGAACCTGCTCGGCGTGATGGCCGGCACCCGCGACGCCGCGCGGCACATGGCCGACCACGGTGGCGGTTCGATCGTCAACCTCGGTTCGATCGGCGGTATCCAGGCCGGCGGCGGAGTCTCGACCTACCGCGCGTCCAAGGCGGCGATCATCCATTTCACCAAATGCGCGGCGATCGAGTTGGCGCACTACGAGGTACGGGTGAACTGCCTGGCGCCGGGCAACATCCCGACACCGATCCTCGCCTCGTCGGCCACCGACGAGGACCGCGAGCGGCTGGAGCGCTTCGAGGCCAGGATCCGCCAGCAGATGCGCGACGACCGCCCCCTCAAGCGGGAAGGCACCGCCGAGGACGTCGCCGAGGCTGCGCTGTATCTGGCGACGGACCGGTCCCGGTATGTCACCGGCACCGTGCTTCCCGTCGACGGTGGCACCGTCGCGGGGAAGGTGATCGTCCGGAAGCCGACGGACAGCCGGACCGCACCGTGACAGTTTTAAAGCAGTCGCTTGACTTAGTGAATGTGACGGGGTTCACTGAACGGGTGACGACTGCGAGGACTGTGCGCGCGGATCGCGCGAGCAGCACCCAAGAGGCCATCCTGAAGGCGGCCGAACGGCTCTATGCCGAACACGGCGTGTTCGCGGTGTCCAACCGGCAGGTGAGCGAGGCTGCCGGGCAGGGCAACAACGCCGCCGTCGGCTACCACTTCGGCACCAAGGCCGACCTGGTGCGCGCCATCGAGCACAAGCACCGCGGCCCGATCGAGGAGCTGCGGGAGCAGCGGGTCGCCGCGATCGGCGACTCGACGGACATGCGCGACTGGGTGGCCGCCCTGGTGTGCCCGTTGACCGATCATCTTGCCGCGCTGGGGAACCCGACCTGGTATGCCCGGTTCGCCGCCCAGGTGATGACCGATCCCGCCTACCACAACATGATCGTCAAGGACGCGCTGTCCTCACCGTCGCTGGTGCGGGTGCTCGACGGGATCAACAGCTGCCTGCCCGATCTCCCCGTCGACGTCCGGGTGGAGCGGAACATCATGGGCCGCAACCTGTTGATGCACAGTTGCGCCGACCGCGAGCGGTTGCTCGCGCAGGGGTCACCCGTCGCCCGACCCACCTGGCAGGCCGCGGCGACCGGCCTGATCGACGCGATCATCGGGCTGTGGCACGCCCCGGTCACGGAGCTGCCCTGACATGAGGGTCACGGTCGATCAGGACAGGTGCGTCTCGTCGGGCCAGTGCGTGCTCAACGCCGGTGAGGTGTTCGACCAGCGCGACGACGACGGGGTCGTCGAACTGCGCAGGCCCGAGCCCGGGCCCGAATACGCCGAGGAGACCCGTAAGGCCGCGGCCGCATGCCCCGCCCTGGCCATCCACATCGAGGAGACGATATGACCGAGACTCTCGCGCAGGAAGCGGTGCAGGTACCCGAGTATCCGATGGAGCGGACGGCGGGCTGCCCGTTCGCGCCGCCGCAGCAGATGCTCGAGATGAACAAGACCAAACCGCTGTCGCGCGTGCGGATCTGGAACGGCACCACGCCGTGGCTGGTCACCGGACACGAAGTCGCGCGCACCCTGTTCGCCGACTCGCGGGTCAGTGTGGACGACCGCCGGGACGGCTTCCCGCACTGGAACGAACATATGCTCGCCACGGTGAACAAGCGGCCACGGTCGGTGTTCACCTCCGACGCCGAAGAGCACACCCGGTTCCGCCGGATGCTGTCCAAGCCGTTCACCTTCCGGCGGGTCGAGGCGCTCCGTCCGGTGATCCAGGACGTCACCAACGAGTGCATCGACGAGATCCTCGCCGGCCCGCAGCCGGCCGACATGGTCGCCAAACTCGCGCTACCGGTGCCCACGCGGGTGATCAGCGACATGCTCGGCGTGCCCTACGAGGACCACGAGTTCTTCCAGCACCACGCCAACGTCGGGCTGGCGCGTTACGCCAGCGCCGAGGACGGTCAGAAGGGTGCGATGAGCCTGCACAAGTACCTGATCGACCTGGTCGAGAAGAAGATGGAACACCCCTCGGAGGACGCCGTCTCGGATCTGGCCGAGCGCGTCACCGCCGGCGAGATCAGCGTCAAGGAGGCCGCACAGCTGGGCACCGGCCTGCTGATCGCCGGCCACGAGACGACGGCCAACATGATCGGCATCGGCATCTGCGCCCTGCTGGAGAATCCGGAACAGGCAGCGCTGCTGCGTGATTCCGACGATCCGAAGTTCATCGCCAACGCGGTCGAAGAACTGATGCGGTATCTGTCGATCATCCAGAACGGCCAGCGCCGGGTGGCCACCGAAGACATCGAGATCGCCGGGGAGACCATCCGTGCGGGGGAGGGGATCATCCTCGACCTGGCCCCGGCCAACTGGGATTCGCAGGCCTACCCCGAGCCCGACAAGCTGGACCTGACCCGCGACGCGAACCAGCAACTCGGCTTCGGGTACGGCCGGCACCAGTGCGTCGGCCAGCAGCTGGCCCGCGCCGAGCTGCAGATCGTCTTCCACACGCTGCTCCGCCGTATCCCGACGATGAAGCTGGCCATCCCGTTCGACGAGGTGCCGTTCAAGCACGACCGCCTCGCCTACGGCGTCTACGAACTTCCCGTGACCTGGTAACAGGTTGTCTCACAGCCCGATTGGAGTGCCAACGATGTCAGCCCCCAGCACCACCCTCTATCCCCCCGAAGGCTTCGGGGCGCCCAAGCACCGGCACGGGCACTCCACCGGCGCGGTCGCCGGGCTGCCCGAGGGCACCGAGATCTTCTCCGCCGACAACCACATCTCGGTCGCCGACGACATCTTCTACGACCGCTTCCCCGAGGAGCTCAAGGGCGCCGCCCCGCGCATCTGGTACGAGGACGGCGCGTACATGGTCGGGATGAAGGGCAAGGTCTGGACCGGTGGCGATTTCGGGCGCGTGCTCATGCAGTACGACGACCTCGCCGGGGCCGCGTCGAACAACATCGAGGCCCGCATCCGCGAGCTCAAGGAAGACGGGATCGACAAGGAGCTGGCGTTCCCGAACGCGGTGCTGGCCCTGTTCCACTACCCGGACAAGGGCCTGCGCGAGCGGGTGTTCCGCATCTACAACGAGCACATCGCCGATCTGCAGGAGCGCTCAGGCGGGCACTTCTACGGCGTCGGCCTGATCAACTGGTGGGACCCGAAGGGCACCCGGAGCACGCTCGAAGAGCTGAAGTCGTTGGGGCTGCGGACATTCCTGCTGCCGCTGAACCCCGGCAAGGACAACGACGGCAACATCTACGACTACGGCAGCACCGCGATGGACGCGGTGTGGGACGAGATCGAGGCCGCCGGGCTGCCGGTCAGCCACCACATCGGCGAGACGCCGCCCAAGACGCCGTGCCAGAACAACAGCGTGGTGGTCGGCATGATGGTCAACGTCGACTCGTTCCGCGAGCAGTTCGCCAAGTACGTCTTCTCCGGCATCCTGGACCGGCACCCGAGCCTGAAGATCGGCTGGTTCGAGGGCGGCATCGCGTGGGTGCCGACCGCTCTGCAGGACGCCGAGCACATGCTCGCGTCCTACCGGCACATGTTCAACCATCAACTCGAACACGACGTGCGCCACTACTGGGCCGATCACATGAGCGCGTCTTTCATGGTCGACCCGCTCGGTCTGCAGCTGATCGACCGCATCGGGGTCGACAACGTGATGTGGTCCTCGGACTACCCGCACAACGAGAGCACATTCGGGTACTCGGACAAGTCGCTGGCCTCGGTCGTCGAGACCGTCGGTCCCGAGGCCGCGGTGAAGATCGTCAGCACCAATGTGCAGAAGTTCCTGGGACTGATATGACGGCGTCCACTCATTCCGGCGTCACCCAGATCGCCCGCACCGGGTACACGTGGCTGGACATCCCCGCCGAACCCGACCTCGCCCGGTTACGTGGCGAAGTCGGTGTGCGCCTGCACGCCGCCATGGCCGATCAGGGCGTGGATGCGCTGGTGTTGCTCGGCAACGGCAACGTCATGTACGCCACCGGTATCAGCTGGCCGCTGGCGGACGCGGGGCTGGCCCATGTCGAGCGCCCGGTGGCGGTCGTGCTGGCCGACGACGAGCACCCGCACCTGTTCCTGCCGTTCCGCGAAGGCGCGGCGATGGAGTCCGGTCTGCCCGACGACCACCTGCACGGGCCGGTCTATCTGGAGTTCGACGAAGGGGTGGCCGAATTCGCGAAGATCCTGGCCGGACTCGTCCCGGCCGGTGCGACGGTCGCGACCGACGAGCTGACCGGCGCGATGCGGCGGGCCGGCAGTGCGCTGTTCCCCAGCGCACCGGTGGATGCCGCACCGGTGATCGGGGCGGCGAAACTGGTCAAGACGATCGACCAGATCGCCTGCATCCGGCGCGCGTGTCAGATCACCGAACAGGCCATCGCCGAGATCCAGAAGTCGCTGGCGCCCGGTGAACGTCAGATCGACCTGTCCGCCGAATTCGTGCGCCGCACCTTCGAACTCGGTGCCACCACCAACATGTTCGACTCGATCTGGCAGGTCATGCCCACGTCGAGGGCGGAGGGGACCTGGACCACCACCGGTGACCTCGCCCTGCCGCTGCTGACGACCGAGCGTGAGATCCAGCAGGGCGACGTGCTGTGGACCGACGTGTCCATCGCCTATCACGGGTACTGCTCCGATCACGGGCGCACCTGGATCGTCGGGCAGGACCCGACGCCCGCTCAGCAACGGCAGTTCGACAAGTGGAGCGAGATCGTCGACGCGGTGCTCGCGGTGACCAGAGCCGGGGCGACCTGCGGTGACCTCGGACGCGCGGCGACCGCGGCCGCCGGCGGCCAGAAACCGTGGCTGCCGCACTTCTACCTGGGCCACGGCATCGGGACCAGCGCGGCCGAAATGCCGATGATCGGCACGGATCTCGGCCAGGAGTGGGACGACAACTTCGTCCTCCCGGCCGGCATGCTGCTGGTGTTCGAGCCGGTGGTCTGGGAGGACGGCACCGGCGGCTACCGCGGCGAGGAGATCGTGGTGGTCACCGAGGGAGGCTGGATGCCGCTGACCGACTATCCCTACCACCCGTACGAGGTGTCCAGTGGGAACTGAGATCGAGGCCGACGGCCGCGCATTGCGTCTCAGCCGTCGGGAGCGCGCCCTCGCACAGATGGAGGCCTTCGACCTCGACATTCTTGTGCTCGGCCGGCAGGCCAACGTCCGCTACATCTCCGGCGCCCCGCAACTGTGGGTGGTCGGCACCCGACCGTTCGGGCCGATCTGCGAGTTCGTGCGTGCCACCGGTGAGATCCACCTCAACAGCACGTGGGACGAGGGCGTCCCCGAGGAGATCCCGCACGAGAATCTGTACGGGTTCGCGTGGAACCCGATGACACTGGTCGGCATACTGCAGAACATCAAGGGCGCCGAAACGATGCGCCGGGTCGGAACCGATGCTCTGACACCGACATTCGCCAAGCTGCTGCCGATGGCCTTCCCGAACGCGGAGCTGGTCGACGCCGAGCAGGCCATGCAGGCCGCGCGCCGGATCAAGACGCCCGAGGAAGTGCAGGCGTTGCGTCGCGCGCTGGTGGTCGCCGAGCAGGGCCTGGCCGCGGGTGTCGCCGCGCTCGGTCCGGGCACCACCGAGAAGGCCCTCGCCGGTGCCGTGCTGGAGGCCGAGGCCGCCGGTGGGGTGAGTACCCCGGCGACCCAGGACGCGGCCTGGGTGACGTCGACGGAGCATCCGTGGCGCCGCGCCGACGGCGACGGCCGGGTGCGCGACGGTGACCTGGTGGCGTTGTCGGCCGGGGTGCTGGCCGACGGATATGTCGCCGAGGTGGCCCGCACGCTCTGTGTCGGCGAGCCGACCGACGCGGTGCGCACACTGTACCGGCGCCGGGACGACCTGTGGAACAAGCTGCTCGACGCCTGCCGGCCCGGCATGGCCACGAGCGGCCTGCTGGATGCCTACCGGCAGGCCGGTGAGCGCCTGCCGGCGATGCCGGTGGCGCACGGCCTCGGACTGGGTTTCGACCCGCCGGTGGTGTCACCGACGCTGCGGGCGACCGCCGACGCCGACGTTCTCGAGCAGGGCATGGTGCTCGCGGTCACCGCCTACGTGTGGGAACAGGGGGTAGGCGCGGTGTTCACCCGCGACGCGGTCCTGATCACCGCCGACGGCGCCGAGATCCTCTCGGCCGCCCCGGCTTACGGTGAGGCCGTCCATGGCTGAGCGGCCGTCGCCCGACGAGATCATCCTCTACGAGAAGGACCCGAAGACCAAGATCGCCACCATCACGTTCAACCGCCCGGAGTTCCTCAATGCGCCGACGTCACTGGCCCGGCTGCGGTACGCGGACGTGTTGCGCGCGGCCAACACCGACAACGACGTGAAGGTCGTCGTCATCCGCGGCGTCGGGGACAACCTGGGCAGCGGCGCCGACCTTCCGGAATTCATGGAGGGCAACGACAACCCGGCCGCGCGGCTGGCCGAATTGCGATTGGAGGACGACGGGGTGGGCGAGGTCACCTACCCACCGAAGGGCACCTTCCGCAACGGCGCCACCATCAGCGCCTGGTATGCCAACTCGCAGGCCGGCAACCGCGCCCTGCAGGACTTCAAGAAGATCAGCATCGTCGAGGCCAAGGGTTATTGCTATGGCTGGCACTTCTACCAGTGCGCCGACGCCGATCTGGTGATCTCCTCCGACGACGCGCTGTTCGGTCATCCGTCGTTCCGCTACCACGGCTGGGGTCCCCGGATGTGGACCTGGGTGCAGATGATGGGGTTGCGCAAGTTCCAGGAGATGGTCTTCACCGGCCGCCCGTTCACCGCCGCCGAGATGTATGACTGCAACTTCCTCAACAAGGTGGTGGCGCGCGACCAGCTTGAGGCCGAGACGCAGAAGTACGCGATGGCGTGCGCGCGGAACCGCCCGGTGGACACCGTGTTCCAGCAGAAGATGTTCTTCGAGATCTTCAAGCAGCAGCAGGGCGAGTACATGGGCAGCCTGCTCAGCGCGTTCTTCGAGTCGATGGGCAACGGGGTCGCCAATGACAGCGATGACGACCTCGACATGTTCGAGTCGATCGACAGCGGCCTGTCGGCCGCGGTCAACGACAACGACAACAAGTTCCCGCCCGAATTCCGGTTGAGCAAACGCAACCGGGCCAAAGAGGAGTAAGAGCATCGGTGCCCGCAGTGCCTGACCCACCGCTCTCCGGCTACGTCGTCGTCGACCTGTCCAGTGGGATCGCCGGCGCCTACTGCACCAAACTGCTCGCCGACGGCGGCGCCGAAGTGGTCAAAGTCGAACCGGCACAAGGTGACCCGCTGCGATCCTGGTCGGCCTCGGGTGCGGAGATCATGGACGGAACCGACGGTGCGCTGTTCTCGTTCCTGGCGTGCTCGAAGCGGTCGGTGGTGGCCGAGCCCGGCGCCGACACCGAGTTCGTCGACGCGCTGCTGGCCGGCGCGCACGCCGTCATCTGGTCGCGCGGCCCCGGCGTGGCGCAGGACGGATGGTTCACGCCGGAGGCGATCCGGGACCGTCATCCGCATCTGACCGTCACCGCCATCACCCCGTTCGGTCTGCACGGGCCGTGGTGCGACCGTGCGGCCACCGAATTCACGCTTCAGGCGTGGTCGGGTGGCATCGTCGGCCTCGGCAGGGGCGCCCCGGACCGGGCGCCGGTGTACGTCGGCGGGCAGGTCGGTGAATACCTCGCCGGCGCCTATGCCGGCGCGGCGACGCTCGCCTCGCGGATGCGCGGCGGTGGTGAGCTGATCGATCTGTCGATGCTGGAGACCGCGATCCTCGGGCTCACCTACTACCCGGTGAGCTACTACGAGATGCTGGGGCGCCCGTGGCGCGACGCGCGACGCCTCACCGTGCCCGGCATCACCCGCGCCAAGGACGGGCTGGTCGACATCGGCTGCGGCACCGCGCAACAATGGTTCGACCTGTGTGCGATGACCGGGCACGTCGAGTGGATCGACGAGGACTCACCGCTGTCGATCACCCAGCAGGCCAACGAGAAGGCCGACGACCTCTACGCATGGGTGGCCGACCAGACCGTCGACGAGATCCGGGACCTGGCCACCGCGTTCCGCATCCCGAACGCCCCGGTCGCCAACGGCGCCAACGTCGAGTCGCTGGATCACTTCGTCGAGCGCGGCTCGTTCGTCGTCAACCCCCGCGACGGTTTCACCCAGCCGGCGCACCCGTACCGCACCACCCCGCCGATGCTGCGGCACCCGGAGCCGGGCCCGCGCCTGGGCGAACACACCGAGCTCTACCGCTCGCGCAAACCGGTGGAGACGCCCTCGGTTCCGCGGACGGAAGGGCTGCCGTTCGAGGGCCTGCGGGTCGTCGACATGACCACCTTCTGGGCGGGCCCGAGCTGCACCCATCTGCTGGCGATGCTGGGCGCCGACGTGATCCACGTCGAGTCCACCCGCCACCCGGACGGCACCCGGTTGATCGCGGGCATCCCGGTCACCGAAGACCAATGGTGGGAGAAGTCGCCGATCTTCTCGGGCCTCAACACCAACAAGCGCGGCCTCACGCTGAACCTGTCCAGCGACACCGGCAGAGACCTTCTCAAGAAGCTGATCGCGACCGCCGACGTCGTCGTCGAGAACTTCACCCCGCGAGTGCTGGAGAGCATGGGGCTGCCCTACGACGCGGTGAAGGCGATCAAACCGGATGTGGTCATGGTGCGGATGCCGGGATTCGGTCTGGACGGACCGTGGCGCGACAACCCGGCCTTCGCGTACGTCATCGAGGCCGCGGCCGGGATCAGCTGGCTCACCGGCTATCCGGACCGCAACCCGTTCGAGCCGTACTCGGTGGGTGACCCGAACGCGGGCATCCACGCGGTGAACGCGCTGCTGCTGGCGCTCGAGCATCGCCGCCGCACCGGGGAAGGGTCGATGGTCGAGGCCGCGATGGTCGACGCGGCGCTCAACGTCGCCGCCGAGCAGGTGATCGAGTACTCCGCGTACGGCGCACTGCTGCAGCGGGCCGGCAACCGCGGGCCGGCCGCGGCGCCGCAGAACCTGTATCTCACCAACGAGATCGACGAGTTCGGCCGCCGGGACAGCTGGGTCGCGATCGCGGTGGCCACCGACGCGCAGTGGGCCGGGCTGTGCGAGGCGCTCGACCGGCCCCCATGGGCGAGGGCCGGTGAGCTGGCCACCGCGGCCGGACGGCACACGCACCACGACCTGATCGACCGGCATCTGTCCGCGTGGTGCGCCGAACGCAGCGGCGACCAGATCGTCACCGCCCTGTGGGACAACGACGTTCCGGTCGCCAAGGTGCTGCAACCGCACCGCCAGACCCAGATCCCGCAGCTGGAGGCCCGCAACTTCTTCGAGGCGGTCGACCATCCCGTCAACCCCGCGACCCCGCACAGCACGCTGCCGTTCCGCAGCTCGCGCGGCCCGGACCGGGTGCACACCGCACCCGCGCCGCTGCTCGGTGAACACAACCACCAGCTGCTGGCCGAACTCGGGCTCTCCGACGACGAGATCGGACGTCTGGAAGCCGACGGCGTCACCGGAACCGCCCCGGCGCGCTAGTCTCGGCACCCATGGCCATCGCTCCGTCGGACATTCTGCTCACCGGTCGCGTCGCGGTCGTCACCGGCGGGGGTGCCGGAATCGGGAAGGGAATCGCCCAGGGACTCGCCGCATTCGGCGCGTCGGTCGCGATCTGGGAGCGCGATCCCGACAGCTGTGCCGCGGCCGCGGCGGCCGTCGGCGCACTCGGGTTGACCACCGACGTCAGGGACGGCGCGGCCGTCGACGCCGCGCTGGAACGCACCGAACGTGAGCTGGGAACCGTGTCGATCCTGGTCAACAACGCCGGCGGGACGTTCAACTCACCGTTGCTGGAGACCTCGGAGAACGGCTGGGATGCGTTGTACCGGAGCAACCTTCGCCATGTGCTGCTCTGCACCCAGCGGGTGGCGCGCCGGCTGGTGGAGGCCGGCGAACCCGGAAGCGTCGTCAACATCACGTCGATCGAAGGCACCAGGGCGGCCCCCGGCTATGCGGCGTACGCAGCGGCGAAGGCGGGTGTCGTCAACTACACCAAGACTGCGTCCTTCGAGTTGGCGCCGCACCGCATCCGCGTCAACGCGCTGGCGCCGGATCTGACGGTGACCGAGGGTCTGCAGAACCTCGCCTCCGGAGATCTGTCCGACACGCTGGCCGCGATGGTGCCGCTCCGGCGTGCCGGACACGTCGACGAGATGGCTTCGGCGGCAGTGTTCCTCGCGTCGGACATGGCCGCCTACATCACCGGCCAGACCATCCACGTCGACGGGGGCACCGCGGCGGCCGGCGGCTGGTACTTCCATCCGGGCTCCGGGGCGCCGACGCTCGGGCCCGCCTGAGTCCTACGAGTCCGGCGACGGGTCACCGATCTTGCGCTTGATCGCCCCCCACGGGTCGGCGTACCGGCCGGGCTGCTTCCAGTAGGCGGACCGCCGCTTGAGGACCGCTCGCACCAATGGCGCGGCCACCTGAAGCGCATACCGGGACAGGCCGGCGCGGCGCCGCGCCTCGTCGAGCATCTCCTGCCACGAATGGTGTTGGAACTGCAGCGCTTCCTGGGCGCGCGTGGTGTCCATCCAGTCGGTGACGAACCAGTCGTCGTCACTGTTCGGGTCGCCGTTGCGGCCTGGCACCAGCCCGCCCTTGAGTCCCCGCGATTCGGCCAGCGCGCGGCCGACCTCGCCCTGCAGCACGCGGTGGGAGTCGTCCCCGGCGATCAGCAGGATCTCGCGCGCGACGTCGGCGGTCGTCGCGGCGGCGAAGGCCCACGCCACGTCGCGGACGTCCACGCTGTGCAACCGCCCGTCGGCGGGCAGCACGCTTTCGAAGTACAGTGCGTCCGCGCTCAGCGGAATCGCCTTGGGGTCCACGCTGAGCACCCCGCCCAGTCGCAACACCACCCATTCCAGTGAGGAGGCGCGCACGATCGCCTCGGCCTCGGCCTTGTGCGTGCTGTACAGATCGGAGTGCTTCATCGGCATGTCCGCGGTCACGGGACCGTCCGACTTGTACGGGTTGCGCGCCCCGTACACCGCGTTGCTGGACGCCTGGACGAAACGTGGGGGAGTCGGCTGGGCCTCGGCGACGCGGACCAGGGTGGCGGTCGCGTCGACGTTCACCCGACGAGCCAGCGCGCGATTCTTGTAGATCGCCGGCGGGATGATCGCCGCGAGGTGGATGATCACCTCGGGCGCGACGTCGGCGACCAGGCGAGAGGTCTGGTCGGCGTCGGTCAGATCGGTCCATCGCACCGACACGCCCGCCGGGAGGCGCTCGGCGGCGGCGCGGTTGGCCGGGGTGCCGAGGTCGGCGACGACGACGGGGCGGCCCAGCTCCACCAGCCGCTGCACCGTGGCCGAACCGACGAGGCCGAAGCCGCCGGTGACGAGAACGGCTCCGGTCATGAAAAAGCCTCCCAACTGCGGATATGACATTCTCTTTATCGGAGAGTATCATATCCGTCACCATGTCCGACGAGCGCGCCGAGACGGCCAAGTGGGACCCCGGATTCACCCGGCAGATCACCAACTGGGTGGGGCCGGTGATCCGACGTTACTTCCGGGCGGAGGTGCGCGGCATCGGTTCGGTGCCCGCCCACGGCGGGGCCCTGGTGGTGTCCAACCATTCCGGCGGCATGCTGACCCCGGACGTGTTGGTGTTCGCGCCCGCGTTCTATGAGCACTTCGGATTCGACCGCCCGCTGTACACGCTCGCCCACTACGGCGTGCTCGTGGGGCCGCTCGGTGACCTGCTGCGCAAGGCGGGGGTGATCGAGGCCAGCCGGGAGAACGCCGCCGACGCGCTGCGCTCGGGTGCGGTGGTGCTGGTGTTCCCCGGCGGTGACTACGACTCGTACCGGCCTACCATGGCGGCGAACGTGGTGGATTTCGCCGGGCGCACCGGATATGTCCGCACGGCGCTGGAAGCCCGTGTGCCGATCGTGCCGGTGGTGTCGATCGGGGCTCAGGAGACGCAGATGTTCCTGGCCCGGGGCGATTCGATCGCCCGCCGGATCGGCCTCACCCGCGCGCGGATGGAGATCCTGCCGGTCAGTGTCGGCTTCCCGTTCGGTCTCTCGGTGCTCTTCCCGCCCAACCTGCCGCTGCCGTCCAAGATCGTCACACGGGTGCTCGACCCCGTTGACATCACCGCGCAGTTCGGTGCGGACCCCGACGTCGACGAGGTCGACCACCATGTCCGGGCGGTGATGCAGACCGCGCTCGACGAACTCGCCCGCAAACGCCGCTTCCCGGTGCTGGGTTGATCATGGCCGATCCGCTGGGACTCCTCACCACGCTCTGGCGCGCGCGGCTGATTGCGCCGATGCGTCCGGACCGGTACCTGCGGATGGGACTGGCCATGCGCCGCGCCGGCCTGACCGCGACCGTCGGGTTCGCCGCGGCCGCGCAGCGGTGCCCGGACCGTCCCGGGATCGTCGACGAGCTCGGAACGCTGACCTGGAAACAGCTCGACGACCGCTGTGACGCGCTCGGTGTCGCGCTGCAGGAGCGTAAGCCGGGAACCGTTGCGGTGATGTGCCGCAACCACCGCGGCTTCGTCGAGGCGCTCGTCGGGGCCAACCGCATCGGCGCCGACGTGCTGTTGTTGAACACTTCGTTCGCGGGCCCGGCGATGGCCGAGGTCATCGAACGCGAAGGCGCCGACGTCGTGATCTACGACCAGGAGTTCACCGAGACCGTCGACCGTGCGCTGCAGAACCGGCCGCAGACCGAACGGATCCTGGGGTGGGTCGACAGCGACGGGGCGAGCGCCGCGACGGGGGACATGTCAGGCGCCCCGGCGCTGGAAGCGCTGATCGACGCGCACCTGGGCCGGCGTCCGCAACCGGCCGACCGCAAGAGCGACATCATCCTGCTCACATCGGGGACCACCGGAACGCCCAAGGGCGCCAAGCGTTCTGCGGGCAGTGGTGGAGCCGGTGACCTCAAGGCCGTGCTCGACCGCACCCCGTGGCGGGCCGAGGAACCGGTCGTGATCGCGGCGCCCATGTTCCACGCCTGGGGGTTCTCCCAGCTGCTCTTCGCCGCGCTGCTGGCCTGCCCGATCGTCACCCGCCGCAAGTTCGATCCCGAGGCGACGCTGGCGTTGATCGACCGCCACCGGGCCACCGGTCTGGCCGTCGTCCCGGTGATGTTCGACCGCATCATGGAACTGCCCGACGAGGTGCGCAACCGTTACAGCGGCAGGACATTACGGTTCGCCACCGCATCCGGCTCGCGGATGCGCCCCGACATCGTGACCGCGTTCATGGACCAGTTCGGTGACGTCGTCTACAACAACTACAACGCCACCGAGGCAGGCATGATCGCCACCGCCACGCCCGCCGACCTGCGGGCGGCCCCGGACACCGCGGGCAGGCCCGCCGACGGTACCGAGTTGCGGATCCTCGACGCCGAGCACCGTGAGGTGCCGACGGGGGAGGTCGGGCAGATCTTCGTCCGCAGCTCCACATTGTTTCGACGGCTACACCTCCGGCGCCACCAGGGATTTCCACGACGGCTTCATGGCCTCGGGCGACATGGGTTATCTCGACGAGGCGGGGCGGTTGTTCGTGGTCGGCCGGGACGACGAGATGATCGTCTCCGGCGGGGAGAACGTCTACCCGATCGAGGTGGAGAAGACGATCGTCGCGCACCCCGGGGTTTCCGAGGCGGCCGTGCTCGGTGTCGACGACGAGCAGTACGGCCAGCGGCTGGCCGCGTTCGTCGTCCCCGCGGCCGGTCACACCCTCACCGTGGACGAACTCAAGCAGCATGTGCGCGACAACCTCGCCAATTACAAAGTGCCACGCGACATCACGATCCTGGGCGAGTTGCCGCGCGGCAGCACCGGCAAGATCCTGCGCAACGAGTTGCGCGGTTAACCCTCGGCGGTCGCGGGGGCCATCGCGGAGTCGATGACCCCGGCGCGCGGCAGACCGCACGCCTGCCGCAGTTCGTCGAAGGCGTGCACCATCGCGTCGGTGGCCTCGTGGGTGTCGTCGAAGGTGCGGTCGTCGGACAGTATCGCGACGTCGAGCTGGTCGACATAGCTCCACACGGTCATGTTGAACGCGCTTCCGGCGGAAAGCACACCGACGGAGTAGATCTCGCTGACCGGAGCACCCCCGATGTGGCCACGCCGGCGCGGGCCCGGGACGTTGGAGATCGCGACGTTCATCAGCCGGTTGCGGCGGGCCCGTTTGGCATGGGCGCGGAACAGTGCCGGGGCGAGCGGCGGCAGATACTCCAGCATCCTGCCCTGTGACGTCGGCCCGAGCAGTTCGTTGGCCTCCTTGGCGCGGGTGCTGGCCACCGACGTCAACTTCAACCGTTCCAGCGGGTCGTCGATGTGCACCGGAAGCGACACCATCATGCCGCCGATCTCGTTGCCGGTGATCCGCTCGGTGGACTTGTCGGTACTGACCGGAACCGTCGCCATGATGGGGCGGTCGGCTCGACCGTCGTAGCGCAGCAGTAGCTCCCGCAGGCCACCGGCCGCGACGGCCAGCACGACGTCGTTGAAGGTCACACCGAGGTACTTCGTCGTCTCCTTGACCTCGGCGAGCGACAGCGAGGCGGTCGCGAACGTGCGGACGGGGGAGACGACGTGGTTGAGGAAGGTGGGGGGAGCGTTGAACGGCTTGGCCAGGTCGGGATCGTCGCGGCGCTCGCGGGCACGTCTGCGCAGCCGGGACACCCCGCGGGCGGCGTCGGTGAGGAGGCCGGGCAGCTCGGCGATCTTCCGGAAGTGGTCGAGCTGTGCTTCCCTCAGCAGTTCGGCGCTGGAGGGCTCCCGGCACGGCGTGGGCGGTTCGTCCCGCTCATCCTGTACCGGCCCCGCCAGATCCATAAGCCGGGCAAGCAGATTCGCCGATGCCACCCCGTCGGCGAGAGTGTGGTGCACCTTGCCGATGAGGGCGAAGCGGTTGTCGGCCATGCCTTCGGCGAAGTGGAACTCCCACAGCGGCCGGGTGCGGTCCAGCGGTGTGCTCGCGATCTCCCCGATGACCCGGTCGAGTTCCCGCCGGCGCCCCGGAGCGGGCACGCGGACGCGGCGCAGGTGGTAGTCCAGATCGACCGGGCAGTCCTCCAGCCACATCGGGTGGTGCAGGCGCCACGGGATGTCGATCAAGCGGTAGCGCAGCGGGTCGAGCAGGTGCAGCCGCCGCGCGACGGTGCGCCGGAACGCGTCGAACCCGTAGTCGCCGTCGTAACCGGACGCGTCGATCACCGCCACCTTGAGGGTGTGGGTGTGCAGATTCGGCGTCTCGCTGTACAACAGCATGGCGTCCATGCCGTTGAGCCGCCTCATGGACGGATATGCAACCATCCGCGGCTCATGATCACGGTGGTTTCGCCGAACGCGTCACCCGCAGACGGCGTCGAGCGCGTCCCGCGTCTCCAGATCGACGTATGCCGCGGCGTATCGTTGCGCCAAGGCCAGGCAGATGTCGGCGCCCTGCCAGGCGTCCCCACCGGACAGCGTCGCCATCCAGATGGCCAACCCGTGCGCGACCGACGCGCGGTATCCCAGCCATACCTCCTCGGCCGAGGGGAGTTCGTCGGCGGGCAGTACGAGTGCATCGCGGTACTCGCCGAGCAGCTCGCGCTCGGCCCGCCTGCGGTCCTCGATGGTCAGGGCGCCCTGCAGGAAGTAGCCGAGGTCCAGCGAGAATCCCCCGCGGCGCACCATCTGCCAGTCGAGGAAGCCGACGTGGTCGCCGGGCAGCACATAGGTGTTGCCGATGTGCGGGTCGCCGTGCAGCAAGGTCTGCGGCCCGGCGATGAGTGATCCGATGTAGCGGGCCCAGACGTCGACGAACAGTTCGGTGCCGCTGAGCGCGATCACCTCGGCAGGCGCGGTGTCGCCCAGCCGGTCATGGGCGATGTGCAGCGGGGCGTACTCGAGTCCCTGGAATGCCACGAACGGCTCCACCCAGCTCAGCGCGGGTTGGCCGGTGAGCCGCTCGCCCCAGTATTCGCTGTGCAGCCGCGCCAGCCCGCGCACGCCGGCGGTGGCCTGTTCCACGGTCATGGGCCGGGTGGAGTCGCGCGGGTCGGCCCCGCGCGAGGCCACGTCCTCCATGATCATCAGGAAGTCGCGGCGGTCCTCGTCGATGATTGCCGTGTAGACGTCGGGATGGTCCAGGGGCAGCACCACGCCGGACGCGAACAGCCGCGGCTCGTGGTACAGGCCGCTGGTCAGCGCGACCAGGTCTGCGTGCTCAGGGTCGACGGCCTTGGCGAAGACCGTCGCCGGACCCGCCCCGGCTGAGTACTCCAGCGCCAGCCGCGCTCGGCGGTTGGTGCCGTCGTCCCGGAGCGCCACCCGGACAGTGGCGACCTCGGCTCCCGGGAAGTGTTGCGCGAGAACCGAGGTCATCCATGCCGGGGTGATCTCGTCCCAGTCCCGCGGAATCGACAGCTCGGTGGCGGTCACACTTGTCCCGGTTACTTCAGGCAGCTGCCGCCGTCGACCGGGAGTGTGACACCGGTGATGAAACGCGCTTCGTCGGAAGCCAGGAACAGCACGGCGTTGGCGATGTCCTCGGGCTCCACCCAGCCGATGGGCAGAGTGTGCATCAGCTGACCGACGACCTTCATGTCGTCCGGGCCCGGGTTCTCCAGATCGGGACGGAACAGCTTCATCGTCGGTTCGTTCATGAACAGCGGGGTGTTCACATTGGTCGGGTGCACCGAGTTGACCCGGATGTTCTGCGCACCGAGCTCGACGGCGAAGGTCCGCATCAGCCCGACCACACCGTGTTTGGCGGCGACGTAGTGGCCGGTGTGCGGGTAGGCCTTCAGGCCGCCGACCGAGCTGGTCAGGATGATCGACCCGCCGCGGCCGCCGGCGAGAATATGGGGCACACCGGCTTTCACGGTCTTCCACACACCGGAGAGGTTGACCGCGATCATGTCGTCCCAGTCCGGTTCGCCGGTCTTGTCGAGCGTCTGCCCGCCGTTGCCGATACCGGCGTTGGCGACGATGATGTCCAGCCGGCCGAACTCCTCGACGCCGGCGTCGACGGCGGCCTTGAGGGCGTCGTAGTCGCGGACGTCGACCTCGGCGGTGTGGATGCGGCCGCCGGCGTTCTTGACCATGTCCGCCGTCTCGGCGAGATCCTCCGGCGTGGACAGCGGGATCAGCACGCTGTCGATCTGCTTGCAGATGTCGACGGCGATGATGTCGGCACCCTCCTGGGCCATCCGCACCGCATGGGCCCGTCCCTGTCCGCGCGCCGCGCCGGTGATGAAAGCGACCTTGCCTTCTACGCGTCCTGCCATGTTTCTCTCAGTCCTTTTCGTGGTGGTTGTTCTGGATCAAGAAATGAAGGTCGGCATCGATTCCCAGCCGCGGACGGCCGTGGTCTGCGACGGCTTGGCATTCGCCCAGTCGACCTCCCAGGACGGGAACCGTTTGAGGATCTCCTCCAGCGCGATGCGGCCCTCCAGTCGGGCCAGCGCGTTGCCCATGCAGAAATGCGTCCCGGCGCCAAAGGTCATGTGCGACCTCAGATCCCGATGGATGTCGAACACATCACCGTCCGGTGGGAAGCGGCGGGCGTCCCGGTTGGCGGAGCCGACGAGCATGAGCATGGCCGATCCTTCGGGCACCACCTGGCCGTAGTACTCCACGTCACGAGCCACGTATCGGGCGATCTGCAACGCCGGTGGCTCCCAGCGCAGAATCTCCTCGATCGCCTGCGGGATCAGTGCCGGGTCGGCCACCAGTTGGGCGCGCTGATCGGGGTGGTCGGCGAGTGTCTTTCCCGCCCAACCGATCAGCCGGGTTGTGGTCTCGCTACCCGCCGTCGCGATGACGGTCAGGTACATGAGCAACTCGTCACGACGCAACTTGCGTCGAGTTCCGGTCTCGTCCTCGAACTCGGCGTTGAGGAGGTCGGTCATGATGTCGTCGGAAGGGTGCTCGGTTCGGTAGTCGATGAATTCCGCGAACACCTCACCGGTGGCCATCAGGTCGACCGAGTCACCCTGCAGCGTGGCCTCGCCGTGTTCGGTCACTCGACGCTGATCTTCTTCCGGGATACCGAGGAGCATGCCGATGACGCGCATCGGCATCTGTTCGCCGAGATCGTTGACGAAGTCGAACCGGTCCGATCCGACCAGCGGATCCAGACAGCGGGAGGTGAACTCGCGGATCTGCGGTTCCAGCGCGAGTACCTTGCGCGGGGTGAACACCCGGGACAGCAGGTTGCGGTGGATGTTGTGGATCGGCGGATCCTCGAAGATCAATGTGCCGGGCGGGATTTCCATGCCGGACTTGATGATCTCCAACAGCGCGCCTCGTCCGGAGATGAACGTCTCGTGGTTGATGACGGCCTTGTTGACGTCTTCGAAGCGGCTCAGCGCGTAGAAATCGTGCTTGGCGTTGTAGTACAGCGGAGCTTCTTCTCGGAGGCGGGCGAACACCGCGTAGGGGTTCATGTTGAGTTCGACGCTGTAGGGGTCGTAGTACAACTCGTCCGCCGTCGCGGCGTTCTGCACATCGGAGTTATCGGTGCTGATCGTCACGGTGTCCCTCTCGCTGGACCAGACTTTGGTAAGACAACGGGCTGCAATTTGTCTCACAACTTTGGCATTACGGACGCGGAGGTGTCAATGGCCGAACCGTTTCCGGCAACTGATCCTCTCATCGCAGAAGAACAGCCTTCTCCGATAGATGCGATTGTGGGCGAGGGTCGCCGATGGCGACGACAAATCTCAGGGCCGGGAGAGCGTGATTTCCGGTCAGACGACGGCGAAGCCGTAGGCGCAGAAGTCCCAGACCTCGTCCGCGGTGATGGGATGGGCGGCGTTTTCGCCGCCATCGCCGCTGGCCTGCGCGACGAACATGACGGTCTGCATGGTCATCGCGGCCATCCGCTTGGGGTTGATGCCCTCGCGAAGCTGGCCGGCCGCGCTCGCCTCCTCCATCAGCTCGGTGAGCAGCGCGAGCAGCGGCGCGTGCGCCACTTTCACCTCGGAGGGGTGCGACACGAGCAGCCGCGGGGCGAAATCGGTGAACAGCGGACGCTGGGCGGCGGGATCCGGTCGAGACGACTCGAAGAGAAGTTGAATGGCCACCTTCAGGCGCTCGAGCGGATCTTCATGCCCGGCGGTGGCGGCGCGGATCTGATCGGCCGACCTGCTGAGTGCGTCCTCGAAGAGAGCCAGGAGAAGTTCGTGCTTACCGTCGAACTGCAGGTAAAAGCTGCGGAGGGACTGGCGGGAGCGGTCGACGACCTCCTGCACCGTGAAGTCGGTGCTGCCTTTCTCGATGATGATGGCCTGCGCGGCGTCGAGGAAGCGCTGCACGCGCTGGGCCGCCCGCAACTTGGCGGTTTTGATGGATCGCTCGACCGCGCGCTGCTTCCAGGCAGGTTCTTCGCTCGGGCTCGTCACCGGCGGCTCGGATGCAGACCGATTGGAGAGAACATGAACTGACTGTACCGGAGAACGTCTTGCCATAGCGGCCCCTGACCCCCTCTCGGCCAACGTGTCAGAGATTGTAACTTCCTCATCGGGAGAATAGTATTCTCATTTTGGTGATAACAGAAGGCCCAGATATCGCGCGCCGGTTCCAGGCCGTCCAGCTCACCCATCCGTCGTTCCCGCCGAAACCGGAGGACCGCCCGTGTACATCGACTATGAGGTGACCGACCGGATCGCGACGATCACGCTGAACCGGCCCGAGGCCGCGAATGCGCAGAATCCCGAGCTGCTCGACGAGCTGGACGCGGCCTGGACGCGGGCTGCCGAGGACAACGACGTGGCGGTCATCGTGCTGAGGGCCAACGGAAAACACTTCTCCGCCGGTCACGACCTGCGCGGCGGGGGCCCGGTGCCGGACAAGATCACGCTGGAGTTCATCATCCAGCACGAAGCCAGGCGCTATCTCGAATACACGCTGCGCTGGCGCAACGTGCCGAAGCCGTCGATCGCGGCTGTCCAGGGCCGCTGCATCTCCGGTGGCCTGCTGCTGTGCTGGCCGTGTGACCTGATCATCGCGGCAGACGACGCGCAGTTCTCCGACCCGGTGGTGTTGATGGGCATCGGTGGGGTCGAGTACCACGGCCATACCTGGGAACTCGGTCCCCGCAAGGCGAAGGAGATCCTGTTCACCGGCAGGGCGATGACCGCCGACGAGGTGGCCGGCACCGGGATGGTCAACCGTGTGGTGCCCCGCGACCAGCTGGACGCCGAGACCAGGGCGCTGGCCGAGCAGATCGCCAAGATGCCGCCGTTCGCGCTGCGCCAGGCCAAGCGTGCGGTCAATCAGACGCTGGATGTGCAGGGCTTCTACGCCGCGATCCAGTCGGTGTTCGACGTTCACCAGACCGGGCACGGCAACGCGCTCAGCGTGGGCGGGTGGCCGGTGCTGGTGAACCTCGACGAGATGAAGGCCAACATCAAGTAGCGGAGCGCGTCCGTCGCGCTCGGCGCGCGAAGCGGGGCTACAGGTGGGCCAGGCGGGGCGCCGAGCCGCGCGCCCGCAGGCCGGCCCCGGCTCTGCGGGTGAGTTCCCTTGAGCTGCCGAGCAACCCGTCGAGCACCAGCGCGCGCTTCACGTGGAGTTGCAGCTCGTGCTCCTCGGTGAAGCCGATGCCGCCCAGCACCTGCTGGCAGTTCCTGGCCGCGGTCAGCGCGGCCTTGCCCGCCGCGGCCTTGGCCAGCAACGCGGTCAGGTCGGGGTTGTCCGCCCCGGGAAGCGTCAGCGTCGCCTCGGCGCCTTCGATGGCCACCAGCGTCTCGGCCAACCGGTGCCGGACGGCCTGGAACGACGCGATCGGCTTCCCGAACTGCACGCGGTCCAGCGCGTGCCGGCGGGCCAGGCTCAGCATCGCCCTGGCCGAACCGACGAGCCACCAGCCGACGGCCAACCGCGCCTCGGCCACCCGGATCGGGTAACCCTCCTCCTCGCGGCGCAGCGGCAGTCCGCCGAGCGTCGGGTCGATGCTCTCCGCACTGATGCGGTCCCACACCACCCACGCGTTGCCGGCATACGGCAACGGAAGCTCGACGGTGTCGCCGATCGTGTTACCGGTGGCGTGCAGCACCACGTCGACGAGAACCGAAGCGTGCGAACCGGTCTCGCCCAACAGCCGGAACACCAGCGGGACGGCGGAATCGGCGGCCTCGGACAGCATCTCGGCCCACCCCATGTCGGCCAGCGCCGCGTCGAGGTCCGGACCGGACTTCGTGAGCATCGTCTTGCGCAGCGAGGCCTCGAGCATGTCGAGTGACGCCTCGTCCATTCCGGGGGCCATCCTCACTCCTTCCCGAGGTCGAGCAGGCGGCGGGCGATGATGTTGCGCTGCACCTCGGCGGTGCCGCCGTAGATGGTCGCCGCCCGCGAATACAGGTACTCGGTGCGCCATTCGGTGTCGTCGAGTTCGACCGCCCCGGGCAGCAGATCGCGTGCGGTGTCGTAGAGGCGCTGTTCGGCGCCGGCCAGCAACACCTTGTCGATGGACGTCTCGGGACCGAGCTTGTGGCCGTCGGCCAGCCGATGCTGGGTCGCGCGGGAGCGGCACCGCAGTGTGTGCAGCGCCAGGTACGCCTCGCCCATGTCCTGGTCCACGGCCTGGCCCTGCCGCTTCACCTCCTCGACGAGCGCGTCGAACCGGGAGTACAGGTACGCGATGCGCTGCCAGAAACACGTCGACCGTTCGTACGGCAGCAGATCCATCGCGAGCTGCCAGCCGTCACCGGGCTTGCCGAGCATGCGCCCGGCATCCACGGCGACGTCGTCGAAGTACACCTCGCAGAACTCGTCGACACCGTGCATGGTGCGCAGCGGGCGCACCGAGATGCCCGGAGTGTCGACGTCGACGAAGAAGGCGGTGATCGCCTGGTGACTGGGGGTGTCCGCGTCGCCGGTGCGGGTCAGCAGGATGCACCGGCGCGAGTACTGGGCGAAACTCGTCCACACCTTCTGACCGTTGACGATCCACTTGTCGCCCTGTTGCACCGCGCGGGTGGTCAGCGACGCCAGGTCACTTCCCGAGCCCGGCTCGGAAAACCCTTGGCACCACTGCTCTTCGCCACTGAGCAGCTTGGGCACCATCTCGGCGGCCAGCTCCTCGGGCGCGTAGTCGATCATCGTCGGCGCCAGCACCTCGAGCATCGAGTACGGTCCCGGCTCGGCCAGCCGCCGGCCCACCACCTCCTCGCCGACGATGGCCCGCAGCAGCGCCGGCCCCCCGAGGCCGCCGGCATGCTCGGGCCAGCCGTAACGGCTCCAGCCGGCGTCGTACAGCGCGCGCTGCACCCGCGCGAACTGCCGGATGTGTCCCGGCAGCGAATGGTCGTCGGCCGGTGGCGTGAGGTCGTTGTCGTCCAGCCAGGCCGCCAACTGCGACCGGAACTCGGCGGCACTCGAGATGTCGGCGGAGACGGTCATCCGGCCTCAGGCCTCCCGATCGCGTGGGGGCGGCCGGAGTCGTGTTCTCCGGAACGCCGGATGAACGTCATGGCACGCGTTTTCAGCCGCCAGCCGTCATCGGTGCGGACGTAGGTGTCGTTGTAGTAGCCGATGCGCATGTCGTGTTTGGAATGCTCGATGAAGCACAGCGGCTGGGTGCCGGTGGCCTTGTCGGGATCCCCGGGGTCGAGGCTCACCAGCGAGGTGCCGGTCATGAACAAGCCCTTGGGGGCGGCGTCGACGAGCTCGGGGAAGCGGGCCAGGGTGTAGGTGGAGCCGAACGCGCTGTAGGTGCCGTCCGGGGTGAACACCGAGATGAGTCCGTCGATGTCGCCCTGCGTGATCGTGACGGCGTACTTCGCGAGGAGCTGCTGGATCTCGACCAGGTCCTCGATCCGGGACGTGCTAGTTCGCGCTGTCATTCTTGAAGACCTTACCGTCCTTCATTACAAATGTGACATTCCGTGTAACACCGATGTCCGTCAGGGGGTCGCCGGGCACCGCGATGATGTCCGCGAGATACCCCTCGGCCAGACGTCCGAGTGAGTCGGAACGGTTGATCAGGTCGGCGGCGACGACCGTGGCCGCGCGCAGCACGGCGGCCGGCGGCATGCCCCAGTCGACCAGTGTGACGAGTTCGTCGGCGTTCTTGCCGTGGGGGATCGCCGGGGCGTCGGTGCCGACGGCGATCTTCACGCCCGCCTCGTAGGCCGCCTTGATCGACGTGCGGGCCTTCGGAAACATCTCGGCGGCCTTGTCCTGCAACTCTTTCGGCGCCCGCGAGACGTCCATGGCCTCAGCCAGCCGCCGCGTCGTCACCAGGAACCGGTCGTTGTCGACCAGCATCTGGATGGCCTCGTCGTCCATCAGGAAGCCGTGCTCGATGCAGTCGATTCCGCAGGCGACCGCGTGCTTGACGGCCTCGGCACCGTGGGTGTGGGCGGCCACCCGCAGCCCCCGCCGGTGCGCCTCGTCGACGATGACCCGCAACTCCTCGTCGGAATAGTGCTGTGCACCGGCCTCCCCGGTCAGCGACATCACGCCGCCCGAACAGCAGACCTTGATGAGCTCGGCGCCATGTTTGATCTGGTAGCGCACCGCCTTGCGGATCTCGTCGACCCCGTTGGCGATGCCTTCCTCGACCGTCAACTCCAGCACGCCCGGCATGAACGCCGCGAACATCGTCGGGTCGAGGTGGCCACCCGTCGGCGTGATGGCATGGCCGGCGGGGATGACCCGGGGGCCGTCGATCCAGCCGGCGGCGATCGCCTTGCCGAGCGCGACGTCGAGCAGGTAACCGCCTGTCTTGACGAACAATCCGAGGTTGCGCACGGTGGTGAAGCCGGCTCGCAACGTGCGCCGGGCGTTGCCCACGGCGCGCAGCACGCGCGTCGCGGGATCGTCCTGAACCTGCGACAGGCCGGGGTTCTCCCCGCGCCCACCCATGAGGAGGTTGACCTCCATGTCCATCAGCCCGGGCAGCAGGATGGCGTCACCGAGGTCGATGACCTCCCCCTGTTCGGCACCTCCGACGGCGACGATGCGGCCGTCGTCGACGGTGACGGTGCCGGGGCGGATGACCTCCCCGGCGTCGACGTCGACCAGACCCGCGGCCTTCAGGGAGATCGGCGGCACTAGACCACCGGCTCCTTGATGCAGGTGATGTAGGTGGCACCGCTGTCGAGCACCCGCGGCTGCTTCCACACCTCGATGGGGAACGACACGTTCACCAGTGACTGCATCATGTGGATGAGAGCCTTTGCGTCCTCGGGCATTCCGTCCAGCGGGAAGCGGGCGTCGCAGTATTCCATGACGGCCTCCAGCCGGGGCATCGCGGCGTCGTAGAACTCCTGCATCTCGGCCATCGTCGAGGCCAACCGCTTCTGGTAGCGGTCTTCCTCGTTGGGCAGGCACCAGTCGGTGAACCGCTCCAGATCGGCGAATTCTTCCGGCAGCTTAGACATTGATGGCGTCCTTCTCGCTGGTCGTCACGGCATGGCCGTTGGCATTACCGTTTCCGATGCCCTTCTCCTTCTTGTACGCGTTCACGTGATCCCACGCCGTCTTGTGCAGGTGACGAAGCAGGACCTCCTGATCGCACAGCGGGAAGTCGGTGACGACCCGGGTGTTGATCTGCGTCTGGGTGGCTTCCAGGGTGTTCGCGTCCTGGAACGCGTACTCCTTGAACGTCACCGCCGCGAGCTCATGAGCGAGCCGCTCACGGGTGTTGGTGGCGGGCACGAAGTACAGGGTGCACTCGAAGATGTGCTTATCCACGTCGGTGGGCCAGTAGTGATAGGTCAGGTACCAGCCGGGCGCCCAGAGCAGCAGCGTGAAGTTCGGGAAGAACTCGAACGAATCCTGGCCCCAGGCGTGGTGACGCGAGGGATTGACCGCCGGCGGCAGCTCGTCGGGCAGGATGCCCTTGATCTTCGGCCGGTCCCACGGGCCGAACAACCCGCTGTGCAGGATCCTCTCGATGGGCTTGACCATGCTCTCGTCCTTGGGCGGGCTCATGCCGCCCCACGACGAGACCATCGAGTGCCTGCCCTTGATGTCGTAGGCCAGCGCCTCGAAACCATACTGGGCGAGCTTCTCGGCCTCCTCCTTGACCGCCTGCTTCATGTGCAGGATCGGCGCGTGGTAGAACTCCACGAACGCGTCGATGAACAGCTTCCAGTTCGAGTTGATTTCGGCACGATAGGAATACGTTTCGGTCATCTCGTGGAAGGGGTACCCCTCGAGGCCCTTTGCGAAGTCGCCGAGGTAGTCGATCAACGGCTCGGCGTCGTTGTCGAAGTTGATGAAGATGAAGCCCTCCCACACCTCGCAGCGCACCGGCACCAGGCCGTAGTCCGCCTTGTCGACGTCGAAGAACTCACCCTCCTGCTGGATGAACGTCAGATCGCCCTTGAGGCTGTAGCGCCACGCGTGGTACTTGCAGGTGAACTGGCGGCACGTGCCCGAGACCTCTTCCCCCGGATAGTCGTTCCACACCAGCTTGTTTCCGCGGTGGCGGCACATGTTGTAGAAGGCGCGCACCTCGTTGTCGGTGTCCTTGACAATGATCACCGAGGTGCCGGCGCCGGCCGACGGCATCTCACGGGTGAAGTAGCTGCCCTTCTTGGGCAGCCGCTCCACCCGTCCGACGTTCAGCCAGCACTTCCTGAAGATGGCCTGCTGTTCGAGCTTCCACTGCTCCGGGTCGATCGAATCGGTGTAGGCGACCGGCGCGGTGCCGAGTTCGGGCCAGTGTTCGGTCCAGCTCCCCTCGGCTGGTTTGGGGAAGAATGCCACGGTGTCTACCTCTCTGAGTTCATTTCGGAGTCGGGTTCTACGCCAAAGGTGTTGATGGCCATGGCCAATGAGCCATAGCAACCGATCGTGAAGACGAGGTCCATCAGCTGGCGCTCGTCGAGGTGGTCGGACAGCGCTGCCCAGGTGGGGTCGGAGACGACGGAGTCGTGGTGCAGTTCGTCGACGGCGGCCAGCACCGCGCGGTCGAGCTCGCCGGACGCCTCGCCCCGTTCGATGCCGGCGATGACGTCGTCGGTCAGACCCGCCTCGAGCCCCATGGCCACGTGGTGGCGCCACTCGTACTCACAGTCGGTGAGGTGGGCGACGCGAAGTACGGCGAGTTCGCGCAGCCGCTCGGGCAGTGTCGAACCGTAGAGCAGGTGGAAGTTGAAGCGCAGGAATCCGCGGGCGAGCCTCGGGTGACGCATCAGGGTCGCGACGAGGTTCCCGGTGGCTTCCGGATTGCGCCGTTCGGCGGGCATCAGGCCCGAAAGCGCCTTGTCGACGGCCTCGTCCCACTGGTCTGCAGGCAGTGGCGCCACGCGCACCGGCAGGCTCCTCTCACTCATGAGAATCAGGTTCTCATATTTCGCCAATAGATTTCCACTTTTCCCGTCCGGCGTCAACGGACGGCCCGCTGACCGCCGGTCAGCGGGCCGCCGGAGCGCCGTCGACTCGGCGGTCTGCCAGCGCAGATGTCGCTGACGGACATTGATTCTCTCTGTTGGAGAAGCTAGTTTCCTTGGTAGGAGAACAATAGGCCGAAACCACCGCAGGTCCCCGGTGCGGGCCGAGGGACGGAAGGAGAGCCAGCATGAACAAGGACGAGATGATTTTGATCAGCGTGGATGATCACATCGTTGAGCCGCCGGATATGTTCAAGAATCATTTGCCGCGGAGGTATTTGGATGAGGCGCCGCGGTTGGTGCATAACCCGGACG
>NZ_LMVQ01000548.1 GCF_001545925.1 Mycobacterium sp. NAZ190054 | reverse complement strand
CGAGCTGGCGTTGATCCACATCGGTCGCCATGGAGTCGAGTGTTTCTGACATCGTCAGTCCTTCCCGCCAAGCTCACGCCCGGCGTGTCAGACCAAGACCAGATCCACCGTTATTCAGACAGACCCGACCGACCCTATTTGGTCCGCAGTCCGGAGAACAGAGGGCACGCCAAAGATCTGTTGGCGCACCCGGCTGGTCGAGGACCCGCAGGTGCTGGCGTTGCTCGATGGCGAGTTGGCCGGTAAGGCGTCGCGGTGGGGGTCGTTGTCGCAAGAGGCGTTGGTGGCTGCCATTGATGCGGTGATCGAGCGGTTCGATCCGGATGCGGTGATCCGGGCCCGGGAGGTCGTCAAGGCCCGGGATTTCCATATCGGCGCGGTGGATGATCCGGATGAGCTGGTGTTGGTGTGGGGTCAGGTGCTGGGCTGTGATGCGGTGGTGTTGGCGGCGCGGATCGCCGAACTGCTCAAGGGGATCTGTGACAATGATCCGCGGTCGGCGGG
>NZ_LMVQ01000547.1 GCF_001545925.1 Mycobacterium sp. NAZ190054 | reverse complement strand
GCCACTGAGTCCACCCGCAGCTAACCCGCGCCTACACCCTGCGGCGGCTACAGTGACCAGGTTATGTTGGTCGCCGATCTGCACCACTTCCTCGACGTGGGACCCGACACCCCGGGGCCGGCCCGCAAGCTCGCCGAACACCTAAGCGCGATCGTGGCCGCAGCCTCGGCCGGCGAGGCTCACACCCGATGGGAAACCGCCCTGCCGTGCCGGCGCCGGCCAGCCCACCGTGCCTGCCCCGGCCGCATCGTCGTGAGCTGGACCCAACCCGATCACCCCATCAACTGGTGCTGCAGTCACTGCGATGACGACGGCACCATCAGCAACTGGGCCACCTCGATCTACGACCTGCGCCGCCAGCAGTTGAGCGCGGCCGAACCAGTTCAGAATGTCGTTGTCGATGCCGACACCGCGGCAATCCTGCGGACCCTGCCGTTCCTCGACCATGACTGCCACAGAGCAGTTTTCGCCATCCACGCCGACGGCAACAAACTGCACCTCACGG
>NZ_LMVQ01000546.1 GCF_001545925.1 Mycobacterium sp. NAZ190054 | reverse complement strand
AGCCAGCCCACCGGGTCGGTGGACGCGTCACCGATGTAGACCTGCCCGCCGTCGAGGTGGAAATCTGCGGCGCTGCGCGCCACATCGGTGCCGGGGCTGCCGAGCAGGATCGCGTCGTCAGCTGTAGGAGGATGCTCAACGATGTCCCCGTCCGACCAGAGCACACCGCAGGCCGGCGGGCCCACCGCCCCGCCGCCGTCCGACGCCCAATCCCGCGCCCAGGTGGTCGATGCGGCCAAAGAGGTTGTGCGCGCGGCGAATCTGCGTGTGACGTACGCGAGTTTCCAGTGGGAGTGGTGCAACGACCAGGGCGACCCGCCGTTCCACGGCCGCGTCGATCTGGCGTTCGAAACGCCGGCCGGCCAGGGCGCCGGTCAGCAGATCGCGGCCACCCTCGCGAAACAGCCGGGCTGGGCGCCGGGACCGCCGCCGGGCTTCCAGCCCGCCGGCGCGGCCGTCCACAAGGGCGGGGTGATGGTGATCGTCGGCCCCGGTTCACCGCGGCCTG
>NZ_LMVQ01000545.1 GCF_001545925.1 Mycobacterium sp. NAZ190054 | reverse complement strand
GCGGGTTGGCTGGAGAAGGTGGACCTGCACACGCACACTTTCCGTATCCGTGATGACGTCGGCAATACCGTTGAGCTTCGCCGGGTCATCGACGACAAGGCCGCTGGGCTGCTAGTCGGGCAGTGGGAGTGGGAGGCCCGCGGCGCCAAGGGGCGCGCGAAGGTGCTGGCCCGCTACGCGGTGTGGCTGGGTGAGCACCGCGACGAGATCGAGCGGCTGCTGATCGCCGAGACCGGCAAGTCCGCCGCGGACGCGGCCCAGGAAGTCCCGCTGATCCTGATGATCACGTCGTACTACGTGCGGACCATGGAAAAGGCGCTGGCGCCGGAGTCCCGGCCGGCGGCGTTGCCGTTCCTGTCGATCAAGAAGATCACCGTGCACTACCGGCCGCGCCCGGTCGTCGGCATCATCGCGCCGTGGAACTACCCCGTCGCCAACGCGCTGATGGACGCGATCGGCGCGCTCGCCGCCGGGTGTGCCGTGCTGCTCAAACCCTCCGAGCGCACCCCGCTGACCGCCGAATTGCTGCTGCGGGGTTGGCTGGACTCCGGCGGCCGCGACGTGCTGGCGCTGGCGCAGGGCGCGCGTGAGGTGTCCGAGGCCGTCATCGACAACTCCGACTACATCCAGTTCACCGGGTCCAGCGCGACCGGCGCGAAGGTGATGGAACGCGCCGCGCGCAGGCTCACGCCGGTGAGCCTCGAACTCGGCGGCAAAGATCCGATGATCGTGCTCGAAGACGCCGACATCGACCTCGCCGCACACGCCGCGGTGTGGGGCGCGATGTTCAACGCCGGGCAGACCTGCGTCTCGGTCGAGCGGGTGTACGTACTCGAACAGGTCTACGACCAGTTCGTCGCCGCGGTGGTGCGCGACGTCGAGAACCTCAAGATGGGCGCGGGGGAGGGTTACGCGTTCGGCGCGCTGATCGACGACAGTCAGGTCGAGGTCACCGCACGGCACGTCGAGGACGCGCTGGCCAAGGGCGCGCGGGCGCTGACCGGTGGCAGGCGCGGGTCCGGGCCGGGCAGTTTCTACGAACCGACGGTGTTGGTGGACGTCGACCACTCGATGGCGTGCATGACCGAGGAGACGTTCGGGCCGACGCTGCCGATCATGAAGGTCTCCTCGGTTGAAGAGGCGGTGCGGCTGGCCAACGACAGCCCGTACGGACTGTCCGCCGCGGTCTTCTCCAGGGACGTCGAGCGCGCGCAAGCCGTTGCGCTGCAACTGGATTGCGGCGGCGTGAACGTCAACGACGTGATCTCCAACCTGATGTGCACCACCGCCCCGATGGGCGGGTGGAAATCTTCGGGGATCGGGGCGCGCTTCGGCGGCCCGGAGGGGCTGCGCAAGTACTGCCGGATCGAGACGGTGGTCAGTCCGCGCACCAACGTCGGTGCCGGTGGCAACTACTACAACAATTCGCCGCGGGCGCTGAAGCGGATGAACACGCTGATGACCAAGCTCGCGTTGATCCGCCCGCGGCGCATCGCGAAGTAGCCGCCCACCGGTTGTTCACCGTCCCGACACCTGCGTGTCCGCGCAGGTCGATAGTTTGCGGCGGTGACCCTGGACATCTCCGGCTACAGCGTCGTCGACGACGATGACGACGATCCCGTCCTGCTCCTCCAACCCGGCGGCAGAGCCGTCGACACCTGGCGCGAGAACTACCCGTACGACGAGCGCATGGGCCGGCCCGAGTACGAGGAACAGAAGCGCCTGCTGCAGATCGAGCTGTTGAAGCTGCAGAAGTGGAGCCAGACCCACGGGCACCGGCACGTCATCGTGTTCGAGGGGCGTGACGCGGCGGGCAAGGGCGGCACGATCAAGCGGTTCATGGAGCATCTCAACCCCCGCGGCGCCCGCGTCGTCGCGCTGGAGAAGCCGACCGAGAAGGAACGCACCCAGTGGTACTTCCAGCGCTATGTCGCACATCTGCCGTCGGCCGGTGAGATGGTGCTGTTCGACCGGTCCTGGTACAACCGGGCTGGCGTCGAGCGGGTGATGGGATTCTGCACGCCCAAGCAACACGCCGAATTCATCAGGCAGGTCCCGCTTTTCGAGCAGATGCTGGTCAATGACGGCATCAGCCTGACCAAGCTGTGGTTCTCCGTGACGGCATCCGAGCAGCGCACCCGCTTCACCATCCGTCAGGTCGACCCGGTGCGGCAGTGGAAACTCTCGCCGACCGATCTGGCATCGCTGGACAAATGGGACGACTACACCGCGGCCAAGGAGGACATGTTCGCCTGGACCGATACCGAGACCGCGCCGTGGACGGTGGTCAAGAGCAACGACAAGAAGCGTGCCCGCATCAACGCGATGCGTCACGTCCTGAGTAAATTCGACTACGACAACAAGGACCACGACGTGGTGGGCCGGCCGGATCCGCTCATCGTGGGGCGCGCCCTTTCCGACTGACCGCCAGGACGCGTCCAGACAAGGAGGACGCGTCCGTGCGTTTTCTCGCCGCACTGCTGTTGTGGCTGCTCACGACGATCGCGCTGACCGCCGCAGTGCCCGCGGTGTGGGCGCAGACGCACATCGTCGACGAGGACGGCTACGCGGCGCTGGCCGCGTCGGCGGCCACCGACGGGCGGTTGCAGGACGCGATGGCCGCCGAGCTGACCACCCAGGTCGTCTCGCTGGGCGCCGAGAACGGCTACCAGCTCAACCCCGAGCTGGTTCGTCAGGTGGCGGATTCCTATACCCGCAACTCCGGCTTTCCCGGGCAGTTCGCGCAGGCCAACCGCATCGCGCACCGGTGGATGTTCACCGGAGCCGTGCCCAGCGGCAACTCCACCGACCAGTGGCTGATCGACGTCGCGCCGATGCTGTCCGATCCGTCGTTCGCCGCGACGTTGGGCACGCTGGACCTGCAGGTCCCGCCGACGCTGACGGTGCCCATCACGGTGGACACGCCCGAGCTGCAGCCCGGCAAGCTGCGCTGGTTGTCGACCTGGGGCCCGTGGGCCGGCGGCGGTGCCGCGGTACTGACCGGCGTGTTCGCCCTGTTGACACTCGGCGCGGCCAGATCCCGGGGCAAAGCCCTGACCGCCCTGGGGGTTTCGGCCCTCCTCGTCGGCGCCGCGGGCTGGGCGGCCATCGAGGTCGCCGGCCGCTACGTCGACGCTGCGCTGAACCGCACCACCGGGGACATCCGAACGGTCGCCGAGGTCATGGTGGCCCACACCGAAGCCAGCCTGCATCAGTGGTTGAACTACACCTTGATCGCCGGTGGCGCGCTGGTGGTCCTCGGTGTGCTGGGGGCCGTGGTGGGCGGGGTGCTGCGTCGGCCTACAGCCGGTCCATCTCCCGCGCCAGCAACGCGTTCTCGATGAAGGCCAGATGATGCGGATGCCCGTGCACGTCCCAGTCGGTGCAGACGTGCCGGGGATGGTGACTTCTCCAGTGCAGCAACGCATCGACCCTCGGAGGCATGGTGATCGTCATCGTCTTCTCCCCTCTTCGGTGATTCCCACAAATCGTCGCCCCCGTCAGCACCGGAGGCATCAGTAGTTCGGTACTTACCTTTCGCGCCCCTGTTACGTGACCACCCTTCGACACGGCCGTGGCCGTGCACGGTGGTGGTCATCGATTGGGATTACCGGCGGTGGTCGAGCAGTCCGGCGAGCTCCTCACGACTCGTCGCGCCGGTCTTGGCCATCGCGTTGTAGATATGGCTCTCCACGGTGCGCACCGACAGCCGCAGCCGGTCGGCGATGTCGCGGTTGGATATCTGCTCTGCGAGCAGCATCACGACCTCGCGCTCCCGGTCGGTGAGCGGTAGCCGTTCGACGGCCTGCCGCAGGGCAGGCGTGCAGGCTCCGCCGGCCGCCTTGGCGAAGGCCTCGGCGCGCCCCGAGCAGCGCAGTGCCGACCCGCGCAAACCCCGCTTACGGAAACACACGGCGGCGTAGGCGGCGGTGTCGACGGCGGCCACCAGGTCACCCATCCTCTCGAATTCCTTTGAGAGCACTTCCAGTTCGAGAGCATCCCCGCAACCGAGGGCTGCGGCGAAACGGCTGGCAAGCCCGGCCCGCGGGCCTTCCACGATGCCGCGGAGCTCGGCGAGGCGAGGGCCGGCCGACGTGTCACCGAACTGTGCCGCTGTTTGCAGGCACAGTACTTCGGCAGCGAATTGCCCTCGCTGACAGGAGGTTTCCGCGGCGATACGAACTTCGCGTATCGCGTCGCCGGTGGCGCCGCGGCAGCAGGCCACCCATCCCCGCGCGATGGCGCGCGCGTAGTCCAGATACCGCCAGCTGGGATGAGCGGCATTCTCCAGGCACTCAAGCGCCGGTACCGCGTCGTCGGCAAGTCCGCGCATGGCCAGCGCGGTCGTGAGCAGGATCCGATAGCGGTAGTTGAAGCCGGTGGCCGGATTCCACGCTGTCGCGCGCTGCACCACCGTGGTGAGCAGCGCACACGCCCGGTCCAGGCGTCCCGCTGCCAGCGCGGCCTGACCACTGACCGCGACCGCGACCTGCTCGAACGGCGCCCCCTGCGCGACGATCGCCTGGTCGCGCATCATCGCCGCGACCGCCTCCGCCTCGTCGATCAGGCCGGCCAGCGCCAGGGCGTTGGCGTGGGCGTCGGCGATGACGATGAACGCACGCACGGGGATCGGATAGCCGGCTTCGGCGGCCGCGACGGCTTCGGTGGTCTGCCCGATCTCGCCGTGCGCCACAGTGACCGCCCACGCTGTCAGCCGGCGCTGGAAGTTGTCGGGCAGCTGAGCGGAGTCGAAAGCGGCGGCGCGCTCCAGCGCGGCAGCCGGATCGCCCATGCCCGCCCGGTACACGCAGCGGAAGGCGTCGAGCGACGGATGCCCGGACAGCGTGGTCACCGACGCCTCGTCGATCAGGTTCTCGGCTCGCTGCGGAAGGGCGGCGGTGAAGAACAGGTTGACCGCCCGCAGGAAGGTCAGGCGGGCACGGTCGGTCTCCCCGAGGGCGGCCGCATCAACCTCGGCGAGCAGCGATTCGGCGTTACGTCCGTCGCCCAGCCAGGACAGCACGAAGGCCCGGATGATGCGTGCTTCGGGACCGCCGCCGGCCCGGATGGCGGCCTCCGACAACCGGTCGGCCAGCGGAAGGTTCAGCATCCAGGCCGCGCCGCGTGCCGCGCTGAGCAGCAGTTCGACATCGGGCGGCAGGTCGGACTCCAGGCTCAGCGCCCCCCGGCGAACCACGATGTGAATGTCGTCGCAGTGGCCGGAGTCGCCCAACTCGGTGGCCACCAGGCCCCGCAACCGGCGCAACGTCGTCTGTGGCGCCCGAGTCCGGCGCACCTCACCGTAGAGCGGATGCGCCAGCCTGACCTCGACGACATCCTCGACGGCTTCGAACGAGATCAGGCCACGGCGGTCGGCCTCTTCGAGGGCGGCCGGACCGGTGATCCGGGTCAGGGAGCGCAGTTCGATGGGTTCCGCGACCGCGACCACGTCGACGACGGTGCTGACCGCCTCGGACAGCCCCCCGATCCGTGCCTCCACCAACTCGACGAGGCGGCGCGGGATCACCGGGTCCCCGCGCCAGACCCACACACCGGCCACCAACGCCAGTCGCTCGTCGGCGATCTCCTGTTCGACGAAGTTGCGCAGATACAGGGGATTACCGCGTGTCAACGTCCACAGCCGCTCGGCGGCGTCGGGATGGACCGGGCCCCCGAGGGTTGCCGAGACCAACTGGGTGGTCGTCGACGGCGTGAGCGGGCCCACTTCGAGACGGTCGAGTTCCCCGCCCCGCCACAACTCCTGGGTGGCGGCGGGAACGGGTTCGTCGTCGCGCACCGTGAGAACCACCTTCGCGAGCCCGCGCTGGATGATCTGGTGGACGACCACGGTCGACAGGTCGTCGAGCAGTGGGACGTCGTCCACCCCGAGGACGACGGGCATACCGTCCGGCGATGCAGTCAGGGCAGCGATGACGTCGTGGATCAACTGCAGGCTGTCGATGCCGGATGCACGGGCCCACGGAGTCAGCGCGCCCAGCGGCAGGCTGCGCGCAGCGGACGTGCCCACCACCCAGCGCACCTGCCATCCACGGGCACCGAACGACTTCAATGCTTCTCGCACGATGCGGCTCTTGCCGACGCCCGCAGGGCCGCTGACCACGATGCCCGCCGAGGCGGGATCCAGCAGCGCGGCTTCGATGTGTCGCGTCTCCCAGGAGCGGCCGATCAGCGGCCATGTCAACCGCACACGGTCAGCCTAGGAGGCTGGACCACCCGGGTTAAGCGGTTTTCACAACCTGAAATCTCGGGAGTTCGCTACAGATATGGCCCAGTTCGCTTGCAGCAACCGTGGATTCCAGGACCATCGATCCGGCACCGACGCCGGCGGCCACGAGCGTTCTCCACGTCGGGTCGCCGGTGCGTGCTCATGACGACGCCGAGGACCCGCTCGAGGCGCATCGCGCGGGCGCGCGCCCGTGGCCCCGAACCGCTCAGCTATCGCCTGGTGCGTGGCGTGCCACGCGATCCGCGGTTCCCGGTGCGGCAGGGAATGTTTCTGTCTTCACAGGCAATTGCGTCCGCACCGCGCCCCGAACTCCGCCGAAATGGCATTCCAGCAGGCCCCCACGCGCATTTTCGCGGCCTGGACGCAATCTCGTCGAAAGGGGGACGTCAGGTGTTCTTGGCCACGAACCGACGCAGCAGCGGCCAACCCGCGGCAGCGTTGAAGACGACACCGCCCACGAGATACGGCCACCAGGTGCCGTGCTCGCAGGCCACCCAGAACGCCTTGGCCGCCCAATAGGGTGGCAGCACCCCGAACGCGAGGTGCCACGGGGAGTCGACGAACCAGGGCAGGCACGGTATCCCGGCGATGAGCAAGCCGAGCAGCCGCAGCATCGCGATGCCCTGCACCTTGTTGCCTGCCACCGCGACGATCAGCAGCATCGTCACCACCGACGACAGTCCGGCGACCACGCCGATGGGGATCAGCGGCCACACCACCGGCACCAGACCCGTCACCGGGATCGTCACCACCACATAGGCGGTGGTGACGGTGACGACGGTGGCGGCCCGGTAGCCGAAGAAACTCCACAACGTCACCGGGGTGACGCGCAGCGCCGTCAGCGTGCCGGCATCGATCTCGTCGAGCACCAGGAACGCCGCCAGACCGCCGACGATGATGCTGGTCAGCAGCAGCAGCAGACCGGTGAGCGCCAGCGGGTAGTAGGGCACCAGGTCGAAGTCGTAGCGCCGCGCCAGCGCCACCGTCAGCCGGGGCACCAGCACGGCGGTGCCGACGGTCCAGATCGCCGGGGCCAGCACCAGCATCACCAGCAGCGGGTCTCGGTACGTGCCGCGAAGGTCGTTGCGGCCGAACGCAGTCCAGGCTCGCAGCCGCGGCGCGGCGGGTACCGTCATCACGCCACCCCCGACCGCTCGATCACGTACCGGCCGAACATTCGCCCGGCCAGCTTGTAGAGCCCCACCGCACACAACAGCGGATACCCCACGGCGTAACCGATCTGCCATGGAGCGAGGCTGATCTGATCGAACACCGCGGCGAACATCAGCAGGGGTCCCTGGGTGGGAATCAGGTAGAGCACCGGGCTGGTCCACACGCCGAGCAGATGCAACACGGGCAACGACAGGATCAGCAGCGGCACCACCGTCGACAGGAACCAGTCACTGACCGAGTCGAACGGCAGCGCCGAGATGAAGCCCACCAGCAGCATCACGAGGGTGCCGAGCAGCACACCGGCCACCAGCAGTCCCGGACGATAGTGGGTGCCGTGTGTCGCGGTCGCCACCACCACTGCGATGAACAACGAAACACCGCTGAGCACAACGATCTTGACCGACAGGTACTCGCTGAAGCGCAGCGGGCTGCAGATCACCGCGCCGAGCGTGCGTTCCTGCTTCTCGAGGAACACCGATCCCCCGATGAAGAAGAAGCCGACGACGGTGATGTCGCCGATCAGCACGTAGGGTTCGACGATGCTACGCAGACCGTGCGGCATCGGCAGCAGCACCACCAGCCACAGCATTCCGGAGATCACCGCTGCATGCACGAACCGCTGCCGCACCTGCAACCTGGCTTCCAGGCGCAGTGCACTGACCCAGCGGTTCATGCCAGGCTCCTGCCGGTGACGTCGACGAATACCTCGTCGAGGCTGGCCTCCCTGCTGTGGATCGTCTCCACGTGGTGGTCGCGTAGCACGGTGTGGAAGTCGGGGTCGTCGGCCAGGCTGTCCATGGGGAACTCGGCGGTCTGCAATGTTCCTGCCGCGCCGCGGTATTCGACGCGTACCAAGCGCCGGCTGCGGGCGATCTTGAGTTCCGCCGGGGCGTCGAGGGCGACGATGCGGCCGTCGACGACGAATGCGACGCGGTCGCAGAGCTCGTCGGCGGTGGTCATGTCGTGGGTGGTCAGGAAGATGGTCCGTCCGCGGGACTTGAGGTCGAGGATGATGTCCTTGATCCGGCGGGCGTTGACGGGGTCCAGGCCCGAGGTCGGCTCGTCGAGGAACAGCAGCTCCGGATTGTTGACCAGCGACCGCGCGAACGTCAGCCGCATCTGCATTCCCTTGGAGTACTTGCTGACTCGGATGTCCGCCGCGTCCGTGAGGCCGACGGCGTCGAGCAGGTCGCGCGGGTCTCGGGTGGTGCCGCCGCCGTAGAGCGAGGCGAAGAACTGCAGGTTCTCCGCGCCGGTCAGCTTGAGATAGTGGTTGGGCAGTTCGAAGGACACCCCGATGCGCTCGTAGTAGTCCGGTCCCCAGTCGAGCGGGTCGCGTCCCCAGACCAGTGCCTGGCCGCCGTGCCCGCGCAGCAGTCCGATCAGCAGCTTCTGCGTGGTGGACTTGCCCGCCCCGCTGGGCCCCAGGAACCCGAAGATCTCGCCGCGGCCCACGGCGAAGTCCATTCCGTGTACTGCTGCTCGCGCGGTCTTCGGATAGGTGTACGTCAGCTCGCGCACGTCAATGACGGATTCGGTGTTCATCGGCGTCTGTGTCGCCTTTCGGTTGGGTAGGGGGTACCGATTTCCGACCAGACTTCCCGGAACGCCTCGATCGACTGTACTAAACTTTCAGAAATTATTGAAGACTATTTGTGGACAGGAGGTTTCGCCGGTGACTCCGTCGCCGAAGCTGCACGAGGCCGCGGAGCGGCTCGCGCTCGTCCTGGCTGGTCACGGTCTGCAGCGCATGACGGCGCGGGTGCTGGCGGCGCTGTTGTTCAGTGAGCGGTCCAGCGTGACCATGGCCGAGCTGGCCGAGGATCTGCACGCCAGCGCGGGGTCGATCTCCGGGGCGTTGAAGATGTTGACGTCGGTCGGGCTCGCCGAGCGGGTGCCGGCACCGACCAGCCGCCGCGACCACTTCCGCCTCCGTCCTGACGCCTGGGCGACGCTGTACACCGGTCAGAATCAGACGATCGCCGCGTTCCTGGACGCCGCTGATTCGGGGATCGCGGCCACGGGTACCACCAGCGTGGCCGGGCAGCGCCTGGTGGAGATGCGGGACTTCTACGCCTTCCTGATGGCCGAGATCCCTGCGGTGCTGGAGCGCTGGCACGCCCGGCGTCCCTGAGCCTCGGCTAGGCTCGGAACCGAGGTCGACCGGAAAGGCTGTTCGTTGTCTACAGAGGGCACCGCCGACATCGGCGGTCTCGCCGGCTGGACCGTAGATCTGATGGACCGCCTCGGAGGGCCGGGTGCCGGGCTGGCCATCTTTCTCGAGAATCTCTTTCCGCCGCTCCCGAGCGAAGTGATACTGCCGATGGCGGGCTTCGCCGCGCGGCTGGGCCGGCTTTCCGCCTGGGAGGCCATCATGTGGACCACCCTGGGCTCGGTCCTCGGCGCGTGGGTGATCTATTTCCTCGGCGCATGGCTGGGCCACGAGCGGATGCGCAGGCTCGCGATGAGGATCCCGTTGGTGGACACCGAGGACATCGACAAAGCCACGGCCTGGTTCGCCCGCCACGGCACCAAGAGCGTGTTCTTCGGCAGGATGCTGCCACTCTTCCGCAGTGGCATCTCCGTTCCTGCGGGCACCGAGCGGATGAACTTCTTGGTCTTCACCCTGTTCACATCACTGGGCAGCTTGATCTGGAACAGCGTGTTCGTCGGGGCCGGATATGGCTTGGGCGCCAACTGGCACCGTGTCGAGCCCTATGCGTCCACCTTCCAGTCCGTCGTGCTCGCCGCGGTCGTCGCGGCCGTCGCGTGGTTCGTCGTCTCGCGGCTTCGCCGCCGGAAGCCGCGTGCCGAGGAGCGGTGAACGGCTGGTGCCGGCTCAGCCGGGCAGCAGCCCGATCTGGCGGTACACCGCGCGCAGATAGCGCCGCATCTCGTCGACGTCGGGAGGGTCGGGCTGCAGCACCCGGTAAGTCACCGCACCGACCATCATGTCGATGGCCACATCGAAGTCGGCGTCGACGGCGACGGTGCCCAGTTCGCGGGCCCGCTCCAGCAGCGCGGTCGCCAATTGCCGGCGGGGCAGGATATAGCGGCGCCAGTAGGTGGCCATCAGCTCCGGGTGGCTGACCGCCGAGCCGAAGACCCGGGCGACCAACGCGCGGTACTGCGGGGTGGTGGTCGCGGCGGCGGCTGCCTCGATCGCGGCCTCGACCAACTCATAGGGCGACTCGGTCGCGATGGCCTCCGGTGATGCCCACCCCGCCTCGTCGACGACCAGTGTCTCCATGGCGGCCGAGATCAGCTCATCCTTGGTCGACCAGCGCCGGTAGATGGTGGGCTTACCGACGCCCGCCCGCTTGGCGATCTGCTCCATGCTGGTGCCCTCGACGCCGTGCTCGATGAACAGCTCGAGGCCGGCGCGCAGGATCGCCGCGTCGGCAGCCGAGTCCCTCGGCCGTCCGCGGGTAACCGTCACCGAGCGTGGCCTGTCGTCAACGCTCCTGCCAGCCAACCGTTCACACCGTGAGCATCGTCGGCGGCACCCCGCCACGCCAGATGACCGTCGGGCCGGATCAGCATTGCTTGGTCACCGTCGAAGGTCAGCACCGCGACGAACTCACCGAGGTGCCGTCGGGCCGCGTCGGCGCATCCGGGCGGGGCGCCGGCCGGGGTCAACAGGGCCCAGTGTCCACCGAGCTCGCGATGCAGCAGCGACGACGAGCGGTCCGGTCGCACGCACGCCAGGTCGGGAATCCGGTCACCGGGCCGGGGTTTGCGGCCACGTCCACCCAGCGGTCCCTTGCGGTAGCTCACCCACAACTGTGACGCGGTGTAGGTCGTCCACCGCTGTATCGGCGCGAGTCCGAAGAGCTTCGGTGCGACCCGATCCCGCAGGAATCGCCCCACCGGGTTGTCGGCGACGTTGACCCGCGTCACCGCGCTGGTGCCGCGCAGCACCTCGGTGGCCAGCGGTCGGCGCTCGGCTTCGTAGGTATCGAGGAACGGGTCGGCGGCCAGGCCGCGACTGACCAGCGCGAGTTTGAAAGCCAGGTTCTCCGCGTCGCCGATGCCGGTCAGCATGCCCTGCCCGCCGAACGGGGCATGGGCATGCGCGGCGTCACCGGCGATCAGGACCCGGCCGCGGCGGTATCGGTCGGCCAACCTGCGGTGCACGGTGAAGACCGACAGCCACTCCGGTTCGCCGACATGCACCCGGCGGCCGCTGCGCTGCGGGATGATCTGCCGCATTCGCTCGAGAACCTGGCTTTCGTCGGGCTTCTCGGCGTGGCCGGGGTCGTAGGCCAAGATCCGCCAGAGATCGTCGCGCCCGCTGCCGTCGGGCATGGGCATCGCTCCGAGCAGGCCGCTGGGATGGATCCAGCCGGTGGTGCCGCCGCGGTCGAGGTCCCAGTCGAGGTGCAGATCGGCCAGCAGCCAGCGTTCGGTGAGCTTGACGCCGGGAAACCCGATCCCGGCCCGTCTGCGGGTGGTGCTGTTGGTGCCGTCGCAGCCGACCAGCCATCGGGCCGCGACGACGGACCCGTCGTCGAGTTCGGCGACGACGGAATCGTCGTGATTGCGCAGCCCGGCCAGTCCGTTGCCCCACTGCGGGGTCACGTCGAGGTCGGCGAGCCGGGCCCGCAACGAGGCTTCGACCTTGGCCTGCGAGATGACCATCGGCGGTGCGGCCGTGTGCATCCGGGGGTCGCCGAATTCCAGGGTCATGAGTGGTCGGTCGCCCAGGTAGTTGGTGATGCGCATGGCGCGCAGCGACTCGTCGGGCAGAGTGCCCAGTGCGCCGATGCGGCCGAGCACTTCCGAGCCGCGGGCGTGCAGGAAGTTCGCCCGTGACGTCGTCGCCGGACCGGCGGCCCGGTCGACCACCCGGACGGTCAGACCGTGTAATCGCAGCGCGCACGCCAGTGTCAGGCCCGTCGGCCCCGCGCCCACCACGACCACGTCGGCGTCCACCATGACGACGATAATAACGAAACGGGACCGTAACGGATAGGGTCAGGGCGCGATGATGTGTGTCGGGTCCGGCCGGCGGCCCGGGGGCGCCTGGCTGTAATCGCCCCACGGTCCGTCGCGTTGCTCGACGGCGGCCCGAACCCCGTCGGCGGCGGCCGTGTCGATGAATCTCAACGCCTCCGGCGTGTTGCGCATCAGACCGTCCAGGATCCCGCCGAGGGTCTGCGTCGAGGCCAGGCCCATGTTCTCGAACGCCTGATTGACGATGAGCTTCTGAGCCTGCAACTGCGACAACGGAATTCCCGAAAGTTTGGCGGCGATCTCGCCCACCCGCGCCTCGAGCCGTTCGAAGGGCACCGACTCGTTGATCAGACCGGCTGCGGCGGCTTCTTTTCCGGTCAACGGTTCGCCGGTCAACGCGTGCCACTTCGCCTTCGCCAGCGAGAGCCGGTAGATCCACATGCCGGTCAGGTACGCGCCCCACATCCGGGAGTACGGGTGCCGATGACGGCGTCGTCGCTGGCGATGACGATGTCGGCGCACAAGGCGTAGTCGCTCGCGCCGCCCACGCACCAGCCGTGCACCTGCGCGATCACCGGTTTCGAGGCCCGCCAGAGCGCCATGAACTTCTGTGTCGGGCCGGTCTCGCGGGCGCTGACCACCGCGAAATCCTTACCCGGATCCCAGCGTCCGTCGGTGTTCATCGACTCGCCCCAGTGCTGGAAGCCACCGCCGAAGTCGTAGCCGCCGGAGAACGCGCGCCCGGCTCCGCGCAGCACGATCACCTTCACGGTGAGATCTCGTTCGGCCAGACCGACCGCGGCCTCGATCTCGTCGGTCATCGGCGGGACGATGGTGTTCAGGTGCTCGGGGCGGTTCAGGGTGATGGTCGCCACCGCGTCGCGCGTGCGGTAGAGCAGCGTCTGGAAGTCGGTCACGGCCAGCTCCTTGCCTCGCAGCGATGGTAGCCGTCAACCCCCGGCCGGCGGATCCGGTTCGCGGTGCGGTTCGTAGGCCGAACGGATCCGTCCGCCGACCTTGATGTGCGGGGTGCGGAAGTACGCCCAGCCCGTCATCAGGATCACCGCGGCCGCGGCGAACGCGAGCGAACTCTGCACATCGGGCAGACCGCCGAGGAACAGCAACAGCACGCCGGCGGCGGTGCCGGCCCAGTAGATCCGGCGCTTGACCGCGCGCGCGGGCAGGGTGGCGGTGTCCCACCCCGGGACCACTGCGGCGAGCAGCAGGCCCAGCGCGCCCGCGCCGAGCAGCACCCAGGACACCGTGGTCATGAGCTCGGCAGCAGCATCTGGAAGCCGTCCACGATCTCCTGCGAATCCTTGACGTACTTCGGGTTGA
Organism: Mycobacterium sp. NAZ190054; assembly: GCF_001545925.1. Lineage (GTDB taxonomy): Bacteria > Actinomycetota > Actinomycetes > Mycobacteriales > Mycobacteriaceae > Mycobacterium. The sequence continues at coordinate 10,727 of NZ_LMVQ01000545.1, read as the reverse complement.
CGGGGTCGGTGGTCTGGATCGTCACCGTCGCCAGATAGGTGGTACGACCGACCTCGGCGACCACGGCATGCATGATGATGGGCCGTTCCGGGGCGGGCCCCAGCGGAGGAGCCATGTAATGCGTGGTCTCGGAAGGTAATCCGCAGGTGGTGTTGGTCTGCGTCTCCAGATCGAACGCGCCCATCATGGTCTCCAGGTTGCCCCGGTTCTGGTCGAACACCTCCTCGGGCGTCTGGTCACCGCGCGCCGATTCGAGGGTGACGACGGCATTGGTGGCGAACCGGTCGGCGACCAGATCGGCCGAGACGATCGTGTAGCGGATGATCTGGCTGTCCATCATCGCGTTGCGTTCCCACCCGTCCGGCACCGGGATGCGCAGGCGCGGTTCCCGGTCGTCGGCGCTGGGGATGTCCTCCAGCGGCGCGTCCACGGTCGTGCACAACCCCTCGTCGCCGTCGGACGCCGATACCTGCGGCGCGTCGCCGACCGCAGTCACCGCCGTCCCGGTGACGGTCTGCGCGCAGCCGGTCAGCGTCAGTGCCGCCGCGGCGACGGCGAACAGAGGTCTCCAGGGCAGCGTCATCTCAGTTTCCGTTCAGCGTGCGGTGCAGGAATTCGTAGACCAGCGCGGCGCGGAACGCGATCTGCGGGTTGTCGGACGCACCGGCGTGGCCGCCTTCGATGTTCTCGTAGTAGTGCACCGGCTGTCCGGCGGCCTCCAGTGCCGCGGTCATCTTCCTCGCATGGCCGGGGTGCACCCGGTCGTCGCGGGTGGACGTCGTGATCAGGACCGGCGGATAACGCCGGTCGGTCGAGATGTTCTGGTACGGCGAATATTCCGAGATGAAGGCCCAGTCGTCGGGATCGTCGGGATCGCCGTACTCGGCCACCCAGGACGCGCCGGCCAGCAGCAGGTGGAAGCGCTTCATGTCGAGCAGCGGCACGCTGCACACCAGCGCGCCGAACAGCTCGGGGTACTTGGTGAGCATGATGCCCATCAGCAGCCCGCCGTTACTGCCGCCCTGGGCACCCAGCTGCTCCACCGTCGTGATGCCGCGGGCCACCAGATCCTTTGCCACCGCGGCGAAGTCCTCGGCCACCAGGTGGCGTCCCTCCCGCATGGCCTGGGTGTGCCAGGTCGGTCCGTACTCACCGCCGCCGCGGATGTTGGCCAGCACATAGGTGCCGCCGCGGGACAGCCACAACCGGCCGAGCACACCGTCGTAGCCGGGGGTGCGGGACACCTCGAATCCGCCGTACCCGCCGAGCAGGGTGGGACCGGCGGCCTCGCCGTGCCGGTGCCCGACTACGAAGTACGGGATCCGGGTGCCGTCGTCGGAAGTGGCGAAGTACTGGGACACCTCGACGTCGGCGGTGTCGAAGAACGACGGGGCCCGCTTGATCTCGCCGAGCTGCCCACCGGCCGGGCCGTGGAGCAGCCGCGACGGGGTGGCGAAACCCGAAGAGTCGAGGAAGATCTCGTCACCGAGGCTGTCGGCCCCGACGATCGAGGTGTTGGTGTTCTCGGGCAACCCGGGCACCGGTTCGGCGGTCCACGGCCCCGGGGTGTAGACCTGCACGCGGCTGGCCACATCGGCGAGTGTGACGACGACCAGACGGTCGCGGGTCCACGCGTAGTGGTGCAGGCAGGTGTGCGCGTCGGGGGTGAACACCACCTGCAGTTCGGCTGTGCCGCCGAGGAACTGCTCGTAGTCGGCGGCCAGCAGCGATCCCGCCGGGAAGGTCCGGGTTCCGTATGTCCAGTCGGTGCGCAGTTCGACCAGCAGCCACTCACGGTGGATCGAGATGCTGGCGTCGGTGGGGGTGTCGATGCGGATCAGCTCGCCGGCGCGCAGTTCGTAGACCTGCTCGTTGAAGAAGTCCAGGGCGCGGCTCACCAGTGTGCGCTCGAAGCCCTCGGTGCGGTCGCGCGACGCCGCCACGATGACGTCCGAATCCGCGCCGCTGAACACGGTTTCGGCCTCCGACAGCGGCCGGCCGCGCCGCCACCGCTTGACCAGCCGGGGGTAGCCGGACTCGGTCAGCGATCCCTCACCGAAGTCGGTGCCGACCAGCAGGGTGTTCTCGTCTTCCCAGGACACCTGCGACTTCGCCTCGGGCAGCTCGAACCCGCCGACGACGAATGTGCGTGTGCGCATGTCGAATTCACGCACCACGGCGGCGTCGGAGCCCCCGCGGGACAGGCTGACCAGAGCCAGCGAGTGGTCGGGTTCGATGACATCGGCTCCGGCCCAGACCCAGTTCACGTCCTCGGCCGCCGCGAGGGCGTCGACGTCGATGATGACGTCCCAGTCCGGTTCCTCGGTGCGGTAGCTGTCCAGCGTGGTGCGCCGCCACACACCCTTCTGGTGCGACGCGTCGCGCCAGAAGTTGTACAGGTGTTCGCCGCGCCTGCGCACGTACGGGATCCGGGCGTCGGTGTCGAGCACCTCGAGCGCCTCGGCGCGCATCTGCTCGAACCGCTCACCGGCGAACTCGGCCAGCGTCGGTTCGTTGTGCTCGTGGACCCACCTCAGCGCGTCGTCGCCGGTGACGTCCTCCAGCCACAGGTACGGGTCGGTGTCGATCTGCTCACGGCGGGTGTCTGTCACGCCCCCCATTCTGCGCACCCGCCGAAATGGCATTCCAGCAGGTCCTCACTCGATCTTTTCCTGCTGGAATGCCATTTCGGCGGAGGTCGGGGCTCAGGACAGGTGGTGGACCTCCTGCAGGCCGTAGACCGGGGTGGCCATGCCCTCGAAACGCGCCTTGAGCTGCAGCGCCAGGTACAGCGAGTAATGCCGCGACTGGTGCAGGTTGCCGCCGTGGAACCACAGGTTGGGCTGCTGGGTCGGCTTCCACATGTTGCGCTGCTCGCCCTCCCACGGGCCCGGGTCCTTGGGGGTGTCGCTGCCCAGCCCCCACACCTTGCCCACCTTGTCGGCGACGTCCTGGCCGATCAGGTCGGCCGCCCAGCCGTTCATCGAGCCGTACCCGGTCGCGTACACCACCACGTCGGCGGGCAGTTCGGTGCCGTCGGCGAGCACCACCGAGTTCTCCGTGAGGCGGTCGACTTGCCCGTGCGCCAGCTTGATCCGGCCGTCGGCCACCATGTCGCAGGCGCCGACGTCGATGTAGTAGCCCGACCCGCGGCGCAGGTACTTCATGAACAGGCCCGAACCGTCTGCGCCCCAGTCCAACTCGAATCCGGCCGCCTCCAGGCGGTCGTAGAACTCCTTGTCACGCTCGCGCATCCGGTCGTAGAGCGGGATCTGGAACTCGTGCATGATCCGGTACGGCAACGACGCGAACGTCAGGTCCGCCTTCTCGGTCGTCATCCCGGCGGCCAGCGCCCGCTCCGAGTACAGATCGCCGAGCCCGATGTCCATCAGGGTGTCGGACTTGACGATGTGCGTCGAGCTGCGCTGCACCATCGTCACGTCCACGCCGTTCTCGTAGAGCGCCTTGCAGATGTCGTGGGCGGAGTTGTTCGATCCGATCACCACGGCCTTCTTGCCGACGTACGGGTCCGGGCCGGGATGCGCGCTGGAGTGGTGCTGATCGCCGCGGAACACGTCCTGACCGGGCAGCGTCGGGACGTTGGGTTTGCCCGACATCCCGGTGGCGAGTACCAGCTGGGCCGGGTGCAGGGTCAGCCGCTCGCCGTCACGGTCCACCTGGACCGTCCAGCGCTGCGCATCCTCGTCGAAGGACGCCGACAGGCACGTGGTCTTCGGCCAGTACGGCACCTCCATCACGCGGGTGTAGAACTCCAGCCAGTCGCCGATCTTGTCCTTCGGCGCGAACACCGGCCAGTTCTGCGGAAACGGCAGATACGGCAGGTGGTCGTACCAGACCGGGTCGTGCAGGCACAGCGACTTGTACCGCTTGCGCCACTGGTCCCCGGGCCGCTCGTGGCGGTCGACGACGATCGCGGGCACGTTGAGCTGGCGCAGCCGGGCGCCGAGCGCGATGCCGCCCTGGCCGCCGCCGATCACCAGCACGTAGGGCTGGACCGTCCGCCCGAGCTCGGCGTCCTCGGCGGCCTTCTTCTCCGCCCACGACCGCGGGTCCGGATCGCTGCCGTGCACCGCGCCGAGCACCCGGCTGGGCCCCTGGCGCTCCTCGTGGCCCTTGAGCTCCTGCAGCGCGGTCAGCAGCGTCCACGCCTGGTCGGTCCCGGAGTCGCTTCGGAGACGAAGGTGCCCGGTCCCGCGCCCGGCGCCCGTCTCGAACTCGAGGAACGCCGAGATCACCGCGTCATCTCCGGAACCTTCCTGCGTCGGGGCCTCGCGCGTGCGGAACCCGGACGGATCCGTCTCGATCAGTCGCGCACGCAGCATGTCGGCGATCTGATCGCGGCCTTCGACGGTCTTGATGTTCCAGGTGAACGACACCAGGTCGCGCCAGAAGCTGTCGACGGCGAACATGCCGGTGACGCGTTCGATGTCGCGCACCGCCAGCGCCGTCTGGAAGTCGGCCAGCCAGTTGTCGACCCTCTGTTGCGGGGTCAGCTCCGAGGTGATCTGAGGTTCAAGAGTGGTTGTCATGTGAGCCAGACCACACCGGCGGGATCGCTGCTGACAAGAGTTGCGAAGCGTTGCAACCAAGCACTGCAACCCCGTGCAACTCTTTCGTGGTGTGGCGGTCGTCACATGTACTGGCCGCATGAGAGCAGCTGTGTACTACGGACCGAACAAGCTCGAAGTCGACGACGTCCCCGAACCGGAGCCCGCGCCGGGCACCGTCAAGATCAAAGTCGGATACAACGGCATCTGCGGCACCGACCTGCACGAGTACTACGCGGGCCCGATCTTCGTGCCCACCACGCCGCATCCGCTGACCGGCGCGCAACTGCCGCTGACCATGGGGCACGAGTTCTCCGGCACCATCGCGGCCGTCGGTGACGGGGTGAGCGGGTGGAGTGAGGGCGACCGGGTCGCGGTCGAACCGATCTACAGGTGCGGCCACTGCGGCCCGTGCCGCGCCGGCAACTACAACGTCTGTCAGCAGATCGGCTTCCACGGACTGATGGCCGACGGCGGCATGGCCGAGTACACCGTGGTGCCTGCCGGCATGCTGCACCGGCTGCCCGAAGGCGTGCCGCTGGAGTTGGGTGCCCTCGTCGAGCCGATGTCGGTGGCCTATCACGCCGCAACCCTCGGCGATGTGAATCCCGGCGACACCGCGATGGTGTTCGGCGCCGGTCCGATCGGTATCGGGCTGTGGTTCGCGTTGCGGGGCAAGGGAATCGACGATGTCTTCGTCGTCGAGCCGTCGCCCACCCGGCGCGCCGCGATCGAGGCGCTCGGCGCCCGCGCCCTCGATCCGGGCGGTGCCGACGTGCCGGCGTTCATCGCCGACCACACCCGCGGCGACGGCGCCGACGCGGTGTTCGACGCCGCCGGGGTGACCCCCGCGGTCACCACGGCGCTGGCCTGCATCGGGTCCCGCAGGCCGATGATCAGTGTCGCGATCTACGAGAAGCCTTTGGAGACACCACTTCTGAACCTCGTCATGAACGAGTCCCGGATCCAGGGCTCGTTGTGCTACACCGGCGAGGACTTCGACGCGGTGATCGCGTTGATGGCCGAGGGCCGGTACGACACCACCGGCTGGGTGACCCGCATCCCGATCGACGACGTGGTCGACGAGGGCTTCGAGGCACTGCACGCCGGCACCAAGATGAAAGTTCTCGTCGACCCGAACGGAGCCTGATCCGATGACACTCAACGGAAGAGTCGCACTCGTCACCGGTGCGGCACGCGGTATCGGCCGGGGCATCGCGCTGCGCCTGGCCCGTGACGGCGCCGACGTCGCTCTGGTCGACGTCGAGCCCGGCGGTATCGACGGCGTCGCCGGCGAGATCGCCGAAATCGGCTGCAGAGCCACGACATTCGTGGCCGACGTGAGCGACCGTGAGCAGGTGTTCGCCGCTGTCGAGCACGCCGCTTCGGCGCTGGGCGGTTTCGACATCATGGTCAACAACGCGGGTATCGCGCTCGTCGGGCCGGTCGCCGAGGTCACCGCCGGGCAGGTCGAGAAACTGTGGGCGATCAACGTCAACGGTGTGCTGTGGGGCATCCAGGCCGCGGTCGCGAAGTTCAAGGAACTCGGCAACAACGAGGCCGGCAAGATCAGCAAGATCATCAACGCCTCCTCGATCGCCGGTCACGACGGCTTCGCGATGCTCGGCCCCTACAGCGCGTCGAAGTTCGCGGTGCGCGGACTGACCCAGGCCGCGGCCAAGGAGCACGCCGCCGACGGCGTCACCGTCAACGCGTACTGCCCCGGCGTCGTCGGCACCGACATGTGGGTCGAGATCGACAAACGCTTCGCCGAGCTGACCGGAGCCGCCGAAGGGGAGACCTACGACAAGTACGTCGGCGGCATCGCGCTGGGCCGGGCGGAGACACCCGACGACGTCGCCGGCTTCGTGTCGTACCTGGCCGGCCCGGATGCCGACTACATGACCGGGCAGGCAGTCCTGATCGACGGCGGCCTGGTCTACCGCTGAGATGCGGAGCACACTGGGAGCCGATGCAAGGTTCGCCCGTGCCTGAGCCCGCGGTGGCGGTCGGGGAGGATCCCCGCGACTACGCGCGGCTGATGTCGGCCGTCTACGACGCGACGATGGCGGGTCACCGGGCCCCGGCGCGGCCGCGGGAGGTCATCGGCGACTCCTGGCGGCGGATCATGGCCCGCGGTCTGGACACCCCGGCCGCCGACAGCACACCGGTCGTGGAGACCGGCGCGCTGGAGATGCTGCGGTGCTCGTCGGGGCTGATGGACGTGCTCGACGAGATCTCCCACGGCCTGGAGTCGCTGGTCGCCGACGGGGACAACATCCTCGTCGTCGCCGACGCCCGCGGGCGGGTGCTGTGGCGCTCCGGTTCCCCCGCGGTGCTGAACAACGCCGACCGGCTCGGCTTCATCGAAGGCGCCAACTGGGGTGAAGGGGCGGTCGGCACCAACGCCATCGGCACCGCGCTCGTGTCGCAGCGCCCCGTGCAGGTGTTCTCCGCCGAGCATTTCCTGCGCAGCCACCACCCGTGGACCTGCGCGGGCGCCCCGATCCGGGATCCCCGCACCCGCCACGTCATCGGCGTCGTCGACGTGTCCGGTCCGGCGGCGACCGTGCACCCGACCACGATCGCGCTCGTCGCCGCGGTCGCCCGGCTCGCCGAATCGCACCTGCGGCAGGAACACGACCGCACCCTGAACCGGCTGCGCGCGCTGGCGGCGCCGATCCTGGCCCGGATGGACAGCCCCGCGCTGGCCGTCGACACCGAAGGATGGGTGGCCGCCGTCGACGCGATGCCGCTGCACAACCGGATCCTGCTGCCCGAGACGATGAGCCCGGGCCGGGTCTGGCTGACCGCGCTGGGGATGTGCGCGGTCGAACCGCTGCCCGGCGGGTGGCTGGTTCGGCTCGCCGAGCCGGACGACGGGGAGGCCCGCGTCTCGCAGGTGACGCTCGACTTCACCGACCCCGACTCACCGTCGCTGACGGTGGCGGGGGAGTTCGGCAGCTGGCGCCACGACCTGACCCTGCGGCACGCCGAAATCCTGTGCGCCCTTGCCGTCTCGCCGCAGGGCCGGACCGCGCCGCAGCTGGCCGAGGATCTGTACGGTGACCGGTCCCGGGTGGTGACCGTGCGTGCCGAGATGTCGCGGCTGCGCAAGCAGTTCACCGGGATGCTCGCGGCGCAGCCCTACCGCTTCGCCGGGTCGGTCGACCTGCAGGTCCGCTATCCCGCTGATCGCCGGCTGTTGCTTCCACCGTCGACGGCCCCGGCGATCCGCTCCGCCCGGACTGCCGGCTCGGCCGCGATCACGAAGGGGGACAATGGCTGACATGGACATCCCGAACCGCGCACTGGTGACCGAGGCCGCGGCGGAACTGCTGAGGAGCCTCCAGGGCCGGCACGGCGCCTTGATGTTCCACCAGTCCGGCGGCTGCTGCGACGGGTCCTCGCCGATGTGTTACCCCGACGGGGACTTCCTGGTCGGTGACCGCGATGTGCTGCTGGCGGTCCTCGACGTCGGTTCCGGGGTGCCGGTGTGGATCTCCGGACCGCAGTTCGACGCGTGGAAACACACCCAGCTGGTGATCGACGTGGTGCCCGGGCGCGGTGGGGGTTTCAGCCTCGAAGCGCCCGAGGGCAAGCGGTTCCTGTCGAGGGGGCGTGCGTTCACCGACGACGAGAACCGCGCGCTGGAGGCGGCCCCGCCGGTGACGGGTGCCGCCTACGAACGCGGCGAACGACCGGTGTCGCACGGCACCCACGTCGTCGCCGAGGCCGTCGACGCGTGCCCGGTGCCGCTGGCCTGACCCCTTGGGCGCGCCGCCCGGGTTTCCGGCGGCCGCGGCGTTATCGTCGACACCGTGATCCCGCTGCCGCGAGCATCGGTATTGGCCGGAGTGATGATCATCGGCGTCGCTCTCGGCATGATGGCGGCGCTGATCGCCGCCGTCGAGATCACCGCGACGATCCGTCCCGACGTGGCCATCGGCCTGGTACTCGGCGTGCCCGGCATCGTCGGCATGTCGATGATCCTGTTCTCGGGCAAGCAGTGGGTCACCGCCATCGGTGCGATGGTCCTGGCCATCGGTCCGGGCTGCTTCGGCGCGCTGACCGCGATCCAGGTGGCGTCCGGTGTCTGAGGACCAGATCGCCCTCGACGCTCCGGCCTACGCCGGTGAACTCCCGCCTCCGCCGGCCCGCCCCGTCGCCGTGCCGGGGATCACCCCGTACGTCGGCCGGTGGCGCTTCGCGCTGGTGGTCGCCGGTATGTGGCTGGTGGCCGCCGCGGCCGGGGCCGGGCTGTACTTCTGGTGGTACCAGTCGCTGAGCAAGGACGTGCCGGTGTTCGCGGTGCTGGTCTTCGTGGTGGCCTGCGTCGTGGGCAGCCTGCTGACCTCGATGGTCCAGGACCGGCCGGGCGTCGCTGCGACGGCGATCGCGATGATGTCCGCGCCGCTGGCCGCGGCCGCCGGCGCGGCGCTGCTCTACGGCGCGTATGTGTTCGGCTGGATCCCCGGGTAGGCGGCCGTCCGCCGGGGTGGCCGCGCGCTGAGGTAATTCATATGTTCAGATAGACACATGAATTCTCGCGGCGCGGTGTGCTGTGCCTTGAGTGTGGTCACCCTCGTGGCGTGCGCCGGCCGGCCCGACGAGGGAACCGCCGATCAGATCGTGCTCGCCGAGAGCTACGAACTCGGCGGCTACAACCCGGTCAACGGATACTCCGAATCGGGCGTCTCGCCGATCTACGAAGGGCTCTACCGCCCCAGCGCGGACACCGACACCACGGTGCCCGAGCTGGCGCCGGCGCTGGCCGGACGGGAACCCGAGCCGGCGGGCCCGAACCGCTGGCGCATCCCGCTGCGCTCCGGGGTCGTGTTCTCCGACGGCAGCACCTTCGACTCGGCCGACGTCGTCGCGACCTACGCCGCGGTGCGCGACCCGAAGGTGGCTTCCGAGATCTCGACGTCGGTGGCGCCCATCGTGTCGATGACCGCCGACGGCCCCGATGCGGTCACCGTCGAGCTGAACACCGCCGCGGACCCGAGGCCGCATCTGCTCATCGGGATCCTGCCGTCGGAGAAGGTCGAGGACACCCCGGCGGCCGACTGGGCGGTCAACACCGCGCCGGTCGGCACGGGACCGTACCGGCTGGACAGCCTGCGGCCCGACCAGGCGGTCCTGGTGGCGCGCGACGACTACTGGGGTGAACCGGCACAGGTGAAACGCCTCGTCTACACCTACACGCCCGACGACAACGCCCGCGCGCAGAGCATGGTGTCGGGGGCGGTCGACGGTACGAGTCTGCCGCCGCGGCTGATGGATTCGGTCGCCGGCGACGGCATCGAGGCCGTCGCCGTGCGGTCCGCCGACTGGCGCGGCGTCGCCCTTCCGGCGGGCAACCCGTTCACCGCGGACCCGCGGGCCCGGCTCGCGATGAACCTCGGCGTGGACCGCGAGGCGATGGTGCGCGACGTGCTCACCGGCTACGGCCGCCCCGCCAGCACCCCGGTGGCGCAGGTCTACGGCGACGCCTACAACCCCGACGCGCAGTACCCGTTCGACCTCGATCGCGCCAAAACGCTCCTCGACGATGCGGGGTGGCGCACGGGAGCCGACCAGGTCCGCGAAAAAGACGGCGCGCGAGCATCATTCGAGCTTCTCTACAACGCGCAGGACACGCTGCGCCGCGACCTCGCCGTCGCGTACTCGGCCGCGATGAAGCCGCTGGGCGTCGACGTCAGACCCCGCGGCACCAGCTGGGACGAGATCGACACCCGGTTCGGCGACTCGGCGGTGCTGCTCGGCGGCGGTGCGACCCCGTACAGCATCGACGCCCAGGTGTACGACACGCTGCACACCCGGGTGCCGGATTCCTCGCCGTATTCGAACCCGGGGAACTTCACCGCGCCGGGCCTGGACGAGATGCTCGAGCGGGCGGCCCGATCGGCGCCCGGCCCGGCGAAAGACGGGCTGTACCGCGACATCCAGGCCGCCTATGCCGCCGAGCCGTCACAGGTGTTCCTGGTCTTCCTCGACCACGCCTACAGCTATCGGGACCGAGGCTGGAACCAGACGTCGCCGATCATGGAGCCCCATTCGCACGGGGTGTCCTGGGGCCCGTGGTGGAACGTGGCGCGATGGACACGCTGACCCCGGCGGCGGCGGCCTGGATGTCGCGGTACAGCCCGTCTTTCG
>NZ_LMVQ01000544.1 GCF_001545925.1 Mycobacterium sp. NAZ190054 | reverse complement strand
GACGCCGGGTCCGTCGACGCGGACGGCTACCTGTACCTGCACGACCGGATCAAGGACATGATCGTGTCCGGCGGGGAGAACGTGTACCCGGCCGAGGTGGAGAACGTGCTGATGACCCATCCCGCCGTCGCCGACGTCGCGGTGATCGGGGTGCCGGACCGCCGGTGGGGCGAGGCGGTCAAGGCTGTCGTGGTCGCCGCCCGCGGCACCGCGCCGACCGAGGCGGAGCTGATCGGGTTCGCCCGCGAGCGGCTGGCCGGGTTCAAACTGCCCAAGAGCGTCGACTTCGTCGGCGCGCTGCCCCGCAATCCGAGCGGCAAGCTCCTCAAACGCGCACTGCGGGAACCGCACTGGGCAGGCGCGGATCGCCGGATCGGCTGAGCGGCGGGATGGGTCATCAGCACGTTCTCCACCTCGGCCGGGTACACGTTCTCCCCGCCGGACACGATCATGTCCTTGATCCGGTCGTGCAGGTACAGGTAGCCGTCCGCGTCGACGGACCCGGCGTC
>NZ_LMVQ01000543.1 GCF_001545925.1 Mycobacterium sp. NAZ190054 | reverse complement strand
GGCGCAGCGTGACTTCGACGTCCCCATCGTTGACGACGACATCGGTCACCGATGCCCCGGGGATCTGCAGGAGACGGTTAAATGCAGTACTGACGCGCACGCGGATCGGTCCTCTGGTTGAGGTTGGTGTGGTAACCCCGAAACCTAGAGCACCCGACCGCGTGCGCGTCCCCCATTGCCCTGCGGACACACCGAGAACACTTGAGACTCAACCAAAAACACCGCTGACCAGCGAGAAGGCGCCCACTAAAACACTAGGAGCGCCACTAGTGTTCGGGTCATGGAGTTGGTGTCGGAGGCGGTGGGGGCGATCGCTGAGCAGGTCGCTGTGCTGTCGAAGGCTGCCGACGAGTTGTCGCATCGTGAGCTGATCGGTCTGTTGGCCGAGTTGACGACGGTGCTGCGGTCGGTTCCGGCGGTGGAGCACAAGGTGTTGGCCCGGTTGATGGAGGAGACCGAACCGTCGCGCCTGGGTGAGGCGTCGTCGTGGAAGAAGGTGTTGACCACGGCGT
>NZ_LMVQ01000542.1 GCF_001545925.1 Mycobacterium sp. NAZ190054 | reverse complement strand
GCCAAGCTCAGCCAGGACAACGGCTACACCGTGCTGCTGCACAAGGCCTGGCGCCAGGACATCGGCGAGACCCCGGTGAAGATCGCCCTCAGCGAAGGCCAGGAACAGGATCATCATTTCCCGGTGGAAGGTACGCTGACCCTCAGCCAGGTGCGCTTCGTCGACATGGAGGCCGATTTCTGGGTCAATCGCTTCGGCGACGACGGTTTCCTCGCCGGCAGCCAGCACATCAGGCAGGGCACGCGGCTGAAGAATGGCGAACTGACCTATCTCGACCATCCGAGCCTGGGCATCCTGATCAAGGTGGTGCCGGTCGGCGCCCGTCCCGCCGCCCCCAATCCCATGGAAATGGAAGAACAGCAGGCACCGGCGGACGCGCCTCCCGTCGAAGGCGGTTTCGACGCCGCACCTCCTGCGCAATAGCGAAAAAGGCCGCAATAGCGGCCTTTTTTTTCGTTGCGATGGCCGCCTAGCCGGCAAGGACCCGCGCCAACACCGCGCGCACCTTGCCGCT
>NZ_LMVQ01000541.1 GCF_001545925.1 Mycobacterium sp. NAZ190054 | reverse complement strand
GCGCCACTGCTGCCGTGGTGTGGGTTCGGTGCGTCGCTGCCGCGTCGCCCAGGCGTAGTAGCCCGAGCGGGAGACGTCGAGGAGGTCGGTCAGTGTGTTGATGTCGTGGTCGGCGCACTCCGCGGCGATGAGCTCGAACCGACTCACCGATGTTGCTGTGCCGCAAAGTACGCCGATACTTTTTTCAGAAACGCGATATCTCGGTCCTTCTCGGCCAGCTCCGCACGCAGCCGCACCAATTCGGCGCGTTCCCGGGCGGTCAGATCGCCTTCTGGAGGCCCGTGGCGGGCATCGCTGGCCACCCCGTCGCGGACCCTCTCCTGGCGCACCCATTTGCCCAACAGGCTCTCGTGCAGGTTGAGTTCACGGGCCACCTCCGAGACCGGCCTGCCCCCGTCAATCACCCGACGAGCAGCCTCCACCTTGAACTCCGGTGTGAACGACCGACGCGTCCGCGACATGTCGACATCCTTCCAGCAGGACACCGTCCCGCTATCTCAGGTGTCCACTGAAACT
>NZ_LMVQ01000540.1 GCF_001545925.1 Mycobacterium sp. NAZ190054 | reverse complement strand
GTCTCGAAACCCTTCTCTTCTTCCCTTTTTTCTCCCTCCGCCGGATAGATCGCGCGGTCCTCGCTGAACCGCCCCACCCCATACCTCATGCCGAGAATTAGAACTTTTTCCCCTGTGTGGCCGCAAGGTTTTCCCCGTCACGTTTCCCTCCTCACCCCTCTTCACGGGGGCGACTCTCGGATCGGCGCGGGGCTCTCCCCTTTCTTTCTCTCTTCCTTCCCTCTCTTTTCCTTTTCCTCTCTTTCTTCTCCTTCCTCTTTTCCCTTTCCCTTCCTTCCCCCCCCCTTCTCTTTCCCCCCTCCCCTCTTCCCTCTCTTTCGCTTTCCTCGCCTCCCACGGCATCGACAATTTCCTTACCTCTCTTTCCCTTTTCTTCCATACACCCTCACTCGCACACCACAAGCTACTCTGGGGATCCACTATCGCGCGGACTCCCGCTTTTTCTCTCGGACGCCACCAGTACTTAACTCACTCGACTCTGACCACTAGTATGACCTCTCCTTGTTCAAAAACAACAC
>NZ_LMVQ01000539.1 GCF_001545925.1 Mycobacterium sp. NAZ190054 | reverse complement strand
CGACACCGGCGACACCGACTCCGGCTCCGGCTCGGGCGGGTTGTCGGGGGGTTTGCGGCCGCCGTTTCCGGGGGCCGGTGAGGGGTTCATGGCGTTGGTGGAGGCCGGTTGGGATGTCGAGGCGGCGCGGCGCCCGCACGGCGCGCACACCACGGTGGTGGTGCATGTCGATGTCAAGGACAAGATCGCGTCTCTGCATCTGGGGCCGGTGCTGCCGGCCTGGCAGCGCCGATATTTGAGTTGTGATGCCACCTGTGAGGTGTGGTTCGAGCGCCACGGTCAGCTCGTCGGTGCTGGGCGCACCACCCGCACGATCAGTCGGCGGTTGCGCCGGGCGCTGGAGTACCGGTATCCGACCTGCGCGGTGCCCGGCTGCGGGGCGAGCCGGGGTTTGCATGCCCATCACCTCCGGCATTGGGAAGACGGCGGGGCCACCGAGTTGGACAACCTGGTGCTGGTGTGTCCGTTTCATCATCGGCTGCATCACCGCGGCGGTATCACCCTGACCGGGCCGGCGCA
>NZ_LMVQ01000538.1 GCF_001545925.1 Mycobacterium sp. NAZ190054 | reverse complement strand
CGGCCGGCTTCGAGCAGTCCGTCGCGCTCCCGGTCGGAGTACGCGAACTCCGGGTCGGCGCGCTGCCACTTCAACTTGTACAGCGGCGGCTGCGCCAGGAAGATATGGCCGTTCTCCACAAGCGGTTTCATGAACCGGAACAACAGGGTCAGCAGCAGCGTGGAGATGTGCTGACCGTCGACGTCGGCGTCGGCCATCAACACGATCTTGTGGTAGCGCAGCTTGGCGATGTCGAACTCGTCGTGAATCCCGGTGCCCAGCGCGGTGATGATCGCCTGCACCTCGGTGTTCTTCAGCACCCGGTCGATACGGGCCTTCTCGACGTTGATGATCTTGCCGCGCAGCGGCAGGATCGCCTGGAACATCGAGTCACGGCCGCTCTTGGCCGAGCCGCCCGCCGAATCGCCCTCCACCACATACAGTTCCGACTTGCTCGGATCGGTGGAGCGGCAGTCGGCGAGCTTGCCGGGCAGCCCACCGATGTCGGTGGCGCTCTTACGGCGCACCAGCTCACGCGCCTT
>NZ_LMVQ01000537.1 GCF_001545925.1 Mycobacterium sp. NAZ190054 | reverse complement strand
CGACACCTGGTGGCGCATCCCGCTGCTGTTGTTGCTGTCCTCGGCGCGGGCCTGCTGGAGGGGGTGGTCGTCCACGGAACGCTGACCTACTGGCCCGCGCTGCTCGAATTCATCGATGCCCGACCGGGTCTGGCGGGTCTGGCGGTGGGGTGCTTCGGGCTGGGCGTGGTCGCCGGCAGCCGATGGGTGAGTGCGACCGCACGGCCCCGGCCGATCACCGCGCTGGCGGGCGGAACGACCATATGCCTGGCGTTGCTCGCGGCGGGTTTCGCCCAGTCGCTGGGCGTCGTGGTCACGCTCGCCCTCGCGGGTGTGCTCGGCGCGGGTTTTGCGGCGATCCACTCGTCGCTGCAGAGCTGGGCCACCGAGGCCCCGCCGGAAACCCGCGCCCTGGTGGTCGCGTTCTTCGTCGCGGCGGTGTTCCTCGGCGGTGCGGCGGGCGCCGCGCTCGCGGCAGGTGTGGTGGCGACCCGCTGGTTCCCGCTGGTCTATCTCGTCGGCGCGGCGCTCGCCGTGCCGTTGACG
>NZ_LMVQ01000536.1 GCF_001545925.1 Mycobacterium sp. NAZ190054 | reverse complement strand
CACCGACACACCGCGCGTGTTCGTCGTCGTCGAGGGCGAACAGAATGGCGATGGCGTGCACGTCAGGTCCGGCCAGCCCACCCAGCCAGTGCTCGGGTGCGTTCGCCCCGGTGTCGCCCGGGCCAGGGACCCGATCGTCGCGCCGTACCGGTGCGGGGTCTTGAGTTCGACGACGCCCGCGCTGCCCAGGCCCTCCACCAGGTCGGCGAGCACGGCGCCGGCGTCGACGGATGCCAGCTGGTCGGGGTCGCCGACGAACAGCAGCCGGGCGTCCGGGCGCACCGCTTCCAGCAGCCGGGCCATCATCGTCAACGACACCATCGAGGTCTCGTCGACGACGATCACGTCGTGGGGGAGCCGGTTGTCGCGATGGTGCCGGAACCGTGACGAGGTCCCCGGCCTGCTGCCGAGCAACCGGTGCAGCGTGGTGGCGCGCAGGCCCGCCAGCCGCTGCTGGTCGACCGGCGCCAGCCGGCTCACCTCGTCGTGCACGGCATCCTGCAGCCGGGCCGCCGCCTTGCCGGTCGGGGC
>NZ_LMVQ01000535.1 GCF_001545925.1 Mycobacterium sp. NAZ190054 | reverse complement strand
ACCACCCCCCCGTCCCGGCCCTCCCCGCGCAGCCCACGGCCGCGCCGGCCGCCGCCCCCGTGATGCCCACCCCGGGGAGCGCCCCTGCCGGCGGCGCTGGCGGCGGTCGTGGAGCGGTTCGGTGTCGCGGCGGTGGCCCGCTGCGGACACCGGCTGGAACACCTCGAGATGGTCACCGCCGAGCAGGCCGACAAGCTCGGCAGCTGGGGGGTGATCGCGAGCATGCAGCCGAACTTCGATGCCCTGTGGGGCGGCGCGGACGGCATGTACGCCCAGCGTCTCGGCGCCGAGCGGGCCGCCGGGCTGAACAGGTTCGCCCTGCTGGCCTCCCGCGGTGTGCCGCTGGCCTTCGGCTCCGACGCCCCGGTGACGGACATGAACCCGTGGGCCACGGTCCGTGCGGCGACCTCGCATCACACCACCGACCGCGCCGTCATGCGCATGTGTCACACCCCGGAGGTGGTGCGGCCGTGGTCTCCGAAGGGTTCGTCGCGGCGGCGCACCGCCTCGCGGAAGTCGTGCTCGCGGGCCTG
>NZ_LMVQ01000534.1 GCF_001545925.1 Mycobacterium sp. NAZ190054 | reverse complement strand
CGACGCCGGCGGCCTCGAGCACCACCGCGATGGTGAAGCCGGTGCGGTCCTTGCCGGCGAAGCAGTGCGCGAGCACAGCGTGTTCCGAACCGAGCAGGGTCACCACCCGGTGCACGGCGCGGCGGGCGCAGGGCGCCAACCACCGGTGACCGGATGGGCTTCGGTGAACCGCAACGGATTTCGCGCGTGGTATGCCGCGACGTCCTCGTCGGCGACCTCGACGCCTGCGGTGACCGTGACGAACACCGCCCGGCCGGCCGCGGCGGCCAGCGTGGCCGCCGCGACACTGCCGACCTCCATGCGCGCGACGGTGTCGGGGAGCAGTTCGTCCTCGGTGGGCGCCGCTTCCGGATCCAGACCTTCCGACGCCGCCGCCACGACGCGTTCGGCGACGAGCACCTGGGTGAGCCAGCGGCGCAATTGCCGGGCTTCGCCGGTGCCGGGCCTCGGCAGGGCATGCCGCAGCGGTCCCGCCCGGACGGCGCGTTCCCGGGCGTCGACGTCGGCAACGGTGACCTTTTGCGACCCAACGACCGCCGCGACTCCGGTCATCGGACCGTCACCCGGACCGCCGGCGAGTACACCAGCTCCCCCGCCGCGGCGACCCGGACCAACGCCCACCACTGCCCCGGGTCGGTCCACGCCGGCGGCGCGACGTCGAAGACCAGCTCCAGCGTGCCCCGCGGCGGGACGACGCCACCGACGATGTTGGGCCGCAACCATTCCCAGGTTCCCCACGGCGAGATCAGATGCGCCTCCACGGTGAGGTCGGTGTGCGCGTCGGTGCCGACCGTGACGCTCAGCCGGGCCGCCGATCCCGCCGCGACGGAGACGTCGCCGGGGCCGGTGACCAACCTCAGCAACCGGTCGTCATGGCTCCCCACCGAGAGCACGGCCACGTCCTCCACGGTCTGATGCCACGAACTCGGGATCGCACCGCCGGTGGCGGCGAGTTCGGCGCGGACCGGATAGAGACCGGGCGCGGCTCCCGCGGGCACGGCGACCTCGACCGTCGACTCCAGGTAGTCCCCCGGCGGCAGCACGAACGGCAGATCGGTCACCCCGACGTGCCAGCCCGTCGGCGCGAGCACCCGCACCACGCCGTGCAGCGCGGTGTCGGTGGCGTCGCTGACCGCGGTGAGCCGCAGCGGGACGACCTCGCCGGCCTCGACGTCGAGCCGGTACGGATGCAGGTGCGCGACGGCCGGGAGTCCGCCCAACGGGGCCGGTCCGCGGTTGTGCAGCCAGTACCTGGCGTAGAGGGGCTGCACCGGTTCGGCGTCGGGCGCCAACCGCACCTGGTCGGCGTGCGCGACCCGGGGCAGGTTCAATTGCGTTCGCAGCGTGGCGGTTTCGTACCCGCCCAGCACGTCGGCCGCTTCCGCGAGCGGGTTTTCGATCAGGTTCAGCCGCTGCGCGGCGGCGAGGTGGCGCAACCCGGATTGCACCGAGACCTCGGCGGCGCGGCCCAGCGTCTCGGCGACACGCACGACGACGCCGCCGGCGGGGCCGGCGTGCCGGGCGCTGCCGCACGCCGTCGGATTCCCGGCGGCCTTCAGCGCGCTGACGCGCACCGCGCGCTCGGGCTGGATCTCCAGTAGCGAACCCCATGGCGGCAGGCCACCGGAGGCCATCTCGCGGCGGGCCGCCACGGGAAGCAGCGGCTGGTTGAATTCCGCGCTGCGGCTGGGGAGGTCACAGTCCCGCCAGTCGCCGTCACCGCAGACCAGGGCGTAGTCGAAGGTGTGGGTCCAGTGCTGCAGCGCGAAGTTGGAGCCGTCGGGGGCGGTACGCCGCGGCGGGTCGATCCAGGTGCCCGACGGCCACCCCGTGCAGGACCGCAGCAGCGACGAGTGCAGCGTGCCGTCCGACTCGACGGCGAACCCGGGGACACCGCGGTTGATCACCGCGACGGTGCGGGCCTCGAACGGTTCCACGACATCCTGGTCGACGACGATCTCGGCGTCGGCCAGGTCGTCGACCAGCGCGGCCACCGCGGCCGCGGTGTCACCGTCGGCGCCGACGACGAGCACGGGCAGGGCCGCGTGGTGGCGCAGGTCGGCACCGGGCACCCACACGTCGCGCAGTGGCCGCGCGGCGGGCACCCAGACCCGTGATCCGCGCCCTGCGCTTCCGAGAACCCGTGCGGTGAAGGGGTTCTCGGAAGGCCCGCCGATGCTGATGCGCACGTCGGGCAGGTTGGAGTCGACCGTGAGGTCGCCGTATCGCGGCGCCTCGGCCACGCTGCAGGTCGCGGTCACCCCGGCGCGCCCGAGCGCCGCGATCAGGTCACGGACGGTGTCGTCGACGACGGAACAGATCACCTCGGCCACCGACACGGCGCGGACCGCGCCGCCACGGAACCGCACCCGCACCGTCGAGGACACCCCGAACCAGCCGTAGGCCGGATTGTCCAATGTGTACGGGAACACCGCGGTGTCGGCCGCCGTCGCCGAACCGGGCTCGTGGAGCAGGCCGAAGCCGCGGCCGATCACCGCGCCGCCGACCTCGCTGACCGGCATGGCGCCCGGCACCGGGCACGGCCAGCGCAGCCGCAGTAACCGGTCCTGACCGACGAAGTCGCCGATCGTGGTGCGGCAGTCCACCCTGTCGACACCCCGCCACAACGTCAAAGTCTGTGTGTAACGGAGGATCCCGGGAATCTCGCCGGTGACGACGACCCGTTCGCCGAGGTCGCTGCGGAAGGCACGGACCGTGGCCGGTTGCGCTGCGGACGTGACCACCGGCCCTTTCGGCAGCAGGTGCCAAGGCCCCTCCCCCGCCGTCGGATGCGCCGGGTACTCCTCGTAGACGGCCAGCTCGTTGCCCACCCGGCCGTCGGCGATGAGGTCCCGCCCGCCGGCGATCAGCGAGCTGACCCCGCCACCGCGCGCGCCGTCGACGCCGAGCCGGTAGTGCTCGTTGCCGATCTCGGCCGCGTCCGACGGCTCCCACGAGGATGACGCCCCGTCCCGCACCAGCCGGTAGGAACGCCAGCCCATGGACGGCACGTCCCGGGCGAACCAGATCAGCGTGTGCCCGCCGTGCTCGGTCACCGCCGGGACGGCGACGCCGTCGCTGTCGACCAGACGGCCGGCGAACGGTTCGTCCAGATGCAGCGTGACCACATCGGAGCGATTGTGCGACAACGGGTTCCACACCACTACCGAGGCGTCGACGAGCCCGGACAGCAACGCCAGGGCGCGGCTTCGCGCCGCGTCGCCCAGCTGCCACGCATCCCGCCATCCGGTGAGCAGGTCGAGGTAGACCTGGTCGGACTCCGAACCGGTGATCGCGTCGTGGTGGGCGCCGTAGGCCAACTGGACCCAGGCCTTGGCGAGCGCGGCTTCGGGATAGGTGGCGCCGGTCAGCAGGCCGGCGAACACCGCGAACTGCTCGCCCTCCAGCACGGCGAACTCCGCGGCACGGTTGGCCTGCTTGGTGTCGATGTAGGACACGTCCTTGCCGGTGTAGATCGGGTTCATGTCGCGGGTCTGCGGCGACGCCGCCCTGCCGGTGGCCGCGAGTTCGGCGCGCACCGCAGCAAAGAACTCACTCGGCACCGCGCAGATGAACCGCGGCCACGTGTAGCGGGCGTTCCAGTCGCGGTGGATGTCGGTGACCCATTTGTTGGGTGGGGTGTAGTCGGTGCCGACGGGCAGCAGCACGTTGCGGGTCAGCGCGACCTTCTTCATCCGGGTGAACAACTCGTAGGTGGCGTCCTCGGCGTCCTGCAGGGAGGCCGACGAGTCCATCCACCAGCCCGCCGCGTAGTGCGCGGGCATGTAGTGGGTGAGCAGGCCGCGCCCGGACGGGCCCAACCAGTCGAACTCGCTGGCGAACTGCATTCGCTCCGGGTCGCCCCCGTCTGCCATCGGGCCCCACTGATGGTGCGGTCCGCGCGCCCACGAACTCGACGACAGACCGGCATCGGCGGCCATCGACGGGAACTGCGGGTCGTGGCCGAACACGTCGAGCTGCCACGCCGTGGCCGGGTCGGCTCCCATCACGTCGCGCTGGAAACCGGCGCCGTGCACGAAGTTGCGGACCGTCGTCTCCGGGCCGGTGAGGTTGGTGTTCGGCTCGTTGTAGGTGCCGCCCATGATCTCCACGCGGCCGTCGGCGACGAATCTGCGCAGGTCGGCACGGTCCTCGGGGTGGGTGTCCCAGTACGGCTTGAGGTAGTCGACCTCGGCGAGCACGAACTTGTACTCCGGCTCGCGTCTGGCCATCTCCAGGTGCGCGCTGACCAGCTCGAAACCGTTGGTCTGGCGGCAGCGTCCCGGCGGTTCCTCGCTCCAGGTGCTGGTGTAGGCCCCCTGGGTGTTCCACCACACCGGGTCGTAGTGGAAGTGACTGACCATGAACATCGTCCATCCCGGTTCGGCGTCGACGAAGTCGAAGTCGGCCACGGCGGCACCGGCCTGCACCCGCGCGGGCCGCCGCCGCCCCGGCACCGGATCGGCGACGCGGACGGACACCTCGACGGTCGTGCCGCCCGGATGCGCCAGCGCATCGCCGACGGTCCGCAGGCCCGGGCCCACCACCCGCACCGGCGTCGGCGCCGCACAGTCCTGGTAGCCCACCCGCACCACCTGGAACGGCGCGTCCGGCGGCCCGGTGAACAACTCCGTCGACCCGGCGGAGGTGACGTCCACGCCAGCACCCTACGGCGTCACGCACGCGCGGAGGTAGGCGATGAGGCACCGACGTCCAGGCAATTCACAGGTAACTCGTTGCAGATGTAACGAATGTGACATAGTTGAGCGATTCCCCGCACGAAACGTTCATGTGGCCCGCAACCGAAGGAGACCGTCGATGCCCGCACCCAACCGAATTCTCGCCCGCACCGCGAAAGTACTTGGGATCGTAGGTATCGGCGCTTTCGGCGCAGCCGCGTTCGTCGGGCTCGGTGCAGGTTCGGCTGAGGCGGACATCCGGCGGGTCGGGCCCGGCCCGACCGTGAAGAGCCGGCAGGCCTCCGAGAACTCGGTGATCCGGATCAACGACTTCGGTGTCGCGCGCGGCATCTCCGAAGCACGCGTCGGCGACGCCGGCGTGGTGAGCGCACAGGGCGAGGTTCGCGACGGCACCAAGGCCGTCGTGGGCAGCAAATCCCGGCCGTTCCGCGGCGGGTTCCCGGCCGGCCCGGCCATGGGCGACTGGTGATCTGACGGGCTGACCGTCACCTTCGGCCCGCACGGCCGATCCGGTCCGCCACCAGCCGGACCGCGGCGATCACCTCGGGCGGCTCCAGCACTTCGAAGTCGCATCCCGGCATCGCCAGCCACGGCACCATGCGTTCCGGATCGTCGGCGCCCGCGGTCAGGATGCACGCGTCCGGGCCGTCCGGTTCGACCTGCACCGACGCGGCGGGAAATGCGCGCGCCACGACCTCGTACGGGGCGAAGTACCGCACCCGCGCCACGTACGGATAGGACGAGGACGAGATGGCCCGACGGATGTAGGACGCCGCGTCCGGCGCCTCCCGCGGCGTGAAGGTGGTGCCCACCGCGCGCACCTCCGACATCCGGTCCAGCCGCAGGCTGCGCCAGTCGTCGCGGTCCCGGTCGAAACACAGCAGGTACCAACGCCGCCCGGTCGTCACCAGCCGGTAGGGCTCCAACCGCCGGCGCGTCGGGTTGCCGTGGATGTCCACGTAGGCGGCCGTCACATGCTCACGATCACGGCTGGCGCGCGCCAGCGTCATCAGCACATCGGGCTCGACGGGGGTGTCGGTCGCGGCTCCCAGCGTCACGGTCGCGTCGTGCACGGCGGCAACCTGTGACCGCAGCCGTGCCGGCATGACCTGGTCCAGCTTGCTCAACGCCCGTAGCGCCGACTCCCCGACCCCGGCCACGCTGCCGCCCGCGGCCACGCGCAGGCATACGGCCATCGCGACGGCCTCCTCGGGGTCGAGCAGCAGCGGAGGCAGCGCCGCACCGGCGCCGAGCTGGTAGCCGCCGCCATGCCCGGTGCTGGCGTGGACCGGATAGCCCAGGTCCCGCAGCCGGTCGACGTCGCGCCGGACGCTGCGCGTCGTCACCCCGAGCCGACGGGCCAGTTCCTCGCCGGTCCATACCCGACGCGACTGCAACAGCCCCAGCAGTTGCAGCACCCGCCCGGTCGTCTCCGACATACCGGCAAGTCTGCCCCAGTCTTAGGACAGAACCTGTCCTATATGCCTGCGAGAGTGAATGTCATGGGCAACGCGATGGCAGGTCACCTGGCAGAACAGCTCGACTGGCACTGGACGCAGCAGCTGAGACCGCGGCTCGAGGGCCTCACCGACGACGAGTACTTTTTCGAACCCGCACCCGGCTGCTGGACGGTGCACCGCGACGGCGGCATCGACTACGCCTACCCGGCGCCGCAGCCCGCCCCACTGACCACCATCGCCTGGCGGATGGCACACGTCATCGTCGGTGTCCTGGCCGTGCGCACCCACTCCCATTTCGGCGGCCCCCCCGCGGATTACCTGACCTGGCGGTACGCCACCGACGCGGCGACCGCGCTCGCGCAGCTCGACGACGCCTACCGCGGCTGGATGTCCGGCGTGCGCAGCCTCACCGACTCCGATCTCGCCAGGGCGTGCGGACCCGCCGAGGGCCCCTTACGCCGAGGAGTCGATGGCGACGCTGGTCCTGCACATCAATCGCGAAGTCATCCACCACGGAGCCGAGATCGCTTTGCTGCGTGACCTTTTCACCCACCTCACCACGAAGGAGAGCTGACATGGCCGCCATGCCACCGCCGATCGCCGACGAACGCGCCGGTCTCAAGGAGTACCTGCGGGCCCAGCAGTACGCGTTCCACGCGATCGCGTTCGGACTCACCGACGCCCAGGCGCGGTCGAAGCCGTCGGTCAGCGCGCTGTCGATCGGCGGCCTGATCAAGCACGTGACGAACTGCCAGCGCGGATGGATGGAACGCGTCGCCGCCGCGCCCGAGCTGTGCGACAGCGACAAACGGCCGATGGAGGACCAGGCCGCCGATTACCAGGACGAGTTCGTGATGCGCGACGACGAGACCCTGGCCGAGATCCTGGCCGCGTTCGACCGGCAGAACGCCGACACGATCCGGCTGGTGGAGACGTCGGATCTGGGTGCGGCGGTGCCGATTCCGCAGCATGTGCCGTGGTTCCCCAAGGATGCGCCGGCCTGGTCGGTGCGCTGGGTGTTCTTCCACATGATCGAGGAACTCGCCCGGCACGCGGGCCAGGGCGACGTCATCCGCGAGAGCATCGACGGCGCCACCCTCTACGAGTTGCTGGCCGGGCTGGAGGGCTGGCCCGAGACCGAGTGGCTCAAACCTTTCACCCCGGCCTGAACCCAGGGTCAGCGCAGCACGAGGCGAAGCGCGTAGCCGACGACGGCGTCGAGGTCGTCACCGAGATGCCCGGCCAGCCACTGCTGAGCGAGTTCGGCCATCGCGCCGGTGTACATCGCGGCGCCGACCAGCGCGGCCGTCGGATCGGAGTCGGGGTGCAACCGCCAGCCCTCGGTCAGCACCGCTTCCCGCAGCAGGTCCTGCGTCGCGGCCCGCCGCGCCGTGAGCACCGGGTTCGTCCGCGCGTCGGTGAACAGCACCCGGCCGCGCCGCGGGTCGGCGGAGCTGAAGTGCAGCACCGCGGTCATCCCGGCCCGGGTGCGTGCCGGCAGGGACCCGCCGGCGCGGGACATCGCTTCCTCGACCACCCCGGCGAGTTCCGCGCTGACCCGGTCGTACACCGCGCCGAGCAGGTCGTCGGTGTCGCGGAAGCTCTCGTAGAAATACCGGGTGTTCAGCCCGGCCTCCCGCGACACCGACCGCACCGACAGCGCGCGCTCGCCGCCGTCGCCGAAGAGCCGGAACGCGGCGTCGACGAGCAGCGCACGGCGTTCGGCACGGCGGTCGGCCAGCGAGACACCGGCCCACCGGGTCGGGTTCGCCGCCGGATTGGGCGCGGCATCGGGCACCGCTACAGCGTAGTGGTTCTGGCCACAACCGTGACCAGACGATATTCTGGGCACACCTGTGACCAATCCTTGGAGGCACCCGCATGTTCCTGCCGCATCAGATCGCCCAGCTGGTCGTCCAGAACGTGGTGGACAAGCGTTTCGACCAGGACATCCGCCGGCACTTCTTCAAGGGCATGGATTTCGCAGGCCCGATCGGCGATCCCGGCTGGTTCGGCCCGGGCAGTGCGGTGTGGCACGTGCACTCCCACATGGAGACGCTGGTGTTCGGACTGCAGTGTGCGGCGTTCATCGAGCGTCTCGATCCGTCGATCTACTGGATGGGCATCCATCACTCGCGGCTGGTCAAGCCGGAGTCGAGGAACGATCCGATGCCGGTGATCGACCCGAAGGGCGCGCTGGTGCGGCTGGGTCATTCGGTCGCGTTCTTCATCGGCACCGCGTACGGCTCCACCGCGACGGCCGAACGCCTTGCGCTGGCGGTGCGCTCGATGCACCACACGGTCAAGGGCACCCGCCCGGACGGGGCCCGCTACGACGCCGACGACCCGGAGTGGCTGCGCTGGAACTACGCGACGGTGGTCTGGGGCATCGCCACGGCGCACGAGCTGTACCACCCGCAGCCGTTGCGCGGCACGAAGCTCGACCGCTACTACGGTGAGTTCGTGCGCGTCGGGCATGCGCTCGGCGGTACCGATCTGCCGACCACCAAGGCCGAGACGCTGGACTGCCTGAAGTCCTATCTGCCCAGACTCGCGGTCACCTACGGCACCGCGATGGCCACCGGCCCCCACCTCCCGCTGCCGCAGGCCGCGCTGAACTGGGCGATACGCGATGCGATGCCGGGCTGGGCGAAGGGGTTGATCCAGCACCGCGATCCGAACATCCTGGAGCGCACGGCACGTCGCACCATGGTGTGGTCGGTGATCAACGGCCTGCACGCCGCATCGGGTCCGGACCCGGAATTCGAACAGGCCAAGGCACGCGTTGCCGACGGCCTCGACCCGGACCTCGCGCCGCACACGTTGCCGACCTATAAACCGGGCGACGATCCGGTGCGGACCCGCACAGAACTCGAAGACGCCTTCGCCTGAGGGTGGCAAATGGGTTAGCGTGGACGACGTCGGGGAGAGCGCGTTCGGACGAATTCACCGAGGGGGAGATCGATGAGAAAGTTCCTCGCCGCCGGCTGCGCAGCAGCCGCGCTGACCGCAGGAGCCTTGGGCACGGCCACCGCGAACGCCCAGCCGGAAACTGCGGAGATGCCGTCGTTCGAGGGCATGACGCTGCAGACGGCCAAGGAGATGTACTCCGGGATGACGGGCAGGGAACTCGGGACCAGGGTCATCAACACCACCGCCCACACTCCGATGAACCCGGCCACCTGGGAGGTGTGCGGGCAGAAACCGTCGCCGGGCGCCAAGCTCACCGACAACACGTCGGCCGCGGTCGCCGTCGCCCCGCCCGGGATGTGCGCCGCCTGATCGCAGCGCCGCAGTGTGAGCCGGTCCACTGTTTTTTCACGTGACCGCGGCTTTTGAGACACTGCAGACATGACTGCACCGCGGAAGACACCCAACCGCGACGTCGCCAGGCTGGATCGGGTACCGCTGCCGGCCGAGGCGGCTCGCATCGGAGCGACCGGCTGGCAGATCACCCGGACCGGCGCCCGCGTCCTGACCAAGCTGACCGGACGCGGCTCGTTGCAGCAGAAGATCGTAAAAGAGGTGCCGCAGGCCTTCGCCGACCTCGGACCCACCTACGTCAAGTTCGGTCAGATCATCGCATCCAGCCCGGGGGCGTTCGGCGAGCCGCTGAGCCGTGAGTTCCGCAGCCTGCTGGACCGGGTGCCACCGGCGGACACCGAGTCCGTGCACAAGCTGCTCCGGGACGAACTCGGCGACGAGCCGCAGAACCTGTTCAAGTCGTTCGACGAGAAGCCGTTCGCGTCGGCCTCGATCGCCCAGGTGCACTACGCCACCCTGCACTCCGGCGAGCAGGTCGTGGTCAAGATCCAGCGCCCGGGCATCCGCCGCCGGGTCGCCGCCGACCTGCAGATCCTCAAACGCGGCGCCCGCCTGGTCGAGTTCGCCAAGCTCGGGCAGCGGCTCTCCGCGCAGGACGTGGTGGCCGACTTCGCCGACAACCTGGCCGAGGAACTCGACTTCCGGCTGGAAGCCCAGTCGATGGACGCGTGGGTCGCCCACATGCACGCGTCGCCGCTGGGCCGCAACATCCGGGTGCCGCAGGTCTACTGGGACCTGACCAGTGAACGGGTGCTGACGATGGAGAAGGTGTCGGGGGTGCGCATCGACGACGTCGCCGCGATCCGCAAGAAGGGCTTCGACGGCACCGAGCTGGTCAAGGCGCTGCTGTTCAGCGTGTTCGAGGGCGGGCTGCGGCACGGCCTGTTCCACGGCGACCTGCATGCGGGCAACCTGTACGTCGACGACGACGGCAAGATCGTGTTCTTCGACTTCGGCATCATGGGCCGCATCGATCCGCGCACCCGCTGGCTGCTGCGTGAGCTGGTATACGCGCTGTTGGTCAAGAAGGACCATGCCGCGGCCGGCAAGATCGTCGTGCTGATGGGCGCCGTCGGCACGGTCAAGCCCGAGGCCCAGGCCGCCAAGGACCTGGAAAAGTTTGCCACCCCCCTGACATTGAAGTCGCTGGGCGATCTGAGCTACGCCGAGATCGGTAAGCAGCTCTCGGCGCTGGCCGATGCGTACGACGTGAAACTGCCGCGCGAACTGGTGCTGATCGGCAAGCAGTTCCTCTACGTCGAGCGGTACATGAAACTGCTGGCGCCGAACTGGCAGATGATGAGCGACCCGGCGCTGACGGGCTATTTCGCCAACTTCATGGTCGAGGTCAGTCGCGAGCACTCCGACGAGGTCGACGGATGACGGCACCAGTCCGCACCGGCACTGCGAAGTCGGGTGCGCTGGACATCCATTACGAGGACATGGGCGACCCGAACCGTCCCGCGGTCTTGCTGATCATGGGCCTGGGCGCGCAATTGTTGTTGTGGCGCAAAGGGTTCTGCGACAGGCTCATCGATCAGGGGCTACGGGTGATCCGCTTCGACAACCGCGACGTCGGACTGTCCAGCAAGCTGCCCGACCACCATTCCGGTGCGCCGCTGGTGCCGCGGATGTTGCGGTCCCTGGTCGGGCTGCCCAGTCCGGCGGCGTACACGCTGGAGGACATGGCCGACGACGCGGCCGCGCTGCTCGACCATCTGGGCATCGACAGCGCGCACGTGGTCGGTGCGTCGATGGGCGGGATGATCGCCCAGATCTTCGCCGCGCGCCATCACGCCCGCACCAGGTCGCTGGGCGTGATCTTCTCCAGCAACAACCAGGCGGCGCTGCCGCCTCCGGGGCCGCGCCAGCTCGCCGCGATCCTGCAGCGCCCCAAGGGTTCTGACCGCGACGCCGTCATCGAGAACGCGGTCCGGGTGGCCAGGATCATCGGCAGCCCCGGTTATCCGGCGGCCGATGAGCGGCTGCGCGCCGACGCGATCGAAGGGTACGACCGCAGCTACTACCCGGCCGGGGTGGCCAGGCACTTCGCCGCGATCCTCGGCAGCGGAAGCCTGCGCCGCTACGACCGGCAGATCAGCGTGCCGACGGTTGTCATCCACGGCAAGGCCGACAAGTTGATGCGGCCGTCCGGTGGCCGCGCCGTCGCGCGGGCGATCCCGAACGCCCGGCTGGTGCTGTTCGACGGCATGGGCCACGAACTGCCCGAGCCGTTGTGGGACGACATCGTCGGTGAGCTGAAGACCACGTTCGCCGAGAGCGCTTGACTTTTCAGTCAATGCACAGCCGCCGAAGTGGGCGTAGCATTCGCCGCAGGGCACGTTCGCGCCGTCTTACAGGAGATCCTCTTCGGGCTGTGTCCGCGGGAAGGCCCTCTTGGCCCCGAAACGAGATCTGACGCCGCACTTCGACGACGTGCAGGCACACTACGACCTCTCCGACGAGTTCTTCGCGCTCTTTCTGGACCCGTCGCGCACCTACAGTTGCGCGTACTTCGAGCGTGACGACATGACGCTGGAGGAGGCGCAGTTCGCCAAGGTCGATCTGGCACTTGGAAAGTTGAACTTGCAACCCGGGATGACGCTGCTGGACATCGGCTGCGGCTGGGGCTCGGTGATGATGCGGGCGGTGGAGAAGTACGACGTCGACGTCATCGGGTTGACGCTGAGCGCCAACCAGAAGGCCCACGTCGAGCGGGTCTTCGCGGAATCGGACGACGGCAGGCGCAAACGCGTGGTGCTGGCCGGCTGGGAGCAGTTCGACGAACCCGTCGACCGCATCGTGTCGATCGGCGCGTTCGAGCACTTCGGCTTCGACCGCTACGACGACTTCTTCGCGATGGCCGCCCGCGCGCTGCCGGATGACGGGGTGATGCTGCTGCACACCATCACGGCGCTGACCATGCCGCAGATGGCCGACCGGGGGATGCCGTTGACGTTCGAGGTGGCCCGGTTCGTGAAGTTCATCCTGACCGAGATCTTTCCCGGGGGGCGGCTGCCGTCGATCGAGAAGGTGGAGGAGCACGCCGGCCGGGCCGGCTTCACGCTCACCCGCAGGCAGTCGCTGCAGCCCCATTACGCCCGCACGCTGGACTGCTGGTCCGCGGCCCTGGAGTCCCACCGGACCGAGGCGATCGCGGTGCAGTCCGAAGAGGTCTACGACCGCTACATGCACTACCTGACGGGCTGTGCGAAGGGCTTCCGGGTGGGCTACATCGACGTCAACCAGTTCACCCTCGCCAAATAGCCTTGTGCACGCGTGCGGGTTGGCTCCGCTGATATCCCAAACGCTAGGCTGAGGCGTTCAAGACGCGTGTTTGCAGAAGGACGGGCCGCGTCTTCGGTACGGTCTTCCACAGTTGAGTCGACCGGAAGCGCGAAGCAGGGGAAATATGTCTGACCAATCCAGCGGCACCAAGGATATGACGCCTCATTTCGAGGACATCCAGGCCCACTACGACCTGTCGGACGACTTCTTCGGCGTGTTCCAGGATCCGACCCGGAAGTACAGCTGCGCATACTTCACCGGGCCGAACGTCACCCTGTCGGAAGCCCAGATCGCCAACGTCGACCAGCACCTCGACAAACTGGATCTCAAGCCCGGCATGACGCTCCTGGAGGTGGGCTGCGGTTGGGGCCTGACCCTGCAGCGCGCGATGGAGAAGTACGACGTCAACGTCATCGGCCTGACCCTGTCGAAGAACCAGAAGGCCTACTGCGATCAGCTGCTGAGCAAGATCGACTCCGAGCGCACGTTCGACGTCCGGTTGGAGGGCTGGGAACAGTTCCACTCCCCCGTCGACCGGATCGTGTCGATCGAGGCGTTCGAGCACTTCGGCTTCGAACGCTACGACGACTTCTTCAAGACCTGCTTCGACATCCTGCCCGAGGACGGCCGGATGACGATCCAGAGCAGCGTCGGCTACCACCCCTACGACCTGGCCGAGCGTGGCAAGAAGCTGACGTTCGAGCTGGCCCGGTTCATCAAGTTCATGATCACCGAGATCTTCCCCGGCGGCCGGATCCCGACGACGCAGATGATGGTCGAGCACGGCGAGAAGGCCGGTTTCGTGGTGCCCGAGACGATGTCGCTGCGCAACCACTACATCAAGACGCTCGGCATCTGGGCCGACCGCCTGGAGGCCAACAAGGACGCGGCGATCGCCGCGACCGACGAGGAGAACTACGAGCGGTACATGCGCTACCTCAAGGGCTGCCAGTACTACTTCATCGACGAGTCGATCGATGTCAGCCTCGTGACGTACCTGAAGCCGGCGGTCGCGGCCTAAGCGAACCGGCCCTAGGCCGCCGCCGGCGTCTCGTCGTCGCTGTCGGCGGCCTCGTCGTCGGTGACGGTCTCGTCCTCGGTCACCTCGTCCTCGGCGACGGGCTCTTCCTCGGTGACGGTCTCGTCCTCGGTCACCTCGTCGTCGGTCACCTCGTCCTCGGCAACGGGTTCTTCGTCGGTGACAGGCTCTTCGTCGGTCACCTCATCCTCGGCAACGGGTTCGTCGTCGGTGACAGGCTCTTCGTCGGTCACCTCATCCTCGGCGACGGGTACTTCCTCGGTGACAGGCTCTTCGTCGGTCACCTCGTCCTCGGCGACGGGCTCTTCTTCGTCGGCGCCGGCGGCTGTCGATCTGCTCTGCGGGGCGGTCACGGTGACGTTGCCCTCGCCGGACTCCCCGACCTCCGGTGTATCGACCGCGGCTCTGGCCGGGATGAAGTTCTCGATGAACGCCTCGACGCCCTTGACCGCCGCCACCGCGAGGTCGATGCCGACCTTCAGCCAGTTCTGGAACAGTTTGAACGGCAGGATCGTCGAGCCGCGCGACACACCCGGATCCCCGCTCCAGTCGAACCCGAGGTCGACCAACTCCCGCAGCACCGGTTCGGCCAGATCGATGAACGGCTTGGCCAGCC
This sequence comes from Mycobacterium sp. NAZ190054, assembly GCF_001545925.1. GTDB lineage: Bacteria > Actinomycetota > Actinomycetes > Mycobacteriales > Mycobacteriaceae > Mycobacterium. The sequence goes on along the minus strand of NZ_LMVQ01000534.1, from coordinate 10,064 downwards.
AACCGATCCCGGCCGAATCAGCCAGTGACCGAACCAAATCCGTCAACGGCAGACTGGTCGCCGGGATCATGATGTAGGTGTTGCCGAAGCTGTCGGTGCGGCAGTTGGCCGGGTTGAGCCCGCAATCGAGCTGAGGGGCCAACGTCTCGTCGGTGTAGCCGTACGGCATCGGCAGGGCGTCTTCCTCGTTCGGCGCGAGGTAGTACCCGTGCACCGTGTCGAACGCGGCGACCATGTTGGCGACCGCGAGCAGGTTCCCCCAGTAGCGGGGCGCATAGACCACCGGGTCGTACTCGAAACCGATTGTGGTGGTGGCGATTCCGGTGTCCGTGGGCATCGGCGGCTCGAAGGACAGGTCCAGGATCGGGACGGGGTCACCGAGCAGGTAGCGCAACCACGCCAGCCGCTGCCACAGTCCGCCGTCAGGATTCTGGATGCCCCCGATCGTCACCACCTTGAGCCGGCTCTTCACGTCGTCGGGCAGATCGCGCTCGGCGAGCTCGGCCAGCGCGTTGGCGACCACCGCGCCGCCCTGGGAGTACCCGAAGATGTAGACGTCCTCGTCGCTGTCACCGAGGAACGGATCCAGCGCCGCCATCAGGTGCGCGACCCCCTCGCCGACGGAGACGTCCCATTTCTCGCAGCGGCCGGGCACGCACCATCCCGGCAGGAAGCTCAGCGGCCAGAACGACGCCGGGTACGGGATGCCGTCCAGCGTCGGGTTGGCGCAGTCGCTCGTGCACACCAGATCGTCGATGTACCTACTCCAGGCGTTCTCGCGGTAGCCGCCGATCGAATCGGGGTCCGGGGTCCCGGTACCCGGCACGATCAGCGCCGTGGCTCCGTAGGCCAGTGCCGACACGAACGCGGAGGCGACACCGAGAGCCATCACGGTAAGGAAGGAGAGGACGACGAGCACCAGCGCCCGAGCCTGAGAACGCATGGGGCAACGATCACACACGCGAGCGTCCGGCGGCGGCAAATCCGCGAACTCGGCCCCACCGCGGCACCGACAAGCATAGGGAAACTCCCGATTCGTCCCCACCCCGTGGCCGCCTACCGTCGGTGCATGGGCGACGTGCGCACGGCGACGAACTTCCTCGCGGAGTGGTATCTGCCCGATCTCGCGGAGACGACGGTCGACGACATCGTGACCCGGCTGGATGCCGCCGCCGCCGCGGTGTCCGGCGAGGGCAGCCGGGTCCGGCTGATGGTGACGCTCTCGGTTCCCACCGATGAAGTGCTCTACGGTGTGTTCGACGCGGAGTCGCCGGACGCCGTCGGTGCGGCCTGCCTGCGGGCCGGCGTGCCGCACCAGCGGTTGTCACCGCATGTGGTCGCCCGCATCGCCACCGTCTGACGGCACGCAGTGCCAGTACTTTGCCGGCGGCGGGCACCCTTTCCCGGCGGCGCCGATCCACATCTTGACTGTTACCGACCTTCGGCATTACCGAGCGTATTGACGGCGACGCTGCTATGTTGCTGCGGGAGGGTGCTCCTCGGTCACCGCGGGGCGGTCTGCCAGGGGGAAGCCGTCGACCACTGGCCGTGATGCCTGACTTGCCGTTCGTGGGGGGCGGTATTTCGGGCGGGGCCGGAAGCCGGCGATCGAGGAGCACTCTCGAAAGCCCAACATGAGAAAACCCCGCACCGATCAGGTGCGGGGTTTCTCGTTGAATGTGGGGCGGCTCCGCCTACTCCTCCGTGAAATTACGGGTCACCGCCGGGTCCACCGGGATGCCCGGGCCGGTGGTGGTGGAGACGACGACCTTCTTCAGATAGCGGCCCTTCGACGAGGACGGCTTGGCGCGCAGCACCTCGTCGAGCGCTGCGCCGTAGTTCTCGGCGAGCTTCTTCTCGTCGAACGAGGCCTTGCCGATCACGAAGTGCAGGTTGGCCTGCTTGTCGACGCGGAAGTTGATCTTGCCGCCCTTGATGTCGGCGACGGCCTTGGCCACGTCCGGGGTCACGGTGCCGGTCTTCGGGTTCGGCATCAGCCCGCGGGGGCCGAGGATCCGGGCGATGCGGCCCACCTTGGCCATCTGATCCGGCGTCGCGATCGCGGCGTCGAAGTCGAGCATGCCGCCCTGGATCTGCTCGATCAGATCGTCGCTGCCGACGATGTCGGCGCCGGCGGCCTGCGCCTGCTCGGCCTTGTCGCCGACGGCGAACACGGCCACGCGCGCGGTCTTACCGGTGCCGTGGGGCAGGTTCACGGTGCCGCGGACCATCTGGTCTGCCTTGCGGGGGTCGACGCCCAGCCGGATCGCGACCTCGACGGTGGCGTCCTGCTTCTTCGACGACGTCTCCTTGGCCAGCTTCGCGGCCTCGAGCGGCGAATAGAGCCGGCTCCGGTCGACCTTCTCGGCGGCTTCCTTGTATGCCTTGCTGTTCTTGCTCATTGATGTCTCCCTGGTTCAGAGGTCGTGGTGCGGGCCGATGCCAGCCCTCCCACGGGATCGGTCTTATTCGACGGTGATCCCCATCGACCGGGCGGTGCCGGCGATGATCTTGGCGGCCTGATCGATGTCGTTGGCGTTCAGGTCTTCCTTCTTGGTCTCGGCGATCTCGCGCACCTGGTCCCAGGTCACCTTGGCGACCTTGGTCTTGTGCGGCTCGCCCGAACCCTTCTGCACACCGGCGGCCTTGAGCAGCAGCTTGGCAGCCGGCGGGGTCTTCAGCGCGAACGTGAAGCTGCGGTCCTCGTAGACGGTGATCTCCACGGGGATGACGTTCCCGCGCTGCGACTCGGTCGCGGCGTTGTACGCCTTGCAGAACTCCATGATGTTGACGCCGTGCTGGCCGAGCGCAGGTCCGACCGGCGGGGCGGGGTTGGCCTGCCCGGCCTGGATCTGCAGCTTGATCAGCCCGGCGACCTTCTTCTTCGGGGGCATGGCTGTGCTTTCTCTCTTCTTCTCCTGGTGGGCGTTGAGGCCCGCGTTAAATCTTGGCGACCTGGTTGAAGGTCAGCTCCACCGGCGTCTCACGTCCGAAGATCGACACCAGCACCTTGAGCTTCTGCTGCTCGGCGTTGACCTCGCTGATCGACGCGGGCAGCGTCGCGAACGGGCCGTCCATGACGGTGACGGACTCGCCGACCTCGAAGTCGACCTCGATGACCGGCCGCTCGATGCCGCCCGTCTCGGTCGCGGAGGTTGAAGCGGCAGCGGCTGCCTTGCCGGGCTTCTTCGCCGCGGCCGGCGGCAGCAGGAACTTCACCACGTCGTCGAGCGACAGCGGCGACGGGCGCGACGTCGCGCCGACGAAACCCGTCACGCCGGGGGTGTTGCGGACCGCGCCCCACGACTCGTCGTTGAGCTCCATGCGCACCAGGATGTAGCCGGGCAGCACCTTGCGATTGACCTGCTTGCGCTGGCCGTTCTTGATCTCGGTGACCTCTTCGGTGGGCACCTCGACCTGGAAGATGTAGTCGCCGACGTCGAGGTTCTGCACGCGGGTCTCGAGGTTGGCCTTCACCTTGTTCTCGTAACCGGCGTAGGAGTGGATCACGTACCACTCGCCCGGCTTGAGGCGCAGCTCCTTCTTGAGCGCGACAGCCGGATCCTCGTCCTCGTCCGCTGCGGGGGCCGCCTCGGCGACATCTTCGTCGGCACCTTCGGCGGCGGCGGGCGCGGCGTCCTCGTCGCTGCCCACGGCCTCGGCGTCGGCACCAGCGCGCACTTCGGCGTTGGTCTCGTCGACGTCGATGGTGTCGACGGTGTCGCCCGCAGGCGCTTCGCCGTCGAAGCTAGTCACGTGTCAGTCCTCTCTCAATGTCTTCCCATGGCCCGGTCGGCCGGCTGCTGTCAGCCGAAGATCCAGGTCACGAGCTTGGCCAGGCCCAGGTCCACGCCGCCGATCATCGCCACCATGAACACGAGGAACAGCAGCACGACGGTCGTGTAGGTGACCATCTGCTTGCGGTTGGGCCAGATGACCTTCCGCAGCTCGCCGACAACTTCCTTCAGGTAGTTGATGACGAACATGATCGGATTGCGGGACGGCCCGTCCTTGGGCTTCTTGGCCGTCTTCTTCCCGGACTTGGGCCCCTTGCCGTCGTCCTTGGAGTCAGAACTGTCGGTCTCGGGCGCCTTGTCGGTGTCCTCGACGTCGGCGGCGCGTCGCGACCGCTTACCCGTGGGACGCAGCGGACGCGTCACGACCGCCGTCTGGCCGCGTGTGTCACCGTCGTCGGTCTGTGCGCCGCTGTCGGTGTCAGCGGAGCTGACACCGTCGCGCTCGTCGCTCACCGCATGCATCCCATCTGATCGTCGTCTGATCGTCGTCCTGCGTGGTCACCTTCCAGTGTCCACACTTGTCGAGTATTCAGTTGAGCAGGGGCGACAGGACTTGAACCTGCAACCTGCGGTTTTGGAGACCGCTGCTCTGCCAGTTGAGCTACGCCCCTTTACGGGTCCCTACAGGGCCCACACAATTCGCGCGCTCCCCGTTCGGTCGATCTGAGCCGACGGACAGCGCGCTTAACTGGGAAAACCCCGAAGCCCGAGTGTAGCGCGCCGGGGTCCACAGTTACTAATCCACGTCCGCCGGGTCGTGCTGGACGGGTTTGCGCACGACCTGACCGGTCTCCGGATCCCAGCCGGCCGAGATCGAATTGTCGCCCTCGTGCCCCATCAGCGTGGTGAACGCCTCCATCACCACCTCGCCGTGCTGGTCGGTCAGCACGTTGCGGGTGGTGACGATGTCGGCGCCGAACCGCTCGTCGACGCTCTCGATGTGCATGACGCCGGTGACCTCGTCCCCCTCCTTGATCGGGCGGTGGAACAGGAACTTCTGATCCACCTGCACGATCTGCATGGTCTCGAAGCCGACGTCGACGTGCTGGAAGAAGTGCCGCTGGATCATCACCGCGAAGATCGACAGGAACGTCGGGCCCGCCACCAGGCCGGGATGGCCCAGTTCGGCGGCGGCCTCGACGTCGAGCGAGGCCGGGTCGGTGGCCTTGACCGCGTTCGCGTACTGGCGGATCTGTTCGCGGCCGACCACGAACGGCTCGGGGTACTTGTAGACCAGCCCCCGGATGTCTGTTTTCAGCGCCATGTGCCGGACCTGCCTACGCGAGCTTCGCGACGGCGACGGCGCGGCCGAAGATCTTCTTCCCGCCCGCGGTGGCACTCAGCGCGATGGTGACCGACTTCGAGTCGGGGTCAACCGATTTCACGCGACCGTTGAACACGATCTCGGCACCCTTGCCGTCGTTGGGGACGGGCACGACGGCGGTGAAGCGCACGTTGTACTCGGTGACGGCGGCGGGGTCGCCTACCCAGGACGTCACGTAGCCGCCGCCCAGCCCCATGGTCAGCATGCCGTGGGCGATCGCGGTGTCGAGGCCGACCTGCTTGGCGATGTCGTCGTCCCAGTGGATCGGGTTCAGGTCGCCGGACACGCCCGCGTAGTTGACGAGGTCGGCCCGGGTCAGCGTGATGACCTTCTCGGGCAGCTGATCGCCGACGTTGACCGAACTGAACTCACGCAGTGCCATCTGAAAAGCCACTCTCTCCGTCTTCTTCGCTACGCCCCGCCAGGGTGGTGTAGGACTCCTGCACTACATCGCCGTTGCGGTTGCTGACGATGTTCTTGGTGACGATGATGTCGGTGCCGTGCGCCTTGCGGACCGAGTCGATCCACACGTCGCAGTACAGCTCGTCGCCGGCTTTGATGGGCCGGACGAACTTCAGGACCTGGTCGACCTGGACGATCTGGGCGTCGGCGATGCCGATGCCGGCCGCGGCGAACATCGCCGACTGGGCCTGGTAGCCGAAGATCGAGATGAAGGTCAGCGGCGCGGGTAGCGCGTCATGACCGAGCTCGGCGGCGGCCGTCTCGTCGAAGAAGGCGGGATCGTCGTTCTTGACCGCGGTCGCGTACTCGCGGATCTTCTCGCGTCCCACCACGTAATGGTCGGGGTAGCGGAAGTGCGTCCCGACGTATCCGTCCAGAAAAGACACGGCCCAGACGTGCGCTTAGCGCGACTCTTTGTGGGCCTGGTGCTTGCCGCAGTTCGGGCAGAACTTCTTGATCTCGAGCCGGTCGGGATCGTTGCGGCGGTTCTTCTTCGTGATGTAGTTGCGGTGCTTGCACACCTCGCAGGCCAAGGTGATCTTGGGCCGTACGTCAGTACTGGAGGCCACGTCAGTCGTCCTTCGTTAAACGTTCGTACTCGTCTTGTAGCGGTGGGGGGGCTCGATCCCCCGACCTCACGATTATGAGTCGTGCGCTCTAACCAGCTGAGCTACACCGCCCCGGACGGATCCAGGCTGGGCGCACAGGGTCGCTCCGCCCTTCTCCACCGAGCCCCCTAACGGAATCGAACCGTTGACCTTTTCCTTACCATGGAAACGCTCTGCCGACTGAGCTAAGGGGGCCTTCGCTCGCTGAAGTGCCGCGAGCCTTAAAGAGGGTACATTCTCAGCGTTTGCCGCGCCAAACCGCTGGTCATCGCAGCCCCTGGACCGGCGGAAAGGCCCTGCGCGCGGTTCCGGCGGCCGTCACTGCCTACGCTTGACCGCATGGCTGCCACGGACGACACCGACCGCCTCTACTTCCGACAGCTGCTCTCGGGCCGTGATTTCGCCGCCGGCGACATGATCGCCCAGCAGATGCGCAACTTCGCCTACCTGATCGGTGACCGGGAGACCGGCGACGCCGTCGTCGTCGATCCCGCGTACGCCGCGCAGGACCTCGTCGACGCGCTGGAGGCCGACGGCATGCGGTTGTCCGGCGTGCTCGTCACCCACCACCACCCCGACCACGTCGGCGGCTCGATGATGGGCTTCGAGCTCAAGGGCCTCGCCGAGCTGCTGGAGCGCGTCAGTGTCCCGGTCCACGTCAACGCCCACGAGGCGGACTGGGTGTCGCGGATCACCGGCATCGCCGCCAGTGAGCTGACCTCGCACCACCACGGCGACAAGGTGGCCGTCGGCGACATCGAGATCGAGCTGCTGCACACCCCGGGGCACACGCCGGGCAGCCAGTGCTTCCTGTTGGACGGCCGGCTGGTCGCCGGCGACACGCTGTTCCTGGAAGGGTGCGGTCGCACCGACTTCCCGGGCGGCAACGTCGACGACATGTTCCGCAGCCTGCAGGCGCTGGCGCAGTTGCCCGGCAACCCGACCGTGTTCCCCGGCCACTGGTACTCGGCCGAGCCGAGCGCGTCGCTGTCGGAGGTGCGCGACACCAACTACGTCTACCGGGCCGGCAATCTCGACCAGTGGCGCATGTTGATGGGCGGCTGACGGCCTGATCTCGTGGCGCCTCCTCGAAGTATGAGCGCGGTACCCCCCTCGAGTACCGCGCCTGCCGCCGACGTTACGAAGCCTCGGGTTCACGGTCCCGCGTAGTCGACTACCTCTTTCCGCCCGCCGCCGGGCGGTCCGGGCCAGGTAGTGCCGCGCACGCGGGCTGTTAAGTTCATGCCATGACCAGCACCGTGTCCTACGAACTCGCGGACTCCGTGGCCACCGTCACCCTCGACGACGGCAAGGTGAACGTCCTCGGGCCCGCGATGCAGGCCTCGATCAACGAGGCGCTCGACCGCGCCGAATCCGACAAGGCCAAGGCCGTGGTCCTGGCCGGGAACTCGCGGGTGTTCAGCGGGGGCTTCGACCTCTCGGTGTTCCAGTCCGGGGACGCCGCCGCGGCGTTGGGCATGCTCTCCGGCGGCTTCGAGCTGTCGGTGCGCACCTTGACCTTCCCGGTGCCGGTGATCATCGCCGCGACGGGCCCGGCGATCGCGATGGGCTCGTTCCTGCTGCTGTCCGCCGATCACCGTGTCGGGCAGCCGAAGTCGCGGTGCCAGGCCATCGAGGTGCAGATCGGGATGACCATCCCGATCTCGGCGCTGGAGATCATGCGGATGCGGCTGACCCCCGCGGCGTTCGAGCGCGCCGCCGCGCTGGCGGCCACGTTCGCCGGTGACGAGGCGGTCGCCGCGGGCTGGCTCGACGAGATCGTCGAGGCCGACCAGGTGTTGCCGCGCGCCCGGCAGGTCGCCGCCGAGGCGGCCGCCACACTGCACAGCGGTGCACACCTGGCCACCAAACTGAAGGCCCGCAAGGCCGCCCTGGGCGCCATCCAGGCGGGAATCGACGGCCTGGCAGCGGAATTCACGCTGGGCTGAGTCACCTTCGGCGACACGTCGCCGAAGGCCCCGGTGTTTCCTGAACGTTTCGGCGGTGAGCTCCATCTAACGAGTTCGTATTCCGTGGCTAACCATTGCGCAACGACTCGGCTCTGTAATCGAGTCAGCCGACAGCCACCGAACACTGGAGCCCCCATGACCTTTGACGACTCGATCGCCGCCAACATCAAGGCCTCGCTCGCCGAGATCCCGCACCCGTCCCTACCCAAGGGATCCAGCATCTACGGCGGCACGAAGATCTTCCCCGACTACCGGGCCGAGAACGGGGAAACCTACTTCACCCTCGTGCACGGCATCGCCCACGAGTCGTCGGTCAGCTTCGTCGCGGTGTTGCAGGCCACCCGCGCACTGCGCAAGGGCTTCGAGTCGGCCATCTATTTCTACGGCCCCGGTGCCATCAATTGCCTTGCCACCCGCGGCTTTCCGAAGACCGGCGATTCCGGGTTCCCGGGTGAGCAGAACATCAACGACGCGCTGGCCACGTTCATCGGTGAGGGCGGGACGGTGTTCTGCTGCCGGTTCGGGCTCGCGCTGCACGGCGGCCGGGAGGAAGACCTGATCGAGGGCGTGATACCGGCCCACCCGCTCGACGTGCAGGACGCGGTGATCCACTACGCGCGCAAGGGCGCGATCATCAACTCGACCTACATGGTGTAGTCATCGTGACGACGACACTCGCCGCGGCCGCAGCCAATTTCACGCGGGATCTCGAGCAGAACTACGCGCTGATCGCCTCCCTGACCGCAGAGGCCGGCGACAAGGGTGTCGACTTCCTCGCCCTGCCCGAGGCCGCCCTCGGCGGCTACCTGTCCTCGCTCGGCAATCACGGGGACACGGCCCGCACCTCGACCGGGTCGCTGCCACCGGCCATCCGGCTCGACGGACCGGAGATCGCACGGGTGCAGCAGATCGTGGGCGACCTCGTCGTCGCCATCGGCTTCTGCGAACTCGCCGACGACGGTGTGACGCGGTACAACGCCGCGGTGCTGCTCGACGGCCAGAACATCTACGGCTCCTACCGCAAGGTGCACCAACCCCTGGGGGAGGGCATGTCCTACTCGGCCGGCTCCGGATACGGGGTGTTCGACACCCCCGTCGGCCGCGTCGGCCTCCAGATCTGTTACGACAAGGCCTTTCCCGAAGCCGCACGGATCATGGCGCTGCAGGGCGCCGAGATCATCGCGAGCCTGTCGGCGTGGCCTGCGGCGCGCACCGCCACCGCCGAGAACCTGCAGGAGGACCGCTGGACCTACCGCTTCAACCTGTTCGACACCGCGCGCGCCCTGGACAACCAGGTGTTCTGGGTGGCGTCCAACCAGAGCGGAACCTTCGGCTCGCTTCGCTACGTCGGCAACGCCAAGATCGTCGACCCCGGCGGGAACATCCTGGACACCACACTTCTCGGCAGCGGTATGGCGGTCGCCGAGGTCGACATCGACGAGACGTTCCGCACGATGCGCGCCGGCATGTTCCATCTTCGTGACCGCAGGCCCGACGTGTACGGCTTGATCGCCGACGTGCGCCCGGAAAGTGATCTTGCCCATGCCTGAGATGACATTTCTGGTGCGCTGGCCCGACGGCGTTGAGCAGCAATACTATTCACCGAGCCTGGTGGTGCACGACCACCTCACTGTCGGCGTCGGGTATGCGGTCACCGATTTCGTCGACCGGGTCCGCCGCGCGATGGCCGAGGCCGGCGACCGGGTGAAGGCCAAGTTCGGTTTCGCCTGCACCTCGGCGGCGGCCACCGCCGAACAGGTCGCGCGGGCCGCCGCCCGCTACCCGCGGCGGCGCAACCCGAGGTCGAGGCCAACAACGCGATCACCGCGGCGTGGCAGGCCGGCGGTGGGGACACTGGGCCGTTGGGTCCCCGCTCGGGTGACGTCTACCCGGCCGGTGATGG
>NZ_LMVQ01000533.1 GCF_001545925.1 Mycobacterium sp. NAZ190054 | reverse complement strand
CCAGCGCGGTCTCGAGCACGTTCTTGGTCAACTCGTTGAGCAGGCCATTCGGGCCGACCAGCTCAATTCCCTGTTCTTTCGCCTGCGCCAGCAGCTGCTCAGCGAGCTGGCGTTGATCCACATCGGTTGCCATGGAGTCGAGTGTTTCTGACATCGTCAGTCCTTCCCGCCAAGCTCACGCCCGGCGTGTCAGACCAAGACCAGATCCACCGTTATTCAGACAGACCCTTCAAGGCCCGGGCGGTGCAGTTGGTCATCGGGCACACCGCGGAGTACGACAGCCGCACGGCCTGGCCTGCTCCGCGTTTTTCAGACTGCGGATTTCGCGGGAATTAAGCCGCGAGCTGTGAATTCATATATTCGGTGCGTCCATTTCGTGTCCAGCGGGTAGACACGAATTTCGGTGATTTCGTGACTGGCCTGCTCCGCGTTTTTCAGACTGCGGATTTCGCGGGAATTAAGCCGCGAGCTGTGAATTCATATATTCGGTGCGGACTTCATGCGGTGTGCGGTAGCCGAGCGCGGAGTGAAGTCTGCGTCGAT
>NZ_LMVQ01000532.1 GCF_001545925.1 Mycobacterium sp. NAZ190054 | reverse complement strand
CCTCAACAAAAGACACCAAAAACTGGCATCCAAAAACAACCCACCCCTAAACGGGAAAAAGAGGCAGGCCAAAAAACAACAAACAAAAACCACCAAACACACTATTGAGTTCTCAAACAACACGCCCCCAGACCGGCCGCGCAAGAAGCCCCGGCGAAAAGCCGTGACCCTCGTGCGGACAGATGAGGACATCCGCCGAAGCAGACTTCCCTCTGGAGTGCCGCCGCGCTCCCCGGGTTTTGGGCCCGTGTCGCAGCGACTCCGATAAGTTACGTCAGGGATAACTCCGAGTCAAATCTGCTGCTAGAGCGTGTTTTTCAACCTGCATCCCAAGGGGTGCCGCGCGGGCAGCATTTGACTCGCGAGCGTTCAACGTCCCGCCCGGCGGCGTTGTTCCCCACCCGGCGTCGCACCGTTGACCAGCCGTTTCACGCGGTGCGTCAGCCGATGCGCTCGATGCCGGCGACGTTGCGCTTGCCACGCCGAAGCACCAGCCACTTGCCGTGGAGATAGTCGGAGGGCTGCGGCGACCATTCGTCTGTGGCG
>NZ_LMVQ01000531.1 GCF_001545925.1 Mycobacterium sp. NAZ190054 | reverse complement strand
TAGCAGCTTCTTTCTTGGCATCCCATGCAGCCTGTATACGCTCAGCCTTACGTAATGATTCCTCATGCGCCCTTTGCATTATCAAAATGCTTTTAATCAGGGATAACGGGTCTCTTAAGCTTTCCTTTGTGTAATGTTCACCATCGGACAGGGTGACTACATCTACACCAGAGCGAAGAATGTTTCGTAATAGCTCACTTGCTCGGTCTACGGCCTGACGTGACAAACGGTCTAAACTCTCGATTAGTAGTGTATCACCTGCTTTTACAAGCCCTTTCTCGATAGCGGTTAAGAAGTCACCTAAACCACCTTTCAAGTGCTTACCAGTGAATCCACTCACACCTAAATCACGAAAAGATAAATCTTGGTCAAGGTAGTACTCAGGATGAGCCTTAAGCCAATCAGTGACCATCTTAGATTGTCTGCGGAGTGAGTCGCCTTTAGCTTGCTTCTCTGATGAGAAACGAATGTATGAAATGACACGTTTCATTGTTTACCACCTCAAAACTGATACCTAGATTGTATCGCTTTAGGTAGTGTATTTAAAC
>NZ_LMVQ01000530.1 GCF_001545925.1 Mycobacterium sp. NAZ190054 | reverse complement strand
GGGCTGGACAACGAGCTGAGCCTGGTCGACGGCCAGGGTCGGACGTTGACGATCCAGCAGTGGGACACGTTCCTCAATGGTGTTTTTCCGTTGGACCGCAACCGTCTGACCCGTGAGTGGTTCCACTCGGGCAAGGCGACCTACATCGTGGCCGGTGAGGGTGCCGATGATTTCGAGGGCACGCTGGAGCTGGGTTACCAGGTGGGCTTCCCGTGGTCGCTGGGTGTGGGCATCAACTTCAGCTACACCACCCCGAACATCGCGTTCGACGGCTGGGGCCTGGACGACAACCTGGCCGACAGCATCGTGACCCCGCCGCTGTTCCCGGGTGTGTCGATCTCGGCTGACCTGGGCAACGGCCCGGGTATCCAGGAGGTCGCCACCTTCTCGGTGGACGTGGCCGGCCCCGGTGGTTCGGTGGCGGTGTCCAACGCGCACGGCACGGTGACCGGTGCTGCCGGTGGTGTGCTGCTGCGTCCGTTCGCCCGGCTGATCTCGTCGACCGGTGACAGCGTCACCACCTACGGCGAGCCCTGGAACATGAACTGAC
>NZ_LMVQ01000529.1 GCF_001545925.1 Mycobacterium sp. NAZ190054 | reverse complement strand
GCGCGGATCGCCGAACTGCTCAAGGGGATCTGTGACAATGATCCGCGGTCGGCGGGGGATCTGCGGTCGTGCGCGGTGGGGGCGATCATCCAGGGCCAGGATCATCTGCCGTGCCTGTGCGGCAAGCCCGACTGTGTCGGCGCCGTACCAGCGGCCCCGGGCAGCTCCAGTGTGGTGATCTCGGTGATCGCCGATGCTGCCGCGGTCGAGGCGGCCCAGAACCTGATCACCGCCCAAGACCAGGAACAGCAGCAGAAACTCACCGAAAACGGACCGCAAGCTGACGCTGAGCCCGAGCTAATCCCCGAGCCCGACGCCGACGCGCCGGCCGAGGACGGGCCTGCCGTCCCGAATCCGCCTGAGTGCGTTCGTGATTCGGGGTTGGCGTTGTTGCCGGGGGTGAAGATTCTGCCGATCGTGGCGTTGGCCGAGGCGATCCGGGGTGGGGCGGCGATCAAGGCGCTGTGGCTGCCCGGGCCCGATCCCGAACCGCAGTATCGGCCGTCGGCCAGGCTGGCGGCGTTCGTGCGGGCCCGGGATCTGTTCTGCCG
>NZ_LMVQ01000528.1 GCF_001545925.1 Mycobacterium sp. NAZ190054 | reverse complement strand
ACCGACCGCCTGCACTCCTCCCTGAGCTACCAGTCGCCGATCGACTACGAGGCCCAGTACCGTAATGACGCCGCCTCAACACCGGAGGTGGCCTAACCGAGGTCTCCATCCAGACCAGGACGGTTCAATCACGTGCAGCACCACCGACGCCCCGGCCGGCACCGGCAACCCCGGCCGCACCGGCGCGGCCGGCTCGGCATCAGCACTGCCCCGCGCCGGTGCGGCGGGCTCGACCTGTCCGGTGGTGGTGCGGGTGGGGCAGTCGGCGGTGGTGCAGGCGCAGGTGAACGGGAGACCGTCGCGTAGGGCGTCGAGGGCGTCGGCGCGGCGTTGGAGCAGGGTGCGGGGATCGGCCGGGCAGACCGCGCTGGCCATCGCCGAGAGTTTGGTGTCCCAGGCCGCGGCCTGGGTGGCGCTCATCCGGGCCCGCAGCCAGCCCATCCCGTCCAGCCCGGTCTCGACGTGCACCGCGCGTTCGTCGTAGGCCTTCTGCCGGCGGTGTTTGGCCGCGTCGGGGTCCAGCGCGATCACCTCGGCGTCGATGGCGTCGATGACGCTCTTGCGGGACC
>NZ_LMVQ01000527.1 GCF_001545925.1 Mycobacterium sp. NAZ190054 | reverse complement strand
ATCCGGTCGGCGGCCATCGTGTACTGCGCCAGGTCGTTGGTGCCGATGGACAGGAAGTCGACGTGCTCCAGGATCCGGTCGGCCAGCAGCGCCGCGGCGGGGACCTCGATCATCACCCCCGGGGTCAGGCCGTGTGAACGGGCCTTGGCCGCAAAGCTTTCGGCTTCCTCGGCGGTCGCGATCATCGGCGCCATCACCCAAGGTGGGTTGCCGGTGCGCTGCCCGGCGGCGGCGATCGCTTCCAGCTGGTGGTCCAGCAGGCCGGGGTTGGCGGTCGCGATGCGGATGCCGCGCACGCCGAGCGCGGGGTTGGCCTCGTCGGGGTGGCCGGCGAACTTGAGCGGCTTGTCAGAGCCGGCGTCGAGCGTGCGGATCACCACCTTGTTCCCGGCGAACGCGTCGAGCACCTCGGCGTAGATGCCGGACTGCTCGTCGACGGTGGGCCCGGTGTCGGTGCGGGGCAATTGCGCCTCGAACGACAGCGACCGCGGGCACTTGTAATGCGCGAGGCGGTCGCGCAGCCAGGCGATCAGCTCGGCGGCGAACTCGTCGGTGGCGTCGGCTGCGTCGA
>NZ_LMVQ01000526.1 GCF_001545925.1 Mycobacterium sp. NAZ190054 | reverse complement strand
AGGCTCATGCACCGTCTGGGCCGCATCCCACCGATCGAATACGAGCAGGTCTACTACGCTACAAACACAGCCCACCCATCGGCTGCACACCAATAACCGAGTGTGTATCAAACCCGGGGCGCTTCAACCCAGCCCTGGATCGCCGGTAGCTCCGGCAGAAGTTCACAACAGTTGAACCAATTCGGGACCACCACGATGTCGCGGGCGCCTTCGGGCGACGCACGACAGGCGATGCGCAAGTTCCCTTTCATCGCATAGCGAGTCTCGGAGAACACGTCGGAAGTGTAAGCCGACGAACGAGTCGGGCGGTGGGTGTCGGCGGTGCTTACGCGCTGTTCAGACATGCTGTATCTGCATGTCATGTCCGGTCGATCGCTGCGGTTGCCGATATCCCGGCGCCCCTGCTGGCAGCGCTTGTCGGACACCTCGTAACTCCTGCAGCTCCTCCAAGAAGACACCCATGGGTCAAGTCCCAGGATGTGGTGTAGTGCTGCGTGATCCGGTGGTTGTTAGGCGGTGAGTGCGGGCATGTCGTCGGCTCCTATTTCGGGGTTGTCGTTGGTGATGGTGGTCAGGCGGCATCGGGCGA
>NZ_LMVQ01000525.1 GCF_001545925.1 Mycobacterium sp. NAZ190054 | reverse complement strand
GCGCACAGGTACACGACGGCGTTCGCGATGTCCTCGGGTGTGCCCGCGCGGCCCAGCGCGGTGTTGTCGACGTAATCCTCGACCACGCCGGGCACCGATGCGGCCGCGGCGGTCAGCGGCGTGTGCACGAACCCGGGCGCGACGGCGTTGACCCGGATGCCTCGCGGCCCCATCTCCAGCGCGGCCACCTGGGTGAGCATCGACAGCCCGGCCTTCGCCGCGCAGTACGCGCTCATCCCGGCCGCCGGCTGCCTGCCGTTGAGCGAGCTGATCTGCACCAGCGAGCCGCCCTCGCGCAGGTGCCTGCCCGCGTGCTTGGTCACGATGAACGCCCCGTTGAGGCACACGTCGATGACCGCGCGGAAGTCGGCGGCGGGCATCTCGGTGATCAACCCGACGTTGCTGAACCCCGCGCAGTTCACCGCGATCGGCGGCATGCAGCTGCTGGCCACGATGGACAGCACCATCGCCATAGTCGCACTGCCGAAGATCCAGGACGAACTCAGCCTGTCCGACGCCGGCCGCAGCTGGGTCATCACCGCCTATGTGCTGACGTTCGGCGGGCTGATGCTGCTCGGTGGCCGCCTCG
>NZ_LMVQ01000524.1 GCF_001545925.1 Mycobacterium sp. NAZ190054 | reverse complement strand
GGACCTCGTTGCGGGCCGCTTCCACCATGAACACCGCGCAGACCAGCTCCGCGCCGAGCACCGCACCGACCCGGCGCCGGGCCGCGCTACGGGAGGCCTCAGTACCGGCGGACGTTGTAGATCGGCGCATTGTCCACCGGGGCGACTCGCACCGGTGTGCCGTAGGTGGAGGCGTGCACCATCATCCCGTCGCCGATGTAGATGCCGACATGCGACGCATCGGGGTAATAGGTGACCAGGTCACCCGGCTGCATCTGATCCCGGGACACCGGCTGCCCGCCGCGGGCCAATGCCTGGCTCGAATGCGGCAGCGAGATGCCGGCCTGCTGGAACGACCACATCACCAGACCGGAGCAGTCGAAGGCGCTCGGGCCGGAGCCGCCCCACGAATACGGGGAACCGATGCGGCTCAGCGCGGCCTGGATGACCGTGGTGGCCGCCGGGGATCCGGGCGGGGCGACGTCACCGGGCGGAATCGCTCCGGGGACGGGAGGGGCGGGCGGCGCGGCCAGCACGGCGGGATCCTGACCACCCGGGCCCACCAGCACCGGGATGCCGTTGAGCACCGCGGTGCCCGACAGCGGGTCGAG
>NZ_LMVQ01000523.1 GCF_001545925.1 Mycobacterium sp. NAZ190054 | reverse complement strand
CCACCCGCCCGCCTGCCACTCCCCCCGCCTGCCGCCGACCGCCGGAGCCGGGCGCGCGGTGCTGGCCGACGCGCTGGCCCGAGCCGTCTGAGCATGACGCCGATCCGCGTCACCGGCGCTGGGCATCACCAGCGGCGGGCGCACCGGCCCGGCGGGCACGCCTTCCATCGTGACGCCGGCTTTGACCAGCGACACCGCGTACCCGGGCACGGTGTCGCGCAGACGCACCAGCGGGATGAAGAACGCGTTGAGCAGTGCGGTGGCGAGTTGGTCGTTGCCGGACTCGAGCGCGTTGTAGAACGCCAGCGACAGGTCCGGCGCGAAGGCGAACGTCGCCGACGAGTACAGCGGGACGCCGATGGCGCGGTAGGCCTGCTGGGTGGTCTCGGCGGTCGGCAGCCCGTTGAAGAACAGGAAGTCGGGGTCGACGGTGGTCTTGACCGCCTGCACGATGCGGGCGACCTGATCGAAATTGCCTGTCCCGTCCTTGAATCCGACGACGTTGGGGATCTCGGCGACGGCGACCGCGGACTCCTCGGTGAAGCGGGCGTTGTTGCGGTTGTAGACGATGACGGGCAAATCGGTCGCCCCGGCCACCGCGCGGGTGTAGTCGACCAGCCCGGCCTGCGGCACCTCGACGAGGTAGGGCGGCAGCATCAGCAGGCCGTCGGCGCCGGCTTGCTTGGCGGCCACCGCGAACCGCTTGGCGTGGGCGACCGCACCCCCGGCGCCGGCGTAGACCGGGACCCGTCCGGCGACCACGTCGACCGCGGTGCGCACCACGTCGCCGAACTCCCCGTCCTCGAGGGCGTGGAATTCCCCTGTGCCGCAGGCGATGAACACACCGCCGGGGCCGGCGTCCACGCCCTTGGCGATGTGACGGGCCAGCGCGTCGAGATCGACGGTGCCAGACTCGGTCATCGGGGTGACGGGGAAGAACAGGACGCCGTCAAAGTTCGGACGCATAACAGGCCTTTCGGAGGTGGAGGTGTGAAGGAGGTCAGTCTCGGGTGAGGCGGCCGTCGATGCGCCGCCACAGGCCGTCCGGGTTGCCGTCAGCGATCGCGCTGGGCAGCAACGACTTCGGGACGTCCTGGTAGCAGACCGGCCGCAGATAGCGTTCGATCGCCCGCGAGCCCACGGAGGTGGTGCGCGAATCCGAGGTGGCGGGGAACGGTCCGCCGTGCACCATCGCGTGGCACACCTCGACCCCGGTCGGCCAGCCGCCGAACAGGATCCGGCCGGCCTTGAGTTCCAGCAGCGGCAACAGTCGGCCGGCCTCGTCGAGGTCGGAGTCGTCGGCGTGCACGGTGGCGGTCAGCTGTCCTTCGATGCCTTCGGCGACGGCACGCATCTGCTCGGCGTCGGCGCAGCGCACGATCAGGCTCGACGACCCGAACACCTCGGCCTGCAGCGCTTCGGAGGCCAGGAAGCTCGCCGCATCGGTGGTGAACAGCGCTGCGTGGCAGGAGGTTTCGCCGGTTCCAGGCTGGCCGCGGCCGACCAGCTGCGCGGCGCCCGACAGCGCCTCGACGCCCGCGGCGTAGCTGCGGGCGATGGTCGGGGTGAGCATAGCGTTCGATCGCCCGCGAGCCCACGGAGGTGGTGCGCGAATCCGAGGTGGCGGGGAACGGTCCGCCGTGCACCATCGCGTGGCACACCTCGACCCCGGTCGGCCAGCCGCCGAACAGGATCCGGTCGGGAAGTCCGAGCGCGGCCGCGGGCAGGCCGCGCGGATACCCGGACCCGTCCAGCGACTCGTGGTGATTGCCCGCCACCTGCGCGACGACGTCGAGACCGTCGACCTGGCTGAGGATGCGCACGGTCAGATACGGGTGCAGACGCACCCGTTCCAGCTCCCCCGCGGTCAGCGACGCCGGCTTCGACCAGACCTGGTTGGAAACCCCGATCCGGCCCAGGTCGTGCACATGCCCGGCCCGGCGCACGACGGTCACGGTCTCGGCGTCCAGGCCCGCCAGGCTCGCCGCATCGGCGGCCAGCTCGGCGACTGCGCGCGAATGCCCCAGTGTGAAAGGGCATTTCAGGTCGACGAAGTCACCGAGCGCCACCAGCAACGAATCCAGCTCCGCGGCGCCGAGGCGTTCGGCGTAGTCCGGGGCTTCCCGCAACGCGACCGTCCAGGCCTGGCCCGGAGCGGGCACCGACAACACCGCAGGCGCGTCGGCGGTGAACGCGTCGACGACGTCGGGGTCGAACTGCCCGCCGCGCCGGCTGCGGGCCATCGCGACCGCCCCGTCGAGCCCGTAGGTGCGGTGGTGCACCTCGGCCACGTCGGCCAGTTGGGCCACCCGCATCGGCATCGGGATGTCGTCGCCGCCCACCCCGGCGGGCAGGCCACCGCCGTCGTAGCGCTCGAAGGTGTAGCCGCGCATCGACTGCACCTCGGCGCTCAGGCCGAGCCGGTCGGCCAGCATTCCGGCCGAGGCGCAATGGGAGTGGATCAGTTGGGCGATCTGTCCGCGCGCGTCGGCGAAAAGTGTTGCCATGACGGTCAATCGGTGGAGCAGCGGCTGCCCGCGGCCGGTGTTGGCGAGCAGGAACCGTAGGTACGGCAGCCCCGACCAGTCGACCAGATACGAATCGTGACGGACGGCGATGTCGTCGCCGAACCAGCGCGCATACTCGTGGGAGTCGGCATGGCATCCGATCCACATGATCAGCGCGATGTAGTAGCAGCAGTCCCGCTCGGCACGCTCGAGTCCGAGCCTGTCGGCGATCCGGGTGGCGATCACCGCCGACCGCAGCATGTGCTCGGCCGGCTGCCCGAGGCCCAGGTCGACGGCGATGGACAGCGCCGCCAGCAGTTCGGCCCTGCTGGGCGATCGGGCCGGATGCTCGGCCGGCGGCGCCATCCGATGATTCTGCCCGTCGATGACCGGTCGGTCAGCCGAACGCCACGGTCCGCTCGGCGGCCAGATGCCGGTCGGCGTCGTAGTTCTCGAAATGGCCGGATCCGATGACGCCGATGCCGCGCTGCGGCAGCCGGAAGTCACCGAGCCGGGCCTGCCGCATCAACGGACCGATCGGCCCGAGGTCGTCCCCGTGCAGGGTCGCCCGCGAGGCGGCCACCGCCCACACCACCTTCGGTGCGACCATGTAGCGCTGACCGTTGGCCGCCGTTCCGGTGAGCCGGATGTCCCCGACGCCGAGGGTGCGGCCCGCGACCCGGCTGATCACCGACAGCGTCGACGTGTTGGTCCACGCCGCGTCCGGCAGCCGTCCGCCGATCGACGTCATCAGCCTTGTAGCCCAGGTGTTCTGCAGCTCGACAGTCCATCGGAGCAGCCCCGGGATCTCGATGCGCACCGTCCACGGCGACTCCCAGGCCAGCGCGATGTCGCACTGCACGGGATCGTTCGGGGTCGCCGAGCTGAAGTACCTCGCGCAGCTCTGCTGGCCGGGTGTGGTCGCGTAGAACGTCCACGTGCAGGAGGGGTCGCGGTGCCAGACCGACACGTAGGCCGGCGCGAACGTGGTCGCGGGGAACTGACGTAGCGCCAGGTAATGCCCGCCGGCGAACGGCATGCCCATGATCCCGAAGCCGACGAAACGTTCGTCGTCTCCGGCGGGCAGGACGGGATGTGCGGCGACGGCCTCGGCGGCAGCCTGGGGGGTGCGGTAATCGCGGTGTGTGTTCATGCCTGTAGATCGTCGGCGCACGCCGCGCCCGGGACATGAGGCATCTGCCTCAATTCCAAACCCCGCCGAAATGGCATTCCAGCAGGCCCGTTCTCGCATTTTTCCTGCGCGAACGCAATCTCGGCGTTCGGGGGTGATTGCTCAGGCGACCTGTTCGCGGCGTTTGACGCCTTCGTGCAGCGGCACATCGGGGTCGATCTTGATACCGAGCACCTCGCAGGTGCCGTTGATCGAGCCGACCATGATCGTGGTCAGATACTCGACGAACTTCTCCGACGGCAGCCTGCGCGGGCTGTCCTGCTCGCTGCCCAGCCACCAGTCGGTGGCCGACGCCGCCGCGCCGAACGTCGCGAAACCCGCGAGTTCGAATGCCGCGTAATCGAGTTCCAGGTCGCTCAACTCGTTGTTGAACATGTCGGCCATCGCGAGCGTGATGTCACGGCCCTCGTTGAGCGCCCGCATCGCCGACTCGCTCTGCTCGGCGAACCTGCCCTGCATCAGGAAGCGGACGACGTTCGGGTGTTCGTCGACCAGCCGCACATATTGCTCGACGGCCCGGAAGACCACGGTGCGCGCGGCGTCGGTGGACAGGTTGATCGACGGGAAGATGGCCGCCCACAGCATGTCGCGCATGCGTTGACCGATCGCCTGGAACAGATCGGACTTGTCGGTGAAGTGGCGGTAGATCTTGGGTTTCGCGGTCCCGGCCTCTTCGGCAATCTCGCGCAGGGACACCTCGGGTCCGAGCTGGTCGATGGCGCGGAAGGCGGCGTCGACGATCTCCGCGCGCACCTTCTTGCGGTGCTCGCGCCAGCGCTCACTGCGGGCGTCGACCTTGATGCCCGTGTCCTCGGCGGAGCGCGCCCTCGACCCTCGTCGCACCCGACCACTGTACCGCTCAGACACCGCTGACCTGCTCAGACCTCGTCGGACGAAAGGGGCGAGTTTGGGTACTATCGCTGCGACAGCCGCTCGACGAGAGAGATCAATGACGCAGCGATACGACCTGGTCATCGCAGGTGGAGGACCTTCCGGTTCGGCCGCCGCATGGCAGGCGGCGCAGACCGGCGCGAAGGTGCTGGTGTGTGACAAGGCACAATTCCCCAGAGCCAAGCCCTGCGGTGACGGGCTGACCGCACGCGCGGTCAGCTACCTGCAGAAGATGGGCCTGGCCGACGAGGTGGCCACCTACCACCGGGTCAACCGGGTCACGGTGTTCAGCCCGAGCCGCTGGGAGCTGTCGTTCCCCAAGCGTCCCGGGATGCCCGACCACGGCCACACGGTAAGCCGTGAACACCTCGACACCGTGCTGCTCAAGCACGCCGAGTCCGCCGGCGCCGAGATCCGTCAGGGCGCCGAGGTGTCGGGCCCGGAACTGGACGCCGACGGCCGGGTGATCGGCGTGGTGCTCAAGGGCGGCGAGAAGGTCTACGGCGACGCGGTGATCGCCGCGGACGGGGCCTACTCCCCCATCAAGCGCGCGCTGAAGATCGACTCCGAGTACAACGGCTACTCGGCGATCGCGATCCGGTCGGAGATGCCGGCCAATCGCGAGGACTCCGATTCCCTGGACATCTACCTGAAGCTGATGTTCCAGGGCGACCAGCTGCCCGGGTACGGCTGGGTGTTCCCGATGGGCAACGGGATCTTCAACATCGGCCTCGGCTACGTCAACAGCTACAAGAACTGGCAGTCGATCAACGCCACCCAGTTCCTCGGCGATTTCCTGCGCACGCTGCCGCGCGAGTGGGACCTCCCGCCGATCGAGGAACTCAAGAAGAACAAGAGCGTGCGGGCGTGGCGCCTGCCGATGGGGTTCACCGCGTGGCCGCCGTGGCGCCCGGGCGTGCTGTTCACCGGCGACTCGCTGGGCGCGGGCAAGCCGGCCTCGGGTGCGGGGATCTCCAAGGCACTCGAATCCGGATTGGCCGCAGGCGAATGCGCGATCGCCGCGCTGACCAACGGTGGCCCCGGCGACTTCACCAACTACGCACAGCGGATGGAAGCAGCGTGGGGCAGGGAGTATCGGCGCGGCCGCTACATGCACAAGCTGATCGGCCAGCCCAAGCTGGCCAATGCCGGCGTGAAGCTGATCGACAACGCCGCCTTCCGCGATCGCATGCTCAAGGCGCTCTACAAGAAGGCGCAAGGCCCTCAGCACACGTTCTGATCCCTCACCGGTACAGCGGCGACGCGGGCCTCACGCACCGAACAACCGACCGGCCTTGATCAGCAGTTCGTACAGGCCGTAACCGAACGGGATGCCCACCCACACCCACGCCAGCACGATGTAGGCCTTGGGCACCGTCGGGGTGTACTCGCGAAGTTCGGTGTCGGCGGGCTGGTCGGTCATCGGACCGCGTCCTCTCTGTCAGATGCTCTCGACTCGTCGGGTTCGTGCCATTTGGCGTTGACCGGCCGGATCAGTTCGTTCGCGATGAACGCCACCACCAGCAACGCGATCATGATCGAGAACGACACCGTGTAGAGGGCCGGCCCCTGCTTGCCGGCTTCGGCCTGCCGGTCGGCCACGAAGTTGACGATGATCGGTCCGAGGACACCGGCCGCCGACCATGCCGTCAGCAGGCGGCCGTGGATCGCGCCGACCTGGAAGGTGCCGAACAGGTCGCGCAGATAGGCCGGGACCGTGGCGAAGCCCGCACCGTAGAACGACAGGATCAGGATCGTCGCGACGAGGAAGACGAGCTTGTTGGAGTTCTCCATCACGGTGATAGTCAGGTAGAGCAGCGCGCCGACGCCGAGGTAGAGCCGGTAGGCGTTCTTGCGTCCGATCTTGTCGGACAGGCTCGACCAGCCGATGCGGCCGAGCATGTTGCCCAGGGACAGCATCGCGACGTATCCGGCCGCGGCGGCGGCAAGTCCGGCGGCGGCCGCCCCCGCGGCCGGGAAGTAGTCCTGATAGATCGGCGACGCCTTCTCCAGGATGCCGATGCCGGCGGTCACGTTGAAGCACAACACGATCCACAGCAGCCAGAACTGCGGGGTCTTGATCGCGTTGCCGGCCGACACCTGGCCGCCGGTGATGATGGAATTGGCCTGCACAGGCGGCGGTGTCCAGTTCGACGGCTTCCAGTCCGGTCGCGGTACGCGGATGAGCAGCCAGCCCAGTGACATGAAGACGGCGTAGACGGCGCCGTGCACCGCGAACGTCTTCGCGATGCCGGCGGTGTCGGTGCCGAACAGGTCGAGCATCGCCGTCGACCAGGGTGACGCGATCAGCGCGCCGCCGCCGAACCCCATGATGGCAAGTCCGGTCGCCATCCCGGGACGGTCGGGGAACCACTTGATCAACGTTCCGACCGGGGAGATGTAGCCGATACCCCAGCCGATGCCGCCGAGCAGGCCGTAGCCGAGCAGCACCAGCCAGAACTGCCCGATGAGCAGTCCGGCCGACCCGACGAACCAACCGCCGCAGAAACAGCACGTCGCTGCGAACATCGCCGCTCGCGGACCGGCGCGGTCCACCCAGGTGCCGAAGATGGCCGCCGACAACCCCAGAACGACGATGCCGACCGTGAACGGCAGGGCGCTCAGCGTGCCGGAGATCCCGAGGGATTCCTGCAGCGGCAGTTTGAACACGCTGTAGGAGTAGGCCGCGCCGACCGACAGGTGGATCGACAACGCCGCAGGTGGGACCAGCCAACGGCTCCATCCAGGCGAGGCGACGATGCGTTCTCGGCTGAAAAACGGGGCGGTCATGCCCGGTGTCATACCCACTTCGCCACGATGTGTGACCTTTGTCGTGCAATCTGGCGCGTTGTCGGTACTCGGTCGCCTCCGGAATCCGCGCAGTAGCGTGACACTCATGGAGCAGCGCATCAGCCTGATCACCCTCGGCGTCGAGGACCTCGCGCGGGCCCGGCGGTTCTACGAGCAGGGCCTGGGCTGGGTACCGAAGGCGGCTCCCGAGGGCGTGGTGTTCTACCAGCTTCCCGGCATCGCGTTGGCGTTGTTCGGCCGCGCCGACCTCGCCGAGGATGCCCACCACCCGATCGACGGACGCTTCAGCGGCATCACGATCGCGATCAACCAGCGCACCGAAGCCGACGCCGACGCGGTCCTGACCCAGGCCGAAGCCGCAGGCGCGACGGTCCTGAAACGGGCCGAGAAGATGTTCTGGGGCGGGTACTCGGGCTACTTCGCCGATCCCGACGGCCACGTCTGGGAGGTCGCGGTCAACCCGGAGTGGACGATCAACGACGACGGCACCCTGACGATCTGAGGCCTTTCGTGGTCAGCCCCGGCCGCGCCCGGTTCGGCCCGGCTTGCGGGCGACCTTGCCCGCAGCGGCGCGGGCAGCCTGCTTGGCGAGGGTCTTCTCCCGTGCGGTGCGTTTCGGCGTCGGCTCTGCCCGGCCCCGCGACGAGCCGGGTTTGCGGCCCCGCACGACGCCGATGAACTCCTCGATCAGTGCCGGCTGCGGTCCGTCAGGGACGGCCAGCGCCACGGGGCAGGGCGGCGCGTCGGTGATCGGGCGGTAGGTGAGGTCCTTGCGGTGATACAGCCGCGCCAGCGACTGTGGAACCACGAGCACACCCATCCCTGCGGCGACGAGTTCCATTGCGTCCCCGGTGGTCTCGGGACGGTGATCGACCGGAGTGCCGGGAATGGCGGCCCAGCCCAGGACATCGTCGAGTGGGCGCAGCACCGGCTCGCCGTCGAGGTCCGCGGACGTGATCGCGTCGGCGGCACCGAGGAGGTGATCGGCCGGCACCACGGCCACCGTCGTCTCCTCGTACAACGGGATGACCGCCAGCCCCGACGTGTCGGCCGGCAACCGGAGCAACGCCACGTCGACGGTCCCGGCCCGTACCGCGGCGGCCGCGTCTGCCGCGGCGACGGAGCTCAGCTGCAGCGGCACGTCGGGGTGACGCTGCGCCCAGATCCGGGCCCACTTCGCCGGCGTCCCGCCGGGGACGTACCCGAGGGTCAAGGACTGCACGGTCACCGCATCAGGCTACCGATAGGCTGGTTGCGTGAGCAGGCCCAACGCGCAGTCCATGAAACCCGCCACCGCGGCGAAGAAGCTGGACGTGTACCTGCCCGCGACACCTGCGGAGTTCCAGCAGAACCCGATCACCCGCGACGAGCTCGCGGCCCTGCAGGCGGATCCGCCGCAGTGGCTCAAGGACCTTCGCAAGAACGGGCCGCACCCGAAGAACCTGGTGGCGGCCAAGCTGGGCGTGTCGATCGCCGGGCTCGGCCGCGGCGGCGTCACCGAGGCGCTGACCACCGAGCAGATCGATGCACTGCTCGAGGAGCAGCCTGAGTGGCTGGTCGCCGAACGCGAAAGCTACCAGAATGTGCTGCGCGAGCAGCGACGGCTGAAGGCGGTGCGCGCGGAACAGGCTCGCGACAGCTGAGTCGGCCAGTCCGCGAACGTGCTGTGGCGGTAGTGAGGAGCGTCTCGCGGCTACCGTCACTGCACGCTCGCGGTACCGGCTACGTCACAACATGCAGCTGACGCAACCCTCGACTTCGGTTCCCTCCAAAGCCATTTGGCGCAGCCGGATGTAGTACAGCGTCTTGATGCCCTTGCGCCAGGCGTAGATCTGCGCCTTGTTGACGTCGCGGGTGGTCGCGGTGTCCTTGAAGAACAGCGTCAGGCTGAGCCCCTGGTCGACGTGCTGGGTGGCCGCGGCGTAGGTGTCGATGACCTTCTCGTAGCCGATCTCGTACGCGTCCTGGTAGTACTCCAGGTTGTCGTTGGTCATGTAGGGCGCCGGGTAGTAGACGCGCCCGATCTTGCCTTCCTTGCGGATCTCCACCTTGCTCGCGATCGGGTGGATCGAGCTCGTCGAGTGGTTGATGTAGGAGATCGACCCGGTTGGCGGGACGGCCTGCAGGTTCTGGTTGTAGATGCCGTGCTTCTGCACCGACTCCTTCAGCCGCTTCCAGTCCTCCTGATCGGGGATGCGGATGCCGGCGTCGGTGAAGAGCTGACGGACCTTGTCGGTCTTGGGCTCCCACACCTGCTCGGTGTACTTGTCGAAGAACTCCCCCGACGCGTACTTGGACTTCTCGAACCCCTTGAAGTGCGTACCGCGCTCGATCGCAAGGCGATTCGAGGCGCGCAGCGCGTGGTAGAGCACGGTGTAGAAGTAGATGTTGGTGAAGTCCACACCCTCTTCGGACCCGTAGAAGATCCGCTCGCGCGCCAGGTAGCCGTGCAGGTTCATCTGCCCGAGGCCGATCGCGTGTGAATCGTTGTTGCCCTGCTCGATCGACGGCACCGAGGTGATGTGGGTCTGGTCGCTCACCGCGGTCAGCGCCCGGATCGCCACCTCGATGGTCTGCGCGAAGTCCGGCGAGTCCATCGCCTTGGCGATGTTGAGCGAGCCGAGGTTGCAGGAGATGTCCTTGCCGATCTTCTTGTAGGACAGGTCGTCGTTGAACTCCGACGGTGTGGAGACCTGCAGGATCTCCGAGCACAGGTTCGAATGGGTGATCTTGCCGTCGATCGGGTTGGCCCGGTTCACCGTGTCCTCGAACATGATGTACGGGTAGCCCGACTCGAACTGCAGCTCGGCCAGCGTCTGGAAGAACTCGCGCGCCTTGATCTTGGTCTTGCGGATGCGCGCGTCGTCGACCATCTCGTAGTACTTCTCGGTGACGGAGATGTCGGCGAACGGAACGCCGTACACCCGCTCGACGTCGTACGGCGAGAACAGGTACATGTCCTCGTTCTTCTTGGCCAGCTCGAAGGTGATGTCGGGGATCACCACACCCAGGCTCAGCGTCTTGATGCGGATCTTCTCGTCGGCGTTCTCCCGCTTGGTGTCCAGGAAGCGGTAGATGTCGGGGTGGTGGGCGTGCAGGTACACCGCGCCGGCACCCTGGCGGGCACCGAGCTGATTGGCGTAGGAGAACGAGTCCTCCAGCAGCTTCATGATCGGGATGACCCCGGAGCTCTGGTTCTCGATGTTCTTGATCGGCGCGCCGTGCTCACGAATGTTGGTCAGCAGCAACGCCACTCCGCCACCGCGCTTGGACAGCTGCAGCGCCGAGTTGATGGAGCGCCCGATCGACTCCATGTTGTCCTCGATGCGAAGCAGGAAGCACGACACCGGCTCGCCGCGCTGCTTCTTGCCCGAGTTCAGGAACGTCGGGGTGGCGGGCTGGAACCGGCCGTCGATGATCTCGTCGACGAGCTTCTCGGCCAGAGTGGTGTCACCGGCGGCCAGCGTCAGCGCGACCATCACCACCCGGTCCTCGAAGCGCTCCAGGTAGCGCTTCCCGTCGAAGGTCTTCAGCGTGTAGGACGTGTAGTACTTGAACGCGCCGACGAACGTCGGGAAGCGGAACTTCTTCGCGTACGCGCGATCCAGCAGTTCCTTGACGAAGTTGCGCGAATACTGGTCGAGGACCTCACGCTCGTAATAGTTCTTCTCGATGAGGTAATCGAGCTTCTCGTCCTGGCTGTGGAAGAAGACCGTGTTCTGGTTGACGTGCTGCAGGAAGTACTCGCGCGCGGCCTGCACATCCTTGTCGAACTGAATTCTGCCCTCGGCGTCGTACAGATTCAGCATCGCGTTGAGGGCGTGGTAGTCCATCTCCCCCGGAAGCGACTGCGCGCCGGTGGTTACAGGTTCTGCAGCTGTGACGGTTGGTGACACGTCTGGTCCTTCCGGGCGTCGGCCCAAAAATCACTCAGTCCCGCGCGGACGGCGAACACGTCATCCGTCGTTCCCATGAGTTCGAATCGGTACAGGAATGGGACGCCACATTTGCGGGAGACGACGACCCCCGCGTATCCGAATTCGGCGCCGAAGTTGGTGTTGCCCGCGGCGATGACGCCGCGGATCAACGACCGGTTGTGTTCGTTGTTGAGGAAGGCGATCACCTGCTTGGGCACGTAGCCCCCGCGATCGGGATCGGGACCGTTGGCGTGCCCACCGCCGTAGGTGGGGAGCACCAGCACGTAGGGCTCGTCGACTTCGATGCGCCCGTGGATCGGAATCCGGGTGGCCGGCATCTCCAGCTTCTCGACGAAGCGGTGGGTGTTCTCGGAGACACTGGAGAAGTAGACGAGATTGCTCATGGTGACCTCCTCTACTTCCCTGCTGTCGATCCGATACCCGCTCACTGCCCGGCGGTGGCCGCGGCCACGCCCGTCACGCAGATGTCGCGACCGCACCCGCCAGCGCCTTGATCCGGTCGGGACGGAAACCCGACCAGTGGTCGTTACCCGCGACCACGACGGGCGCCTGCAGGTAGCCGAGCGCCATCACGTAGTCACGGGCCTCGGTGTCCAGGCTGATGTCGACGACCTCGTAGGCGATGCCCTGCTTGTCGAGCGCCTTGTAGGTGGCGTTGCACTGAACGCATGCCGGCTTGGTGTACACGGTGACGGTTGCTGGCTGAGTCATCTGCGGTACTGCTCCTAACGCCAAGTGGGGCAAAACGGGCTGCAACTGCTTTTGTGTGCTTCTCGCTATGTTCCAGCGACCCGCCGGCCCCTGAAATTCCAGCCGTCCGGGCCACCCGCCGGTGTGTCGGTAACCCGACGCCGCCGGAACTTCTGGCTCCGGCCGACCTCCACATCTTGGGGGTCCGTCGGTGCCCGAAACACTACACCTAGTGGCCGACAATCAGAAGAGATACAAGATGTTCTGAATGACATTTTTGAAATTCCCAGGTCGTAAGCCTTTCGCCGCGTGTCGGCCCGGCGTGTCGTATGTCACATCGGCGTGTCGCGTTGCGCGGGCAGGCATACCGTCTTCATCTACCAGAACCCACTGACATCCTGCCCGGCGCGCCCAAGCGTTCAGCGACGCCCAGCAAACGTCGAGCACCGAATGTCGGAGACCGCGTCAACGTGTGCGTTTTCACCTATCCGCTCGTCACCGCCCGATCCCCGGGCTGGACGCGATCGCGCGGGACCGGGTGCACGTACCGCAGCCACCTTCGATCCCTTCGAATTCGACAGGTCTCAGTACCGCACTACTGAGGGTTTCTGCTCCGCCGCCCGCGACGATCTGGGTGCACGGTACGACCCGACGCCGAGGTCGTGCCCTGACCTGAGCCGGGGGCGGAAATGACGATGAAAACGCTGGTATGTCCGATTCGGTCATCGGTGTCCGCGCAGCGACGACAGCGTCGTCGCCTCAACCCGGCCACACGACGGATGGCGACCATCGCAAGCACGACGCTACTGGTGGCGGTCACAGCCCCGCTGGGGCCGCCGTCGACAAGCCCATCCTTTGTCGACCTGACCGCAGACACCACCGCGCTGATCGTGTGTGGCACCACCTGCCCCACGCCGGACGACACCGTCGTCGACATCGTCAAGAACCAGTACATCGCCCCGACCCATCCGGGTGACATCGACTACGTGAAGGTGACCACTCCCCAGGAGTTCTGGCCCATCACCGGGCTCTTTCGTCTCATCGGACTCGCGCTGGGCGACGAGCGCCTGTTCAGCCCCGGTGGGCCGGCGTGGCCGGACGAGCCGTGGTGGAAACTCTCCGGACTCTTCGACCTGACCGCCAATCAATCACTGCAGAAGGGTGCGGACAGCCTGGAGGCGGCGATCGCGGTCAACGACAACGACCACCGGGTGGTCTACGGCGTCTCGCAGGGCGCCGGGGTCGCGAACGTGGTGAAGCGCAGGCTGGCCGAACTATACCCAGCAGGCACCGACGACGTGCCCGACATCGACTTCGTGCTCAGCGGTGACCCCAACCTGCCCAACGGCGGTTTCGTTTCCCGCTTTCCGGGGCTCTACATACCGATCCTCGATCTTCTGTTCAACGGTCCGGCGGCAACCGATACGCCGTTCGATACGACCGAGATCGCCAGGCAGTACGACGGATTCACCGATTTCCCGTTGTATCCGCTCAATCTGCTCGCCGACCTGAACGCGATTCTGGGCATCCTGTACGTGCACACACACATCTTCGACGTCAGCCTGCCCGCTCATGAGCCGATGAAGTCACCTGCCTTCCGAGGCACATACGGCGACACCAGCTACTACGTCTTCGAGAATCCGGATCTGCCGCTGTTCGGTCCGCTGCGCACGCTGGGCGTGCCCGAGCCGGTGATCGACGTGGTGGAGCCGTTCTTCCGGGTGCTCGTCGAACTCGGCTATGACCGCACCATCCCGCCCTGGGAGCCCACCCCGGCGCGGTTGATCCCGAAGCTCGACCCGGTCAAGCTCATCGTCGACCTCATCAACGCGGTGGGCGAGGGCATCAACAATGCGGCGGCCCTCGTCGGCTTGCCGCCGCTGGTGAAGACCTCCCCACCGATCACCTCGACACACCACGACGATGTGCACATCGACGCAGCCGAGACCGAGGCGGCGCAGACCGACGAACCGCCACATGCCGTGTCCGACCCCGCTCTTGCGGCCTCAGCGCACTCACGCGGCGAGCACATGTACACGGTGGCCGCAGACACCTCCCGAAGCGTGAATCCGACGCAGGACGATGAAGGGACATTCGCGCTCCAGGACGGCCAGGAGCCGACAGACGAACAACCATCGGAGATTCAACCGGTAGTGACTGTCGGATCGGACGCCGGGTCGATGTCGATCGGGAAGATCGAGCCTCACGAGGTCGCCGCGACGGACGAACTCTCGTCGACGACCGAGGCGACCGCGGACGACGCCACTGCCGTGGACCACGTCTCCGCTGAGGACAGCGCGAACGTGACCACGGAATCGCCGTCACGGGAGGCATCCACGGGCGAGTCAGAACGGACAAGGACATCCTTCGCATCCGACAGCCCGTCGTCAGACACGTCATCGCGCGGTGTCGATCGCGGTTTGAGAACACCGAGCGACTGCGCACAAAGCGGGGCGCCAGACCGCAGCGGTGACACGACGCAGCCGACGAGCCGGCCCGGTTCGTCAGACAGAGGAACCGAGTGAACGGCGCAGGGGACCGCGAGACGCGAGACCGGCGACGCCGTTGTCAGGCGGCCTCGGCGGCCAGCTTGCCGACGATGTCACGCAGGCGGGCCGCGACCTCGGCGTTCTCCCTCGGCGACTTACCGTCCAGCGACTTCGTCGGGATCGACAGGTCGAGGCCCTCCACCACCCGGGGGCCGGCGATGGCGAACGACTTGCGGGTCTCGTCGTGGGCCCACACGCCGCCGTACTGACCCAGCGCCGCCCCGACGACCGCGAATGGCTTGCCCTTGAGCGCGCTGTTGCCATACGGGCGCGACAGCCAGTCGATCGCATTCTTCAGCACGCCTGGGATGCTGCCGTTGTACTCGGGGGTGACCACCAGCGCGGCATCGGCCAGTGCGGCCGCCTCACGCAGGGCCGCCACGGGTTCGGCCACGTCGTCGGTGTCGATGTCCTCGTTGTAGAACGGCAACTCACCCAACCGGTCGAACCGCTGGAGTGTCACGCCCTCGGGCGCGCTCTCGACAGCCAGTTCGGCCAGTTGCCGGTTCACCGACGCAGCCCGGAGACTGCCGACGAGAACCAATACGGTGGTGTTCGCGCTCTGCGTCATCAAGGGCCCTCCCGTGGTCCGGCTCGATCTTCCCACGTACCCAACCGGACCGCAGTCCGCGCTATTCCCGCTGAGTTAAAGTTGCGAGGTGAGCGTGGCGGAGGACCGGAACGGCGCACCGGCACTGTCGGTGGGCAGCCCGGGAGCGCCCGAACGGGGCGATGCCGCGCGCAACCGGGCACTGCTCATCGACGCCGCGCGCCGCCTGGTCGACGAACACGGCGCCGAAGCCGTCACCACCGACGACATCGCCGCGGCCGCCGGGGTGGGTAAAGGCACACTCTTCCGCCGGTTCGGCAGCCGGGCGGGGCTGATGATCGTGCTGCTCGACGAAGCCGAGAAGGCCCAGCAGCAGGCTTTCCTCTTCGGACCTCCCCCGCTGGGCCCGGAGGCTCCCCCGCTGCAGCGCCTGCTGGCCTACGGCAGGGAACGACTGAAGTTCGTCGACACCCACCACGCCCTGCTCGCCGACGTCGGCCGCGATCCGCAGATGCGGTTCAGCGCGCCGATGACACTGCACCATAGCCACGTTCGACTGCTTCTCGAATCCGCAGGTACCACAGGCGATCTCGACGTCCAGGCGAGCGCACTGCTGGCCCTGCTCGACGCCGACTACGTGCACCACCAGCTCCACGACCAGAACCGCACGCTCGACGAACTCGGGGACGGTTGGGAAACGGTGGCGCGCAAACTCTGCGGCTCATGACCGCCGCCCGGAAACAGTGGATCCTGCACGTCGACCTCGATCAGTTCCTGGCGTCGGTCGAGTTGCGGCGACATCCCGAGCTCGTCGGACTACCCGTCATCGTGGGCGGCAGCGGCGACCCGACCGAACCCCGCAAGGTGGTCACCTGCGCCTCCTACGAGGCCCGCGAGTTCGGTGTCCACGCCGGGATGCCGCTGCGCTCCGCCGTCCGCCGGTGTCCCGACGCCACCTTCCTGCCGTCGGATCCCGACGCCTACGACGCCGCCTCCGAGCAGGTGATGGATCTGCTGCGCGACCTCGGCCACCCCGTCGAAGTGTGGGGCTGGGACGAGGCCTACATCGGGGCGCAGGTCGACGATCCCGTCGCGCTGGCCCACCGCATCCAGCACGTCATCGCCGCCGAGACCGGGTTGTCGTGCTCGGTGGGCATCAGCGACAACAAGCAGCGGGCCAAGGTGGCCACCGGCTTCGGCAAGCCCGCGGGTGTGCATGCGCTCACCGACGACAACTGGATGCCGACCATGGGCGACCGTCCGGTCGATGCGCTGTGGGGCGTGGGCCCCAAGACCGCCAAGAAGCTTGCCGCGATGGGCATCACGACGGTCGCGGATCTGGCGCGCACCGACCCGGCGGTGCTGACGGCCGCGTTCGGACCGACGACCGGGCTGTGGATCCTGCTCCTGGCCAAGGGCGGCGGCGACGCCATGGTCAGCGCCGAGCCATGGGTGGCGCGCTCACGCAGCCATGTCGTCACGTTTGCACACGACCTCACCGACCACGACGAGATGGCCCGGGCCGTCGTGGATCTCGCGCAACGCACGCTGACCGAAGTCGTCGCACAGCAACGGGTCGTCACCCGCGTCGCAGTCACCTTGCGCACCAACACCTTCTACACGCGCACCAAGATCCGCAAGCTCGTCGCGCCCACGACCGACCGGGAGCCGGTGGTCAGCACTGCGCTGCAGTTACTCGGCCAGTTCGATCGGGACCGCCCGGTCCGGCTCCTCGGAGTGCGCCTGGAACTGGCGATGCCGGGCTCCGGGGCAGGCGGCGCCGCATCGGGGTGACGGATTCGTCGGAGTCGGCCAATATCCTCGACGGCATGCTCGAGACCGTCGCGATCCGTGGATACCGTTCGCTGCGTGACCTCGTGCTGCCGCTGCGCCGGTTGACGGTGATCACCGGCGCCAACGGCACCGGGAAATCGTCGCTGTATCGGGCGTTGCGTCTGCTGGCCGACTGCGGCCGCGGCGAGGTGATCGCATCGTTCGCCCGGGAGGGCGGTGTCGAGTCGGCGATCTGGGCGGGTCCGGAGACCCTGCGCGGCGCCCGGCGCACCGGCACCGCGCAGGGCGGTCCGCGCACCCGCCCGGTGTCCATCGAGATGGGTTACGCGGCAGACGATTTCGGGTATCTGGTCGACCTCGGGTTACCCCAGGCCGGCGCGACGGCGTTCATCCGTGACCCGGAGGTCAAGCGTGAGCTGGTGTTCGCCGGGCCGGTGGCCCGTCCGGCGACGACGCTGGTGCGGCGGGTGCGCGGCCTGGTCGAGGTCGCCGCCGAGAGCGGCCGCGGTTTCGACGAGCTGACGCGCAACCTTCCTGCCCACCGCAGTGTGCTGGCCGACTGGGCGGGTGCGGCGCCCGAACTCGTGATGGTCCGGGAGCGCCTGCGGGACTGGCGGTTCTACGACGGGTTCCGCGCGGACAGCCGGGCGCCGGCGCGGCGGCCCCAGGTGGGCACCCGCACGCCGGTGCTCGCCGACGACGGCGCCGACCTGGCTGCCGCGGTCCAGACGATCCTCGAAACGGGGTCCGACGAACTCGCCCGCGCAGTGGCCGCGGCGTTCGACGGCGCGACGGTTTCGGTGGCCGTCACCGACGGTCTGTTCGACCTGAATCTTCATCAGCGCGGCATGCTCCGTCCGCTGCGCAGCGCCGAGATCTCGGATCGCCCGCGCAGTGGCCGCGGCGTTCGACGGCGCGACGGTTTCGGTGGCCGTCACCGACGGTCTGTTCGACCTGAATCTTCATCAGCGCGGCATGCTCCGTCCGCTGCGCAGCGCCGAGATCTCGGACGGCACGCTGAGATTTCTGCTGTGGGCGGCCGCGCTGCTGAGCTTGCAGCCACCGTCGTTGATGGTGCTCAACGAGCCGGAGACGTCGCTGCATCCCGATCTGGTGCGCCCACTGGCCGAACTCATCGAGGCCGCCGCGGCGCGCACCCAGGTCGTCGTGGTGACGCACTCCGCGGCGCTGCGCACCCACCTCGGAGCCGAACCGATCGGCTCGGACGGTGAGGCCTGGGAGATCGAACTGTACAAGGACTGGGGCGAGACCAAGGTCGCCGATCAGGGGCTGCTGACCACTCCGCCGTGGGACTGGGGCAACCGCTGAACCTCAGCGCCGCTTGGCTTTCGGCCGCAGCGCACGGGTGAACAGGACGTTCACCTGTTTCATGGCGATGCTGTACGGCAGCCACATCGTCCGTTTGAACACGTACAGCGCCCGGATGTCGTTCGACGTGTACACGAGGTAGCGGTTCTTGACGACCCCCTGCAGGATCTTGTCCGCCGCGAACTCCGGAGAGACCGCGTGCCCCGAGAAGCGCTTCGTCCACTTCTGCACGTTCGGGTCGTCGCGGTCCACGCCGGCGATGTGCACCGTGTCCACCAGCGGGGTGCGCACCGCGCCGGGCACCACCACCGACACGCCGATGCGGTGGCGGGCGAGGTCGAAACGCAACACCTCGGAAAGCCCCCGCAGCCCGTATTTGCTTGCGCTGTAGGCCGCGTGCCACGGCAGCGCGACGATGCCGGCGGCCGACGACACGTTGACCAGGTGGCCGCCCCGGCGCGCCGTGACCATCGGCGGCACGAACGTCTCGATCACGTGGATCGGTCCCATCAGGTTCACGTCGACCAGCGACTTCCAGTCACGGTGGGTCAGTCTGTCCACGGTGCCCCAGGCCGAGATCCCGGCGATGTTCATCACCACGTCCATCGCCGGGTGCGCGGCGTGGATGTCGGCGCCGAATCCGGCGACCGCGTCATGGTCGGCGATGTCCAGCTCGCGGTGGGCCGAGACCACGCCACCGAGCGCGCGGGCGTCGGCGACGGTCAGCTCCAGCTTGTCCGCGTCGCGGTCGGTCAGGAACAGCTCCGCGCCGTGCGCGGCCAGCTTGAGCGCGGTCGCGCGTCCGATGCCGCTGGCGGCGCCGGTGATCAGACACCGCTTGCCGGTGAACCCGTCGATTCCGTTCCCCTTGGCCATGGAACGCGACACTACCGGCGCGCCGGACCGAGACCTCCGGTCGCTAGCCCGTCGCGAGGTTGTCGCCGCCCCACAGCCCGGTCAGCCACAGCCGTTCCACGATGTCGACGGCACGGGCGGGGTCTTCACCGCGGCCGGTGAAGGCGCTGTCGTGCGACAGCGTCATCGATGTCACCGCGATCAGTGTGCGCACCAACGCCGGCAGATCTTCGGTGATCGGACGTGCACCGGAGTCGTGCTCGACCAGACCGACGATCTTGTCCACCACGGTGTCCTGGAAGTCGTCCATGATCTCGCGGATCTGCGCATCGGTGTTGCGGGCCACGTTGCACGCGCCCATGACCGGG
The DNA here is from genome assembly GCF_001545925.1 of Mycobacterium sp. NAZ190054. Taxonomy (GTDB): domain Bacteria; phylum Actinomycetota; class Actinomycetes; order Mycobacteriales; family Mycobacteriaceae; genus Mycobacterium. The sequence continues at coordinate 5,659 of NZ_LMVQ01000523.1, read as the reverse complement.
TCGTTCCTGGAGTACACCGTCGCGGCGTAGCCGACCATCCGCTTGGCGAACTCCGACGGCGACTCTCCCGGCTCGCGCGGCGCGAAATCGTGGGTGAGCTGGTCCAGTTCGGCCATCGCCTCGGCGACGATCACCGCCAGCACCGCGTATTTGGAGTCGAAGTAGAAGTAGAAACCGGACCGGGCCACCCCGGCGCGTTCGCTGATCGTGCTGACCGACAGGTCGGCGAACGAACGCTCCTGCAGCAACTCGCGGACGGCGGCCACGATGGCGTCCCGCTGACGATCGCCCCGGCTGCGACGAAGGTCGGTGGGAGCGGGTTCGGCCGTCATGGCTGTAAACCTTGGCACCGCGACACCTCCGACACAAACCTAGAAAACTTGACAGCCGTCAAGAGTCTCGACCAGGATAGCTGGGGAAAGTGACATCGACCACAGCCTTCGACTCCAGGAGTGTTCAGGTGCCGGCAGTCTCGACCTCAGATTATCTGCTCGACCAGGCGAAACGGCGGCTGAAGCCGACCCCGCTCACCATTCCGGGGATGGGAGTGGTGGAGAAGCGCCTCAAGGACAAGAAGTGGGACCAGTTCGTGCTGGCCAATCCGCCGGCCGGCAGCGATCTGAAGCCCATCCTCGGTGACGCGGGCCTGCCGGTCATCGGGCACATGATCGAGATCTTCCGCGGCGGACCCGACTTCATCCTCGAGATCTACCGCAAGCACGGGCCGGTGTACTTCGCCGAGTCGCCCGCGCTGTCGTCGGTGATGGCGCTGGGCCCCGACGCGACCCAGGCCGTGTTCACCAACCGCAACAAGGACTTCTCCCAGCGCGCCTGGGATCCGGTGATCGGCCCGTTCTTCGAGGGCGGGCTGATGCTGCTGGACTTCGACGAGCACCTGTTCCACCGGCGGATCATGCAGGAGGCGTTCACCCGCAGCCGGTTGACCGGCTATGTCTCCCACATCGACTCGGTGGCGTCGACCGTGCTCACCAACGACTGGGTGGCCGACGATCCACGGTTCCTGTTCCACCCGGCCATCAAGGAGCTCACCCTCGACATCGCCTCCGAGGTGTTCATGGGGGTGCCTGCGGGTACCGACCGCGCTCTGGTCACCACGGTGAACCAGGCGTTCACCACGACCACCCGCGCGGGCAACGCGATCGTGCGCAAGCCGGTGCCGCCGTTGACGTGGTGGCGCGGGATCAAGGCGCGCAAGACCCTGGAGGACTACTTCTCCAGCCGGATCGGCGAGAAGCGTCGCTCGGAGAGCACCGACATGTTCAGCGTGTTGTGCCATTCCGCCGACGAGGACGGTCAGAGCTTCACCGACGACCAGATCGTCAGCCACATGATCTTCCTGATGATGGCCGCGCACGACACGTCGACCTCGACCATGACGACGATGGCCTACCACCTGGCCGCCAACCCGCAGTGGCAGGACCGGTTGCGCGAGGAGTCGGCGCGCATCGGCGACGGCCCACTGGACATCGAGGCGCTGGAGAAGCTCGAGACCTACGACCTGGTGATCAACGAGTCGCTGCGGATGATGACCCCGCTGCCGTTCAACTTCCGCCAGGCCGTCCGCGACACCGACCTGCTGGGCTACTACATCCCGGCCGGGACCAGCGTGGTGACGTGGCCGTCGATCAACCACCGGCTGCCCGAGCTGTGGACCGATCCCGAGAAGTTCGATCCGGAACGGTTCGCCGAACCGCGCAACGAGCACAAGAAGCACCGCTATGCGTTCGCCCCGTTCGGCGGCGGCGCGCACAAGTGCATCGGCATGGTGTTCGGCCAACTGGAGATCAAGACGGTGATGCACCGCCTGCTGCAGAACTACCGGCTGGAATTGCCGCGACCGGGCTACCGGCCGCGCTACGACTACGGCGGCATGCCGGTCCCGTTGGACGGCATGCCGATCGTGCTGCGCCCGCGGCACTGAGTCTCCCTGCGCCGAGGTCAGCCGGTGATCAGCCGGTTGGCGCAGGCGACGACCGCGCGCAACGCCGATTCGGTCGGATCGTCGGACCACCCCATCGCCCACTGAGAGCTGCCGCCGTCGCTGCCGTGGACGAACGTCGCGGTGTGATCACCGGCGCGCAACTGGTGAAACGCCGTCATCTCGACGGCCACACCGTGTTCGTAGAGCATCGCGGTCAGCGCGGCGACCGGGCCGCACGCCGCGGCTCGCGAGGTGCCGATGCGGTCCCCCAGCGCCAACGTGGCCTGATAGTTGCGAACCTGCGGGCCCAGCCGCCGCTCACCGTCGACACAGGACCACTGCCCCAACCGCACCGGTCCGGACGAGGGCGCGTACTCGTCGCAGAACTCGTCGAACGACTTCGTCTCGGCCGGCTCGCGCAACGCACGCGGCAGCCGGCCGTCGACTACGGCGGCGAAGGTCATCGAACCAGAGCCATCAGGGGTGGTGATCGGGGAGTTCATGTGCCGGCTTTCGATCCGAGAGGAAGCGACCGACGAAAGTAGCGACGACCCACAGCGGGGGGTCGGTCAGGATCAGACCCCGCTGCGGGTTGCTACTACGAGTCGCCTCGGCACGTCAGCGATGCTAGACCGCTGCGATCCATCGGCGCAACCAATTACCACCGCGGCGTCGCCACAGTTTTGCCTGCTCGACCGCGCCGACTGGTTCAGCAAATCGTGCCGGGGCGGTAGGAGCGCACTGAACTACCTCCGGGGCCTGTCGCACCTTGTGCCACAACATCGGCACATGACCGTCAGCAGGAAATCATGCGGAACACACTGGCGATCGGCACCACCGCACTGGCGCTGTTGTTCGGCGGCGCCGGGGCCGCGAATGCCACCGAACCGGTGCAGCCGGCGTCGACGACCACGGTGGGCGCAGGGACGCCGGCTACCCGGCCACACGTGCCACCGGCACCGTCAATCCGCCGCCGCGCGTAGCGAGGCCGTTGCCGTGGATCCCGCCGGCGCCGGGCCGGCGGGGTCCATCTGTGCCACACCCACGCCGGGCGGGGCGGTGACCGTGCAGGCAGAATGTGCCGGTGCCCTGGTCGCAAGCAGTGCTGCTCTTCGCGGCCGGAATCGCCGGTGGACTGACCGGAAGCATCGCGGGCCTGGCATCGGTGGCGACGTACCCGGCGCTGCTGCTGGCCGGGCTGCCACCGGTGACGGCCAACGTCACCAACACCGTCGCGCTGGTCGGCAGCAGCGTCGGGTCGGTCCTGGGATCGCGACCCGAACTGGCCGGCCAGGGCGCGGCGCTGAAGCGGGTGCTGCCGTTCGCCGCGGTCGGCGGCGTCACCGGCGCGGCACTGCTGTTGTCGACGCCCGCGGAGGGCTTCGAGAAGGTTGTTCCGGTACTGCTCGGGTTCGCGTCGGTGGCGATCCTGCTCCCGGTGCGGCCGAATCGGGACATGTCGGCCGCGTCGCGGCGCAGACGCACCCTGATGCTCGTACTGCAGGGCGTCGCGGTGTTCGCGATCTGCATCTACGGCGGCTATTTCGGCGCCGCGGCCGGCGTACTGCTGCTCGCGCTGTTCCTGCGCCTCAGCGAAGCGACACTGGCACATGCCAACGCCACCAAGAACGTCGTCCTCGGCCTCGCCAACGGTGTGGCCGCGGTGATCTTCGCGGTGGTGGCGCCGGTGCAGTGGGTGACCGTCGCGGCACTCGGGGCAGGCTGTCTGCTCGGTGCCAGACTCGGCCCCGTGATCGTGCGGCACAGCCCGGACAAACCGTTGCGTGTCGCGATCGGTCTGGCCGGGGTGGCCCTCGCCGTCAAACTCGGGTTCGACGCCTACAGCTGATCACACGAACGGGTTGTCCCCCTTGGAAACCTGCGTCCCGAGCGCGATCAGGTTCTCCGCCGACGCGTGCAGCCGCTCGCCGGCCTCCGCGCTGGCCTGCCCGGCGAGGTAGCGCGACCAGGTGCCCTCGATGACGATCGCGAGCTTGAAACAGGCCATCGCGACATACCAGTCCAGTCGCTGCGTCCGGCGCCCGCCCGCATCCCGATAGGCCTCGACGAGTTCGGCGCGGGTGGCCAGACCCCCGAGCGCGGCCAGTTCGGCTCCGGCGTTGATCGGATTCGGCCCGTCGGGCCAGCACACCAGCATCCAGCCGAGGTCGAGCAACGGGTCTCCGACCGTGCACATCTCCCAGTCGATGAACGCCGCCAGCTCAGGGACGTCGCGGCGCAGCAGCACGTTGTTCAGATGGCAGTCGCCGTGCATGATCCCGGGTTCCGTGTCGTCGGGCCGCCGCGATTCCAGCCAGTCGGCCAGCACGTGCACCGACGGAAACGACTCGGGTGCGTAGTTGTCGTGCCGGTAACTCTCCAGCAGCCGCATGAACTGCGGAACCTGGCGCGCCAGAAAGGACCCCGGGCGTTTGAGGGCGGCCAACGGGCTGCCCTCCCAGGCCACCTTGCCGAGTTCGGCCAGGCTCGCCGCATACGACAACCCGACCCGGTGACGCATCCCGGCGTCGCGGACGTAGGCCTCGTCGGTCTCGGTGCCGGGGTTGAAGCCGTCGATCTGCTGCATCAGGTAGAACACCACCCCGAGCACGTCGAGGTTCTCGCACCCGGCGATCAGTTCCGGATGCGGCACCGCCGTGCCTTTCAAGGTCTGCAGCACGGCGATCTCGCGGCGCATGGTGTTGTCACTCGTGGGCCGGGGATGCTGCGGCGGACGGCGCAGCACCATCGGCTCGCCGTCCACCCGCAACCGCACGACGATGTTCTGCGATCCGCCGGTCAGCGGTTCCACGTCGGTGACCGTGGAGCCGATTCCGCTCGCCCGCACCCAGTCCCGGAGTGCGTGCTGTTCGGTCTCGGTCAGCGTCACGTCGACTGGCATGCCGCCATAGTGTCAGGCCCAGTGGTGATTTCGGCGTGTTTGTCGCCGTCGCGCGACGACAAACACGCCGATTCGCCGCTGCTACTTGGGGGCGAAGCGCTGGCCGGCGTCCAGGCGCAGGCACTGGCCGTTGAGCATCGGGTTCTCGACGATCGCGACGGCGAGCTTGGCGTACTCCTCGGGCTTGCCGAGCCGCTTCGGGAAGGCCGCATCCTTGGTCAGCACGGTCGCGAACTCATCCGGGATGCCTTCGGTCAGGCCGGTGGCGAACAGGCTCGGCGCGATCGCCAGTGCGCGGATGCCCAGGCTGCCCAGATCGCGGGCCATGGTCAGGCACATCCCGGCGATGGCGGCCTTGGAGGCGGTGTAGGCCACCTGACCGATCTGTCCCTCGAACGCGGCGATGGAGGCCGTGTTGATGATGACGCCCCGCTCCTCGGCCTCGTCGTCGACCGGGTCGTTCTTCGACATCTGCCACGCGGCCAGCCGGCTGATGTTGAACGTGCCGATCAGGTTCAGGTCGATGCTCTTGCGGAACGACTCCAGGCTGTGCGGCCCGTCCTTCTTGACGGTGCGCTCGGCGATGCCGCCGCCGGCGGTCGTGACCGCGATGTGCAGGCCGCCCAGGGTTTCGACGGCCTGGTTGAGCACGGACTCGGTGCCGTCGAAGTCGGTGATGTCGACCTCGTGGAACGTGCCGCCGATCTGGTCGGCCACCTCTTTGCCCTTGGACTGGGGGCGATCCAGCACCGCCACGCTGGCACCGCGCTTGGCCAGTGCCTCCGCGGTGGCCCGCCCGAAGCCCGACGCGCCGC
>NZ_LMVQ01000522.1 GCF_001545925.1 Mycobacterium sp. NAZ190054 | reverse complement strand
ATCGTTGCGCGGTCTGTACTCCGGTGTGGTGCTCGTCGGTCTCGGGTTGGGCATGGTGGCCGGCCAGGGCACCGCCGCAGCCGGCCCCGCGCCCGAATCCGGCACGTCGCAGTCGCCGGACACCGCCTGGTAGGTCGCCATGGTGGTGGCGGCCTGGATCCACATCCGGACGTAGTCGGCCTCGTTCAGCGCGATCGGGATGGTGTTGAGGCCGAGGAAGTTGGTGGCCACCAGCACGGCGTGGGTGGTGTGGTTCAACGCGAGCTCCGGCAGCGTCGGCATGGTCGCCAGCGCGGTCGTGTACGCGGCCGCCGCGGTCTCGTGCTGCACCGCCGCGGCGGCACTGGAGGCACTCTGCTGTGCCAACCAGGCCAGATAGGGGGTGTGCGCCGCGACGTACTGTTCGGAGCTCGGCCCCTCCCACGCGCCACCCTGCACGCCGGCCAGGATGGTGGTGAGTTCGGCTGCCGCCGAGGCGTATTCGGTGCTCAGCGACTGCCACGCCCCCGCCGCGGCGAGCATCGACCCCGGACCGGGGCCGCTGCTCAGCAGCGCCGAGTGCACCTCGGGCGGCAGCGCCATCCAGACGGGGGCCG
>NZ_LMVQ01000521.1 GCF_001545925.1 Mycobacterium sp. NAZ190054 | reverse complement strand
CGTCGGCGTCCGGTGCGGTGATCTCAGGGAAGTACGCCACCTCCGGCGTCACGCAACGCGGGTGCCGCGCTCGACCTGTGGCCGCGGCGCACGCATCCGGCGCAGCTGGGAGGCGCGGCTGGCGGCATAGAAGCCCAGCTTCCACCCGGTCTCGGTGTTGCCCGGGAACTTCTCGTCGGCCATCCGGTTCACCTTGCGGCCCAGGAAGATCCCGTCGATCACCATGACCAGCACCAGCACCAGCATCGCCGGTGACAGGAACGCCTGCACCTGTACCGACGGCACGGCCAGCATCACGAAGATCAGGAACAGCGCCGACGGCATGAACAGCCCGAGCAGGTTGCGCCGCGAGTCGACGACGTCACGCACGTAACGGCGGACCGGGCCCCGGTCGCGCGGGAGCAGGTAGGCGTCCTGGCCGGCCATCATCTTCTCGCGGCGTTCGGCCATCTCGGCGCGACGCGCCAGACGCTCGGCCTTGCGCTCCTCGCGGGACAGCTTCGGGCCGCGCAACTCCTTGCGGCGCTTCCTGGCCTCGGCGTCGACACCTTTGATCGTCTTGTGGAAGCCGCGGGTCTGCGCGCCGGTCTGTGCGGCACGGTCACCGTCGTAGACC
>NZ_LMVQ01000520.1 GCF_001545925.1 Mycobacterium sp. NAZ190054 | reverse complement strand
CCGGCGATTTTGGTGTGGCCGTAGCTGGCACCTTGTTTGGCGTGACCGAAGACCGGCCGCAGTAGTGAATCGATGTCGACGAACGCCCGGGTATCGGCACCGGGCAGCAACGCGACGCGCTCGCACAGTGCCCCCAGGTGCTCACCCAGCACGGACTCGAGTTGTCGGGCATGTCCGAAGGTGAACTCCCGCAGCAAGGTTCCGATTGTTGATGGAGCGTACACACCGTCGAAGAGGGTTTTCATTCCACCGGAGCGCACCAGATCAAGGTCGTCGATACTGTCCGCGCCGGCGCACATACCGGCGATCACCGTGGTCAACTTCGGTGACGGGTTGGCCGATCCGGACGTGATCCGCGGGTCGGCGATGTGCACCTTGCCGGCCAACAGTTCTGGTAGGCGTGTTTGAGCGGCCAAGGCCATCACCGGGACCAGCCCGGCACACGACACGAGATGATCGTCATCAAAGACCGCCGACGCCGCGGCAAAGCTATGGGACACTTGCACTGGAAGTGCCTTTCCGAACTTGGACGGTTGTTGCGTAAGGAACACCAATCATCCCAGCTCAGAAGGCACTTTCCTTATACCGACACCCGCCTATCCAGGCAATCCATCGGTGGATCGAGG
>NZ_LMVQ01000519.1 GCF_001545925.1 Mycobacterium sp. NAZ190054 | reverse complement strand
CTGGCGGTGCGGACCGCGATCGCCGTGCCGCTGACGGCGGCGATCTCGGCGGCGATCTTCGCCGTCGCGTCGCTGTCCCCGTTCGACCCGCTGGCGGCGTATCTGGGCGGCAACTACCAGTTCGCCACCCAGTCCCAGCGCGACGCCATGCGCGCGGCCTACGACACCGACCAGCCCTGGTACCACGCGTGGTGGCACTGGGTCGGCGGTCTCGCCGGCGGCGACCTCGGCTGGTCGTCGACCCAGTCGCAACCGGTCCTGACCGTGCTGGCCGAACGGATGCCGTTCACGTTGGCGTTGTCGGGTGCGGCGCTGCTGACCGCGACCGTGCTGGCGCTGCTGCTGGGGTGTCTGGCCGGGATGCGCCGGGGTGGACCGGTCGACCGGCTGGCCACCGGGTTCTCGGTGACGTTCGCCGCCGTCCCCCCGTTCGTGGTGTCGCTGGCCCTGGTGGTCGTGGTGGCCGTCGGCCTGCGGTGGCTGCCGGCCTCCGGTGCCGCCGCGCCGGGCGCCGACTACACGGTCGACGGCGTGCTGCGGCACGGCGTCCTGCCGTGGATCGCGTTGACGGTGTCGATGACGCCGTGGCTGCTGCTCACCACGCGTGCCGCGGTGGCGGCGAGCGTCGACTCCGACGC
>NZ_LMVQ01000518.1 GCF_001545925.1 Mycobacterium sp. NAZ190054 | reverse complement strand
GTGCTGCTGGTGTTCGGTGGCTCCCAGGGCGCGCAGTCGCTCAACCGTGCGGTATCGGGGGCGGCCGAAAAGCTTGCCGAGCAGGGTATCTCGGTGCTGCACGCACACGGGCCGAAGAACACCCTCGCCCCGCGCGACACCCAGGGCCACCTCGGCCACCCTCTGCGCCGCGTCGCGGTGTCCGGCCCGGGCCGCGGCGGCGGTCATCGCGTTCAGCGTGTCCGGGTCGTTGAGCAGCCCGGGCACCGTGCCCGCGACGAATTCCGACGTCAGCGAACGGTCGTCGACCACCATGCCGCCACCGGCCTCCACCACCGGCAGCGCGTTGAGGCGTTGCTCACCGTTGCCGATCGGGAGCGGTACATAGATCGCCGGCAGCCCGACGGCGCTGACCTCGGCGACGGTCATCGCCCCGGACCGGCACACCGCGAGATCGGCTGCGGCGTAGGCGAGGTCCATCCGGTCCAGGTACGGCACCGCGACGTAGGGCGGATCCCCGGGTTTCGGCTCGCGCAGGTCGAGGGTGTTCTTCGGCCCGTGTGCGTGCAGCACCGAGATACCCTGCTCGGCAAGCTTTTCGGCCGCCCCCGATACCGCACGGTTGAGCGACTGCGCGCCCTGGGAGCCACCGAACACCAGCAGCAC
>NZ_LMVQ01000517.1 GCF_001545925.1 Mycobacterium sp. NAZ190054 | reverse complement strand
CCCCCTCGCGCTGCCCGGTATCAACCTCGCTCTGGGCGACCCAGCGGCGCAGGGTTTCCACCGCCACACCCAAGCGCTTGGCGACCGCGGCAATGCAGGCCGTGCGGCTGTCGTACTCCGCGGTGTGCCCGATGACCAACTGCACCGCCCGGGCCTTGAACTGATCGTCGTACTTCTTCGGCATGATGCGCCTTACCTTCCCTCGAAAGAAGGTGTGCATCAAACCCGGGGTGGTTCAGGGAGTTGTGAACCGTCCTGGATCTGGTGGAGACCGTGATCGCACCAGGAGGATGTGGTTGTGGCTGCGCCGAAAAAGTTCGACCAAGAGACCCGTGAGCGGGCAGTTCGGATGTATGAGGACCGGATCGCGGAGTTCGGTGGTTCCAAGCGGGAAGCTCGTCGCCATGTGGGCGAGCTGCTGGGCATCAATGAGGCGACGTTGCGCAATTGGGTCGAGAACCGCCACGGTAGCGGGAGGCCTGCAGCGGGCGCGGTGATGTCTTCGGCAGGCGATAAGGACGCGGAGCTGGCCGCGCTGCGCAAGGAAAATGCTGAATTGCGCAGAGCCAACGAGATTCTCAAGACAGCATCGGCGTTTTTCGCCGCGGCGGAGGTCGACCGCCGACTGCGGTGATCGTCGACTACA
>NZ_LMVQ01000516.1 GCF_001545925.1 Mycobacterium sp. NAZ190054 | reverse complement strand
GCTGTTCGCGCAGAGAGGCATGTGCGACCGGGTGACGTGGATCGGATCGGGCAAGCTCGGGTTGCCCGCCAACGCGATCGTGGCGTTCGCGCTCGGGGTCGACCTGATCAACGTGGCGCGGGAGGCGTGGGCAGAGGCCGACGCGGCCCAGGCGACCGCGCCGGCGGTCAGGCCGAGAGTCACGGCCACGGTCAGGAACGCGTGCGTCGCACGCTGTATTGCAGTCATTCGATTGTGCTTTCTGGGTCGATCGAGGGATGTCGGTCAGCGGTGCGCGGTGACCGGGGGCCCTCGGTACGACATCGAGCAGCCGAGCATCAGGGCAGAGCGCATCGGCTGGTCCGCCGTCCCGGTTCGCGCGCGCTCCGGCGCGGAGGCCGGCGCCAGGGTGCCCGATGTGACGACGCGCAACGCGCTCGACAGGGCGCCGCACAGGCGTGCCCCGACGTCGATCAGTACCGCCCCGATCACGATCGCCAGTGCGTGCGCGGTCAGCATCGCCCCTGCCGACGGCGCGGCGGGTGCGTGACCGTGCGCCGAGAGCGCCGCGAACCGGGGCGGGGGACCAGCCGATGCGCTCTGCCCTGATGCTCGGCTGCTCGATGTCGTACCGAGGGCCCCCGGTCCCCGCGCACCCCTGACCGACATCCCCCGCTCGACCCC
>NZ_LMVQ01000515.1 GCF_001545925.1 Mycobacterium sp. NAZ190054 | reverse complement strand
CTGAGGTTAACGCGGGTGACATACCCGCGGGCATTCAGGAGTATGTCCATTCACTCACAGGAACGATTCAGATAGCCGCGACCGGGCCATCTACCGCCCGGTAACAAGGTGGTCGTCCACGCTGCGCTGCCGTCGCCCCCGGGACAGCGCGCGAAGTTCGGCCTCCAACTCCGCGATCCGCCTACCGGTCCCGGTGTCCTCGTCGCCGGCGACCGCGGCGGCGACCGCGGACTCCAGACCCAGCATTCGGGTCGCCACCCGCTCCTCGACGACGGCGCGCACCGCCGCCACCTCGTCGAGGCTCCACCGCTCCAGGACCGCCCGGTCGTGCAGCAACGTCCGGGTCCGGATCATCCAGGCCGTCGTGAGCACCCCGAGCACCGCGCCGCCGAGCATCCCGGCGGCCGCCGGTCCGGGAGCCAACCCGGACAGCAGCCGGGTCGACACCATCGCCACCCCCAGGCCGAACCCGGCGCCGAGGACGCTCATCAGCCGGGTCTCCAGCCGGCGGGCGCGCAGCGGCGGATCCGGGACGGCGACCGGCGCAGCGTGGACGACCACCTTGTTACCGGGCGGTAGATGGCCCGGTCGCGGCTATCTGAATCGTTCCTGTGAGTGAATGGACATACTCCTGAATGCCCGCGGGTATGTCACCCGCGTTAACCTCAG
>NZ_LMVQ01000514.1 GCF_001545925.1 Mycobacterium sp. NAZ190054 | reverse complement strand
CACTGCACCTCGTCGCCGGGCCCGGCGAGGACGCGGAAGGTGCCCCGGCAGTGCGCGCAGAAGATCGGAACGTCGTCGCGCCGGGAGTTCGGCGCGATCCCGTTGAGGAACCGCGACGGGCGGCGCCCCTGCCTGCCGCCCGGGTTGCGGGCCAGCGCCCAGCTCAACGTCAGATGCACACGCGCCCTGGTGATTCCGACGTAGAGGAGGCGGCGCTCCTCTTCGACAGGTTCGCTGTCGGGGCCGTGCGAGAGCGCGTGGCTGATCGGCAGGGTGCCGTCGGCCAGACCCACCAGGAACACGGCGTCCCACTCCAGGCCCTTCGCGGCGTGCAGCGAGGCCAGGGTGACCCCCTGCACGACGGGTGGGTGGCGGGCGTCGGCGCGTTGCCGCAGCTCGGTGAGCAGCCCACGCAGGTCCAGCTGCGGACGCTGCGCGACCTCGGCGTCGACGAGCTCGACGAGCGCGGTCAGCGCCTCCCAGCGGTCCCGCGCCTTGGTGCCGGGCGGCGGTTCGGCGGTCAGGCCGAGCGGCTCAAGCGTGTGCATCTGACGTTGAGCTGGGCGCTGGCCCGCAACCCGGGCGGCAGGCAGGGGCGCCGCCCGTCGCGGTTCCTCAACGGGATCGCGCCGAACTCCCGGCGCGACGGCGGCCCCAGCAAGCCAGATCGGAAGGGCGT
>NZ_LMVQ01000513.1 GCF_001545925.1 Mycobacterium sp. NAZ190054 | reverse complement strand
GGGACTGTCAGATAAACGGTGGATCTGACTTGGCATCGGTTAGTTGCCAGTCGGAGTGATCCGGCCGTTGAAGGTGATCGCGAACGCGTTCAATGCGGGCTTCCACCTCACTGCCCATCGTGCCTTACCTCGGCCGGTGGGGTCTAGGGATCGGGTCACCAGGTAGAGGCACTTGAGCGCGGCCTGTTCGGTCGGAAAGTGCCCGCGGGCCCGAATCGCCCGCCGATAGCGGGCATTGAGTGATTCGATCGCGTTGGTCGAACAGATGACCCGGCGGATCTCGACGTCGTAGTCGAGGAATGGCACGAATTCGCTCCAGGCGTTCTCCCACAGGCGGATGATCGCCGGGTACTGGGCGCCCCATTTGGCGGTGAATTCGGTGAAGCGTTCCTTGGCCGCGGCCTCGGTCGCCGCGGTGTAGACCGGGCGGATATCCTTGGCGATCTGATCCCAGTACTTGCGTGACGCGTAGCGGAAAGTGTTGCGCAACAGATGGATCACGCAGGTCTGCACGACTGCCCGCGACCATACGGTGTTGATCGCCTCGGGTAACCCAGTCAGCCCGTCACAGACCACGATGCACACATCAGCAGTGCCGCGGTTCTTGATCTCGGTGAGCACTGAGAGCCAGAACTTCGCCCCTTCACCGCCGCCGCCGGCCCACAGCCCGAGGATGTCGCGCTCCCCGGCG
>NZ_LMVQ01000512.1 GCF_001545925.1 Mycobacterium sp. NAZ190054 | reverse complement strand
CCCGCATAACGGTGGCAGTCCGTGGAGCGCCGGATGCGATGAGAGTTGCACGTCCGGTGCGGAGGGCGGGCCGGGGAAACGGGCCAGGAGCAATCCTGGAACCGCGCCCCGGTCCGACCCCTACATCGTTGGTGCGCAGCAGCGGTCGGCGGTGGCGACGCTGGTGGAACGAAAGATGCGTCTAACGCTACTGATTCGACTGCCGGATGGACATTCTGCACAGCATGTCGGGGATGCCCTGATCGAAACTTTTAATCAGCTGCCGGTGAAACTACGACGCACGTTGACCTGGGATCAGGGCAACGAGATGTTTCAGCACGAGCGTATCGAGGCTGAAACAGGGCTCAAGATTTACTTCGCCGACCCGCACTCACCGTGGCAGCGCGGAAGCAACGAGAACACTAATGGCCTTGTGCGCCAGTACTTGCCGAAGGGAACGGACCTCAGCGCTTGGGACGATGGCCAACTCCAGCGGATTGCCGATGAACTCAATGACCGCCCTCGACTATGCCTCAAGGACAGCACTCCGACCGAACTTCTGCGACGATGGGAACGTCAGTACACACTCCACTGATTCGCAACGATGACTGGAATCCGCCGGGTGTACGCCGCGGTGTTCATCGACGCCCTGCACGTCAAGATCCGTGACGGCCAGGTCGGTCCCAGGCCGATCTACGCGGCCATCGGGGTGGATCTGGCCGGTCACCGCGATGTGCTCGGTATGTGGGCAGGTGAGGGCGACGGCGAATCGGCCAAGTACTGGCTGTCGGTGCTGACCGAACTCAAGAACCGGGGCGTGGCCGACATCTTCTTCCTGGTTTGTGACGGACTCAAAGGTCTGCCGCAATCAGTCGGGGCGGCGTTCCCCGACACCGTCGTGCAGACGTGTGTCATCCACCTGATTCGCGGGACATTCCGTTACGCCGGGCGCCACCATCGTGATGCGATCGCCAAGGCCATCAAGCCGATCTACACCGCGGTCAACGCCGAGGCCGCCGCGGCGGCGCTGGATGCGTTCGAAGCTGAATGGGGACAGCGCTATCCAGCGGCAATTCGGTTGTGGCGCAACGCTTGGAGTGAGTTCATCCCGTTCCTGGACTACGACACCGAGATAAGGAAGGTGATCTGTTCGACCAACGCCATCGAATCCTTGAACGCCCGCTATCGCCGTGCGATCCGGGCTCGCGGGCATTTTCCGACCGAGCAGGCCGCCTTGAAATGCCTATACTTGGTCACCCGGTCCCTGGACCCGACCGGGACTGGCCAGAAGCGGTGGACGATGCGCTGGAAACCAGCACTGAATGCCTTCGCGATCACCTTCGCCGACCGCATGCCGGGAAGCGAAACTGCCTAACAGAAGACGCCGCTTACACCGTTAATCCCAATGTCAGGATGATCGGGTGGATTGGTTCGCTCGACCGTTTATTTCCGCCTGCGTGGCTTTTGTCCGTATTGCGGCCAGTCCACCCTTGAGGACCGGCCGATCTGGCTTAAGAGGAGCGTGGCGTCGCCCCTATTGGGATATGCCGACCGACCGGTCCGTGCCACTCAACGATGGAGGGACACGATTCCATGATGGTCATTGGCATCGATGCGCACAAGCGGACCCACACTGCGGTCATCGTCGACGAAAATGGTCGACAATTATGCGCGAAAACTGTTGGCACCACGACACAAGATCACTTGCGTCTGGTGAAGTGGGCGTCTGGCGTCGGTGTCAAGCGCCAGTGGGCGATCGAAGACTGTCGGCACATGACCCGCCGGCTGGAACGGGACCTAATCGCTGCCGGGGAATCGGTGGTCCGAGTGCCGCCAAAGCTGATGGCCCATACCCGCGACTCGGCGCGCACCTACGGTAAGTCTGATCCCATCGATGCTCTGGCCGTGGCCCGAGCGGCGCTGCGTGAGCCGGATCTGCCCGTTGCCCGCCTCGACGGAATCGAGCGAGAGTTGCGGCTGCTGGTGGATCATCGCGAAGAACTCGTTGACGAACGGACCAGTATCATTTCCCGGCTGCGCTGGCATTTGCATGAACTGGACCCGGGATGGACCGCACCGGCCAAAATGGAGCGTACCAGGGCTTTTGACGCGGTAGCGACCCATTTGCAGGACTGCGGCGATCAGACCGTGGTGCGTCGGCTGGCGCTACGGCTCATTGAACACCTACGGATGCTGACCACCGAGATCGACGAACTCGAAACCGAGATCAGCGAGCGGGTCAGCACCGTTGCTCCGTCGCTACTGGCGATCGTCGGCTGCGGTGCACTTACCGCGGCCAAGATCGTGGGCGAGACCGCCCAAGTGCATCGATTTCGATCCAAAGATGCGTTTGCCCGGCTCAACGGTACCGCGCCGCTACCGGTATGGTCATCGAACAAACATCGACACCGATTGTCGCGCAGTGGAAATCGTCAACTCAACGCTGCTCTACATCGCATTGCGATGACCCAGGCACGAATGCACCCACCGGCGCGCGAACTCCTTGCTCGTCGCAAACTTAAAGGCGACGGCGGTATGGAAGCCCTCCGCGTCCTCAAACGGCGGTTATCTGATGTCGTCTACCGGGCCATGCTCAACGACCAAAGCCAGCCAGCTTTGACCGCCGCTTGACAGAGGAGCTAGGGACAGTCGGAAAGTCCCCGCTGATCAGACTGGGCCCGGCTGCGTCAGCTTGAACGGACAGTCCCCGCTGATCAGACTGGGCCCGGCTGCGTCAGCTTGAACCGTCCTGGTCTGGATGGAGACCTCGGTTAAGCCACCTCGGCGATTGAGGTGACGGTCTCACGGTAGCGGGCCTCGTAGTCGACTGGTGAGAGATAGCCGAATGCGGAGTGCAGGCGAGCGGTGTTGTACCAATGCACCCAGCCGACTGTAAACAATCTGATGGCTGCGTACAGCTAGCGCTTGCTGCGTACATCACTCGGGGTGAGATCGGGTGTGGCGAAAAATGATTGAATCGCGACGGCTTGAATGTGGACCCCGGTTGTCATGTTTCGCTCGCCCGTCACCTCATGGAGTCAGCCACCCAGTGATCGGCACACGCCAAGGTCGGCTGTCAACACCGCGATCGCCGGAAACCTTCGGCGCCACGGACCCGATGTCTTCCGGCCTGCCCAACGGCGCCATTCAAAATCCGAAACATTGGGTGCTAGACGTGGCTTGCGCAACCGGATAGTGTGACCCACGTCCCACTCAATAGGAATGCATGCCGTCGAGTGGGATGTCTCCATCGAGGAAGCCGTGAGCCAAGGCCGCTGCGAAGCCGTGAACCAAGGCCGCAGCGGCGGCTTATCCGCCCGCCGCTGACACCATCCACCCGGAGCGAGCTACATGTCACTCAACATAAGAAACAGCAACCGCACACCGCGTAGTTCTGCGCCTAGCCAGAGCCGGCGAGCGGTGCTGGCGGGCTGGGCCGGAAGCACGCTCGAGTACTACGACATGTTCATTTACGCAGCGGCCGCCGCACTGGTATTCGACCGTGTCTTCTGGTCATCTGCAGGTGATCTTTCGTTGTTGGTATCGCTAGCGACGATAGGCGTTCAATGGGTTGTCAGGCCCTTCGGGGCCCTTTTGTGGGGGCATTACGGCGACAGATTGTCGCGCAAACAGGTGCTGGTATTGACCCTAATCCTGATGGGGGTCGCCACTTTCTGCATGGGCTTGATCCCGTCTTACGCCTCGATCGGAGTGGCGGCTCCAATATTACTCACTCTGACGTTGGTGCTCAGGGGTTTATCCGTTGCCGGCGAGAAGGCCGGAGCAGCAACTCTCGTGGTCGAGGCATCGGACAACAAAAACAGGGCCGTGAACTCTAGTTGGATTGAGACAGGAGCGCTCTGTGGGTTTATTCTCGCTACGCTGATCTTTATTCCGGTCGCTGCGCTGCCCGAAGACATACTTTTCACATGGGGATGGCGAATTCCGTTCCTCCTGAGCTTCGTCTTGGTGGTCTTCGCTCTGGTAATCCGCGTCAAACTAGAAGATCCAGAAGTCTTCAAAGAACAAAGAAAGAAGTCAGAGGTGTCGCCGGCTTCTAAGAGCTCGCCGCTGCTGACGCTCTTCAAAGAGTACAAGCTTCCGATACTTCAGGTGACCGCCCTCTCGATGTTTCAGGGGACCCATCAAATGGTCACGGTGTTCGGACTAGCATATGCCACGTCGTTTGCGGGCATTCCGAGAACGACAATGCTGACGACACTCCTAATAGTCAGCGTGATCTCGCTGATTACCCTGCCACTCGGTGGTTGGATGGCCGATAAGTGGGGGCGCAAGCGCATTTTTGCCGGAGGTGCCATTATTTGCGCTTCCGCATTCTTCCTGTTCGCATGGGCCATCTTCCTCGGTAATACGTTGTGGATCGTCGTTACGGCTATTCTCATCTACAGTATTGGCTACAGCGTCGGAAATGGCAGCACCATGGCACTGTTCGCAGAACAGTTCCCAGTTCAGGTGCGCTACAGCGGTGTTGCGATCAGTTTGCAACTCGCCGGCTTGGTATATGGCTTCGCACCATCAATTGCCTTGTTCCTGCTTCGAGACGATCCGGCCCGGTGGCCTTACGCGGCCATGGTGCAGGTGGCGCTATGCGTGGCGGCCCTCATCGCATGCTGGACTGTCAAAGAAACCGCGTGGACGCCTATTGCGGAGATCGCAAGAGAAAAACGCAAAACAAGATCCCGCAAAACGGTGAGGCAACTCAAACCCACGCGATAACCGCAATCATTCCTGAATTTTCATTCATTCTCGAAGGGTAAACATTGAACGAGCTGGATCGGATCACGGGCCAGTCAGACGAACAGATCCGCAGTGCACTACAAGCGGGTGACCTGCCGATCTTGATGGCGATTGTTGTCCAACTGACGGGCGACCAAAAGTTCATCAGTGAGCGCTATCAGGAGTTGGCTCGCTCTATCAGAGCGGCTCAACGGGACGGCTCTGAGCAGGTGATCGAGCGCGAAGTCAGCAAGGAGATCGTAGACGCGGCGTTCGCCGCCGTTCGTGCCATTCGAGATATCCGCCCCCCCAGCCTTCCGGGACTATCGGACGAGGTCCTCCGCGGGATCGGAGACCTGGCGACCGGTGACCACCTCGACCCGACTTATGCGCGGAAGCTTCACGAAGATCTGGGCCTCGGCACCAGAAGAGGCCCTCTGTCCTACGATGCTCGCGATCGGCAGCCGCGAGTCATGATCATCGGTGCAGGAATGTCCGGCCTCAATATGGCCATGAACCTGGCGGAACTCGGCTTCGATTTCAGTGTTGTCGAGAAGAATCCGGACGTCGGTGGCGTTTGGTTCGACAACATCTATCCCGAAGCGGGCGTCGATACGCGGCCCAATATTTACGATTGGTCAAAGCGGCCAAACCCTCAGTGGACTCGACATGACGTGAAACGTCGGGAGCTCTTGGAATATATTTCCAATCACGCATCGTCATCGGGCATCCGCGACCGGATTCGCTTCAATACCGAAGTTCGACGTCTAGTTTTCGACGCCAACGAAAGTTCCTGGAAAGCCGAACTTCACGGCAGTGACGGGGCGGTCGAAGAGGCGGTTGCCGACGTCGTTATCGCCGCCGTAGGTAACCTAAACCGTCCGAAGTATCCGGACATTCGCAACATGAGCGAATTTTCTGGTCCGGCTTTTCACACCGCACGGTGGCGCACTGACGTCGACCTACGTGGTAAGCGGGTAGCGCTGATAGGCAATGGCTCCAGCGGCGTTCAAGTGGCTCGCAGCATTGCTGGTAGTGCGGCGTACATGACGGTTTTCCAGCGATCACCGGCGTGGATTGAGGAGCGGAAAACACGCTTCGCAGCGCCGATCACCGAAAACTCGAACTGGTTGATGAGGCACATGCCGTATTACCTGAAGTGGTACCGCTTCGTTTTGGAGTGGGAGTTTGGGGATCGAGTGCACCCCGCGATACTCAAAGACCCGTCGTGGCAGGGAAATGGCGTCAGTGCGGCCAATGAGGCAAAGCGTGCAGAACTGACTGAATACATCAGAACTCAGGTGCGCGCAAGGCCCGAGCTTGCCGACAAATTGATACCGGACTATCCGCCATTTGCGAAACGCATGGTGGTCGACAATGACTGGTACAAGACGCTATCGCGACCCAATGTCGAGCTGGTGACCGACCAAATCAGCTACGCAACAAAAGAAGGTCTGGTGACTACGACGGGAGAATTGCACGAACTGGACGTCATCGTGTTTGCAACTGGGTTCCAGAACAATCGTTATATGTACCCGATCGAAGTGCATGGACGCGCGGGCGTGAGGCCGGAGCAACTATACGGCGCTGACGACGATGTCCGTGCGTATCTCGGAATGGCAGTCCCTGGATTCCCAAATTTGTTCACCATCCAAGGTCCCAACTCGGCTGCGGGTTTCGGGGGATCGGCGACGTACATCAGTGAATGCCAGAGCCATTACATCGCGGAATGCCTCAAGATCATGTCCGAACAAAACATCTTGACCATGGAATGCCGCACCGACGTGTGCGCTGCGTACAACGAGCTGGTGGACAAGGGCCTCAGTCGTACGGTCTGGACCACGGAAGGCGTGGGCAGCCGCTACAAGAACCGAACTGGTCGGGTGGTGTCGAATCATCACTGGACGTTGCAGCAGTTCTGGGAGAAGACCCGGCGGCCCGATATGAGCGCCTACGACGTCATCCACCGCCATGACGTACCGACGAATCGCAGACCAGTGCGTTCAGCGGCTGATCCGTCTCAACCCGAGGTCGCGCAGTTGCCATCCGCGAGCATGGCCATCTCCCCGAGCGGAAGTGGGCCGAATGATTGAGGTGACCCCGACATCTGAAGCGCCGAAAAGGGCACTGCCGCAGCAGAATCCGCGGCAGACCATGGAAAGTCTGGAAAGCAAAGGGGCGACGGTTGCCGAAGCGCTCAGGCTTTGGGCATCGGTCCAGCCGCGCGAGGACTTTCTTCTCGACGGTGTCCGCTCTACCTGGTACACGTTCGACGATGTCGAGACATTGACAAATCGCTTCGCGCACAACCTGGTAGAGCTGGGCATCGGCAAGGGCGACCGAGTAGTTGTCTTCGCTACCGGTGCCGTGATGACCTTCCTATCCATGATCGGCATATGGAAAGCCGGCGCCGTATTTTGCCCGGTGAACTTTCGTTATGGTGACGCACTACTTGGCCGGCATCTAGATGATCTGCGGCCGGCGGCCATCATTTATGAACGCCAATTGGCCGAAACTGTGTGCACGGCTGCATCGGCAATTTACTGCGACGCCCTACATATCGTTCAAGACGAAGCGGTTGATGGGCGGGCGAGCTCCCGCCAGGGCAGAACTGGAACGGATTATGAATCCTGGGAAGCGCTCGCCACGATCGGGCGTAGCGACGAGATCAATGTCGGCATATCGCCGTATGACATAGCTAATATCATATACACATCGGGAACAACGGGGGCGGCCAAAGGCGTCATTCATACGCACCGATGGATCAACCACCATAGTGTTCGTGGTGGCCGAGTGCTACTCACCCGCGATGACGTGATGTACAACGATCTTCCGATGTATCACGTCGGTGGCGCGATGGCCGCCGGGGCCGGAGCCCTGTGGGCGGGCTCACGGCTTGCATTGTGGGACAAATTCAGTCCGCGAGATTTTTGGAATCGGATCCAGAAAAGCGGAGCCACTTTTGCCCACTTGGTAGACATCATGGCGCCGTGGTTGATGAAACAGACGCCGAGCGCCGAAGATCGCAAGAACACGCTGAACAAACTTGCGCTGGCGCCTATCCCCGTAAATCATCAGCAATTTGCGCAGAGGTTCGGCATCGACTTCATCTACACGTCACTCGGCCAGACCGAAAGCGGTGTTATCTGCAACGGGGTCGTGGAAGAAGTCGCCGAGGGCCAGGGGACCCCGCTCGAGATGTACAAGGGGTACTCGCACAGCGAGATGGAGGCGGTCTGCCGCGAATACGCATTCGGTTGGGTTTCTGCAGGTCAAACCGTCAGATCTGGATACCTGGGTGTGGCGGGTCCGCTCGTCGAGGCCGCCGTTTTGGACGAGCACGATGAGGAGGTCGGTCCCGGGGTGCCCGGCGAACTCGTCGTTCGTCCTCGCGTTCCGGCGATCCTCTTCCAGGGCTACGCCAACAAAGACGAAGCTACCGTCAAAGCGTTCCGGAATTTGTGGTACCACACAGGCGATGTAGTCGAACGGGACGCGGCGGGATCATTCTACTTCGTCGCGAGGGCGAGTGAACGAATCCGCCATAACGGCGAAAATGTCTCGTCTGCTGATCTCGAGGCCCTTCTTGAAAAGCACGAACTGGTCGAGCATGCGGCAGTTTTCGGTATACGACGGGAATTGGGAAATGATGACATCTGCGCGTACCTCATCCTCAAGAAGGAAGCGGCCGACCCAACCGAGGAATTGCGTACGTGGATCGAGATGTCTGTTCCGCGCTTCATGTGGCCAGAGCATATTCGCGTAGTCAGCGAATTTCCAGTCACACCAACCAACAAGGTGGAGAAACATGTGCTCCGACAGCAACTTCTGAGCGAATTGGCGCACGCCGTTCCCGACACACAATGAGCCGATTCGCACCAAGATCTTGTTTAATCGCACCGAGCCGAAGAGGGTGGCCGAATGCCTTGCGTTGACTTTCTCTATAGGAGTTGTCTATGCCGACATATCGGGATCGGGCTAGGCACGAGAACTGCGGGCTGGCAAAGTCAATAACGCTCGGATAGAGATCGCGCGAATGTGTTCGACGACAGCATCCGAGTCATTTCGGAATCCCGAGGAATGCGAACGGAGGAGATGGACATGACCTTCTCTACAATGTGCCGGCCGTCCGTCGAATCAACGGATGCGGATCGGCGAAGTGACCATGCCTGAGCAAGTTTCAGGCCTTCATCGGCCAGGTCGTGACGCAACCCTGAAGCCGCTGGTGCGGGTGACGGTTGACGGTCGGGTAGCGACCGTCCTACTCGACGATCCAGAGCGGCGTAATCCGTTGTCCACGAAGATGGTTGAACAGCTCCACGCTGCGGTGGCAGGTGTGGCGCAAAACCCCGAGGTGCGTAGCGTCGTCATCACAGGTGCAGGACCCGCTTTCTGCGCCGGCGGTGATGTCAAGAAGATGCAGAGGTCCTCGGGCGCGGGCGATGCCAACCGTGCTCGTGACCTGCGACTTGCCTCAGCCGTGGTGATGGGTCTACGGGCATTGCGTCAGCCACTGATTGCAGCGGTGAATGGGGCCGCCGCTGGCGCGGGCCTCAGCCTGGCGCTCTTGGCCGACTTTCGGATTGCCTCGCGTGAAGCCGTTTTCGACCTTGCCTTCGTGAAGCGAGGGCTGATGCCGGATTGGGGTATCACCCACCTTCTTCCCCGGGTCGTCGGCCATCGGCTGGCGCTTCAGTGGGCGCTTCGGGGAACAACTCTGACAGCTGATGAGGCCTTGGCGACTGGGTTAGTCGACGAACTGCACAGTCGGTCGGAGGTGCTTGATCGCGCACAGTCGCTGGCAGGTGAATTGGCGAAGCACGCGCCGTTGGCCGTGGCCCGGACTCGGCATGCCATGCAATCGGCGGCCCTTCCGAAACTTGAGAGCGCGTTGGCGACTGAAGCGATAGGGCAACTGGCGCTTTACGAGACGAGTGATCACCGGGAGGGCGTGGCCTCGTTTCTCGAGAAGCGGGCGCCGCGGTTCACCGGCACTTGATACCCCACTCGTCCCATGGGTTGAAGTATCCAATCTCGTCTGACAGGAGGGTTCACCGATGAAGCCGCACGCCGGGAAGGTTGCAGTTGTCACTGGAGGAGCACAGGGCATCGGGGCCGCCACAGCGCGTCGACTGTCGAAGTCCGGAGCAATCGTTGGCGTGGTCGATTTGGACGGTGCACGTGCCCAACAGGTGGCCGAGTCGCTCGAAACCGACGCCATCGGCCTGCAATGCGATGTGCGGGATCGGCGTCAAGTCGACTCGGTAGTTGATGCCATTGTCGACAAGTACGGCCACCTCGACATTCTTATCAACAACGCAGGCATCACTCGCGACGCGCTCGTTTTCAAGATGTCCGACGATGACTGGAACGACGTGATCGGAACCCACCTCACTGGTGGCTTCTTCTTCGCGCGCGCCGCGCAACGCCACATGGTGACGCAGCGCTACGGCCGCATTGTGTTCTTGTCCTCCGGGTCAGCACTTGGAAACCGTGGGCAGACGAACTATTCGGCCGCAAAGGCGGGCGTGCAAGGTATGACTAGAACTCTTGCAATCGAGTTGGGTCCCTTTGGTGTCACCGTCAATGCAGTAGCGCCAGGCTTCGTAGACACGGAGATGACGCGAGCGATGGTCGAACGCACCGAACAGTCCTGGGACGATCTGGTGCGATCTGCGTCGGAACGGGCAGCGGTCCGGCGGATTGGACAGCCTGACGACATCGCCAATGCAATCGCCTTTCTGGCGAGTGATGAGGCCAGTTTCATCACCGGTCAGACGCTGTACGTCACGGGACGTCCCACGGTATGACCGCGATTGGCGACAGCACGTCGACGAGATCGCGTCGAGATGAACGACTGCAATCGAATTCTGGGAACGGAGGATGCGCATGGAAGAAGCCGTGATCGTTGGCGCTGTGCGGAGCCCTATCGGTCGAGCTCACAAGGGAGCACTGGTCGATGTCCGGGGCGACGAGATGCTCGCACAGGTCTTGAGAGCATTGCTGAAGCAGGTTCCAGAATTCGATGTGGCGCAGATCGACGACGTGATCTGCGGGACCGTTCATCAGATCGGCGAGACATTCGGCAATATCGCCCGGGTCGCTAGCATTCTGGCGGGCTTTCCGGAGACGATTCCCGGAACAACTGTCGACCGCAAGTGCGGGTCGAGCCTGCAGGCGATCCGAATGGCGTGCCATGCGGTTCGAGCAGGAGAGGGCAAGGCGTTCATCGCGGCGGGTGTGGAAAAGGTCTCTCGTCCCAACATGGAGAACTATCCACCGCCGTTCGGGCCCAATGGGTTGAACCCGCGACTGGACGGCACGGATGCAGATCTGCCGAACTTGTTCATCCCCATGGGTCAGACCGCTGAAAACGTCGCCAACAAGTTCGATGTATCTCGTGATGACCAAGACGCCTTCGCCAAGCTGAGTCAGGATCGTGCCGTCCGTGCGCAGGACAACGGGTTCTTCGATCGCGAGATCGTGCCTATTGTCCGGGAGGACGGCTCAGTGGTTGCCGTAGACGACAGTCCGCGCCGTGGCACCACGATGGAGGGTTTGTCCAAACTGCGGCCGGCATTCGTGGAGAACGGGTCCGTCACGGCAGGCAATTCGTGCCCCCTCAACGATGGTGCGGCAGCGGTACTGGTGATGTCCGCCTCGTATGCCGAAGAACTCGGCATCGCGCCGATGGTGCGATTCGTAGGATCTGCAGTCAGCGGTCTAGCGCCCGAGATCATGGGCGTCGGACCAATAGAAGCAGTACGTAAAGTGCTGAAACACAACAGGATGACGATATCGGACGTCGACGTTGTGGAACTGAACGAGGCGTTCGCCTCACAGGTTCTCGCTGTTAGTCGTGAACTCGGTATCGATGTGCTCAACCAGTTGAACCCGAACGGCGGCGCCATCGCACTCGGCCACCCATTCGGTATGACAGGTGCCCGGATCATGACCACATTGATCAACGACCTGAGGTCCACAGACAGGGCGATCGGTCTAGAAACGATGTGCTGTGGGGGCGGTATGGGCATCGCGATGCTGGTAGAGCGCCTCACCTGATAACCGGTCAGACCTGATGGACTCCGAAAGGCGGAACATCTATGAGTGCAGTACTTTTCGACGTAGCAGGTTGCGTGGGGATCATTACCCTGAACCGGCCAGAGAAGCGAAATGCCGTCAACCAAGAAGTCGCAGAGGGTGTAGAGGCCTACTTGGATGACATCGAACAGCGGAGTGACATTTTCGCAGCGGTGCTGGCAGGTAACGGGCCCGTTTTCAGTGCAGGCGCGGACCTGAACGAAGTCTCTGCGGGCAACGGCGATGCGTTACACACCGAGCGGGGCGGATTCGCAGGCATAGTCCAGCGCGACCGCACCAAACCGATCATCGCGGCGGTAGAGGGACCGGCATTGGCGGGCGGGTGCGAAATCGTGTTGGCCTGCGATCTCACGGTGGCAAGTGAAAGAGCGTCGTTCGGGTTGCCGGAGGTCAAGCGGGCGCTGGTCGCCGGTGGCGGCGGGATGATTCGGTTGCCGAGGATTCTGCCGCCGGCCGTTGCTATGGAGATGGTGCTCACCGGGGACCCAATGCGGGCGCAGCGTGCCTACGAACTGGGCATGGTCAACCATCTTGTTTCGCCCGGCCAGACAATCGATCAGGCGATGTACCTGGCGGAGAGAATCAGCGAGAACGGTCCACTGGCTGTCGCTAAATCGCGCCAGGTTGTGCTGGCAAGCGTTCAGTCCTCCGAGAGTGTTTTGTGGCAGCTAAGTGATGAGGCACGCCGACAGATCATGGCCTCGGAAGATTTCAAGGAGGGACCGCGCGCTTTCCTCGAACGGCGTGCACCGGTGTGGAAGGGGTGTTGAGAGTTCGCATCGACCGGCACCGGCCGATCATCTCCCAAGCGCGTACCAACGTAACGACACACGACAACTAGTAGATCACTGGAGACGGTAAGTGGATTTCAAACACAGCGACCAATCACTTGCTCTGCAGGAGCAGGCCCGCGCGTTTCTTGACGAGTATGTTTATCCCGCAGAGGACACACTTTCTGCCCAAGCTGCTGAGAACCGCGCCGCGGGTCAGCCATTCAAGACGCCCGCCGTACTTCCGGAACTCCGCGCTGAAGCCCGGCGTCGTGGCTTGTGGAATCTGTTCATGCCCGATGACCGGTTCGGCCCCGGTCTGTCCGCACTTGACTACGCTCCGATCGCCGAAATGACGGGCGGGACTGTGGAACTCCTCGGAGCACAGGCGATGAACTGTGCGCCGCCGGACACCGGCAACATGGAGCTGCTTGCGCTGTTCGGTACGGACGAACAGCAGAAGCGCTGGCTGCAGCCGCTTCTCGACGCCGAGATCCGTTCATGCTTCTCGATGACGGAGCCCGCGGTTGCGTCATCGGACGCTACCAACATTGCGCTCACGATCACCCGCGACGGCGATGAGTACGTGGTGAACGGCCGTAAGTGGTGGTCCAGCGGCGCAATGCGTCCTGAGTGCGAGGTGGCGATCGTGCTGGGTGTAAGTGACCCTAATGCGGAAGCGCATTCACGACACACAATGGTTATCGTC
Organism: Mycobacterium sp. NAZ190054; assembly: GCF_001545925.1. Taxonomy (GTDB): domain Bacteria; phylum Actinomycetota; class Actinomycetes; order Mycobacteriales; family Mycobacteriaceae; genus Mycobacterium. Next base: position 11,921 of record NZ_LMVQ01000512.1, on the reverse strand, counting down.
CCGCTTGACACCCCCGGTGTCACCGTGGAGCGGTCGACGTCGGTGTTCGGATACGACGACTTCAACAAGGGAGGACACGGCCAGATCCACTTCGAGAATGCCCGCGTGCCCTTGTCGAACGTCCTGGGCCCGGAAGGTGCTGGATTCGCCGTCGCACAGGCACGTCTCGGACCCGGGCGTGTACACCATTGCATGCGTACTGTCGGAATGGCCGAGCGGGCGCTCGAACTCATGTGTGCACGAGTGCTCACCCGTAAGACGTTCGGATCGCCGTTAGCCAGTCAGGGTGTGATTCGGGAATGGATCGCCGAATCCCGGATTCAGATTGAACAGTCGAGACTGCTGATCTTGAAAGCTGCCTGGATGATCGACAACGTCGGCGTCAAAGCTGCTCGCACGGAGATCGCCGCAATAAAGGTGGCAGCGCCAAGGGCGGCACTGTACGTGATCGACCGGGCTATCCAAGCGCATGGTGCCGCGGGTGTTTCGGCCGATACACCGCTTGCCGAAGCGTGGGCCAAGATGCGAATACTGCAAATCGCGGACGGACCGGACGAGGTCCACAAGCGGTCGATCGGGAAGCAGATTCTCCGTGAGTACGAGAAGAAGCACCCTGCGTGAACCGGGTCAAGCGGCCCGGCGGTAGCCGCCTTCGCTTCGAGTCGTCAGTCCTGAAAGGAGAATCGCCATGAGGTGGGGCATCACTCTGCCGATTCGCGGAGTACCGCTTCCGGCACATGCCGACCTTGTTCGCGCTCTACCCGGGTTTGGTTATACCGATGTGTGGTCGGCAGAGACGTCGGGCAGTGATGCCTTCACCCCCTTGGCCTTGGCGGCCGCATGGGAGCCGACGCTACGTCTCGGTACCGCAATCGTTCCTGTCTACACTCGCGGGCCGGCTCTTATCGCCATGTCAGCGTCTGCCATGGCATCGGCTGCTCCCGGTCGGTTTGTGCTTGGTCTGGGGGCTTCCAGCCCGGCCATTGTGGAGGGTTGGAACGGCATACCTTATGAAGAGCCGTTCAAACGGAGTCGCGATGTACTCCGAGTGGTCAAGTCGGCGCTACGTGGAGAGCGTGTCGACGGAGCCTTCGAAACTCTGGTGATGAAGCGCTTCAAACTCGAGCAGCCGCCCGACCCGGCCCCGCCGATATTCCTCGCGGCGCTCCGGGCCAAAATGTTGAGGCTGGCTGGACGGGAGGCGGACGGCGTCATACTCAACTGGCTTTCGGCGGCAGACGTGCCACAGTGCCTTGATGCGGTCGAGAATCCGAGCACGGAGGTCGTCGCGCGGATTTTCGTATGCCCGACCGAGGATGCGGAGTATGCACGTTCTGTCGCACGGACGATGATCTCCACGTACTTGAATGTCCCGGCCTACGCCGCATTTCAGGATTGGTTAGGTCACGGCGAGGAGTTGGCGGCGATGCGCTCGGAGTGGTCCAAGCGTGACCGCGCCGCGTCAGCCGCGGCGATCCCCGAGAGTGTCGTCGACTCACTTATCTTGCACGGTAGTCCGGAGGCGTGTGTGGACAAGATCAACGAGTACGTCGAGGCGGGTGTCACGACACCCGTTATTGCACTGACCGGCATCGCTGGAATGACCGATCAGAAGCAGCTAGTTGACACTATTCGACGCCTGGCGCCGACATTCTGAGACCTACTGCGGCAAGGGGAGATTTGATGGCAAGATCGTGGGAAGAAGCGATCGCCGAGGTCGAGGTACAGCGCGAGAACAATCGCAAGATGGGCGGCGCGGCGGCGATCCAGAAGCTCCATGAACGTGGCAAGCTCACCCCCCGCGAACGCATCGCAAAGCTCTTGGACCCAATGTCCTTTCACGAGATCGGTGGACTTGCAGAGGGGATCATTCGGGTTAGTGGTCGGGAGGACCGGCCGGCCGCCGGTGATGCGGTGGTATGTGGGTGGGGACGAGTCGACGGGCGGCAGGTGTTCGTTGTCGCCGACGATGGCAGCGTGACCGCGGGCGCGCGTGGGCCGGCCGGGATGCGGAAAGCGGAATACATCGTCAATCGGGCGCGGAAACGTAATCGTCCCTGCGTGCTTCTCCTTGAATCGTCTGCGCTGCGGATGCAAGAGCAAATGGGCGCTCGCTTCGCCGACATGACTCCGTTTGGTGGGTTCTGGGACCGTGCGGGGAAGGTACCGGTCATCTGCGGAGTCATGGGTACTGCGTTGGGCGCCGCATCCTTTCGCACAATGAACGCAGATTTCTCCACGATGACCTTGGGCACCGCCTCGATGATGCTCGCTGGCCCGCCGATGGTGGCTAAGGGGACAGGCGAAGACATCACTGTGCATGAGCTCGGGGGCGCTGCCATACATGCTTCCAAGACCGGGTTTGTCGACTATGTCGCAGCAGACGAGACGGAGAATCTGCAAACGATTCGCACGGTGTTGTCGTACCTGCCCGACAGCTGCGGCTCACTGCCCCCACGAGTGCTGCGCGGCGATCCTCCGGGCCGGGCAGTGCATGAGCTCACAGATATCGTCCCGCTCAATCACCGCAAGCCATACGATATGCACCGGGTCATCGGCGCGATCGTCGACAATGGCGAATTCCTGGAAATACGAGCGCGATTTGCCAAAAACATCGTCGTGGGACTGGCCCGCCTCGATGGTCACAGTGTTGGCATTCTGGCGAATCAGCCAAATCATATGGGTGGCATAGTCGATCCCAAGGGCGCCCGGAAGGCGGTGCGGTTCCTACAGCTGTGCGACGCGTACCACATACCCGTCATCGTGCTGCAGGACCAACCCGGTTTCCTGATCGGCTCACAATCGGAATCCGAAGGTGCGCTGAATGAGGTTGTGCGCTTGATGAACACGATTTCATCGATGTCAACGGCGATGCTCACAGTCACGGTGCGCAAAGCCTATGGATTCTCAATGCAGCTGCTCGGTGGTGGCCGATTTCTGCAGGAACAGGACTTCGTTGGCGCGTGGCCTAGTGCGTCGATCAGCCTGGCCGGTCCGGAGTTGGCGGTTCAAACGCTGCTTGCGCGTGAGGAGAAAAGTGGGCAGCTCGACAGCCAACGGCGGGAACGAATCTACGCCGGTTACCGAGAATTATCGCGCGCACGCCATGCGGCCTACTCCTTCGGAATAGACGAGCTGCTAGCACCGAGTGAGACACGCAAGGTGCTCTGCCGGGTGCTCGAAATGACACGTTGGGGGCCATTCACCGGGAGCCGTGACTGTGGTCGGCACGTGGATCCACCTTAGTGAGACTCACAAGACGGCGACCCGACCAAACTCTGCGTGCATCAACGGAGGACCATGGAGGCAGGAACCAGCCGATGAGAGGCGCAAACCTAGATTCGCGAATCGAATCCATCCTTGGCCAGGAGGCCGGGAAACCGAGCGGTGAGATTCATATCGGACAACTCGGTGGCCTGGACACGGTGTTGGTGGAACCTGACCCGAGCGGGGATGTCCTGGCCCGAGCGTGCAGCGTGGCAGCCAGTCGGCGGTCTGTCCTCGTTATTGCCGGAGACGTACCGGAGCCGGTGAGCATGCTGCTCGATGACGATGCGTTGACGAAGTTTGTTGGACTCTCGGGCGAGATCCTGCGCGTCGCAGTCGGGCCGGCGCCAACGTCGAGCCTGTCAGCGGCAATTCATCGAGCTGCAGAATTCTCCGTCGTCATCGGTACCGAGAATGCGGTTCGACCCGACTCACTCGCCGACGGAGCGTCTGAAGCGGTCCGGTTGGTTGAGAAGTTCCTCAACGTTGCCTCGGGTCGACTCCCCAGCCGTGTGGTCGAGCAGAATTCGTTATCGGTCATCGAGCGCTTGCCTTTTGACGTCGATACTGCATATGACGTGCGTCGCGTGGTACTAGAGGTTCTCGATGACGGGTCACTGCTGGAGTACGGGCAGACGTACGGACCAGAAATCCTGACCGGGCTGGGGCAGGTGGGCGGCCGCACAGTCGGGGTGATCGCGAATGTCCGATCGGCTACGGGCAGCAGGGTTGGTGGTGAAGGCTGGCGGAAGATCGTGAGGCTGCTTGGGGTCTGTCGTGAGACCCGGATGCCGACCCTGGTCCTCGTCGACGTCGACGGCTTCACGATGAGGCCCGATATGGCAATCGTCGACGACCTGGCTCAAGTGGCTGCGCTTTTGCGATCAGATGACGCAAAGTTGGTGGTGCTTATCACGGGTCGCGCGGCAGGGCACGCGGCCGCAGTCGTGGGAACCTTCGATTCATCTGCGCATACGACCGCCTGGCCGAAAGCTGAAATCATTCGATCGGTGCCCAGCGATATCGAATTTGGCTGCACCCCAATGTATTCCGTTAAAAGTTGCGCGGTCAACGGAATCGACGTCGCCCGCCTCGGTGGCCTACTCGACGTCATCCATCCCGATGACACGCGGAGCGTCCTAGTCGAGTCCATTTCGTCGTTGTATGCAGAGTCTGTGCACGAGGAGCGTTATGCGTCAACCAGTCGAGGGTGAGACGACAGCGGAATGGACCAATCTGCTCGGCGAGTTCGACGCAGATGTCGCTGGATCGGAAATGGATACCGCCATCCGCAGGACGCTTACGCAACTGTTCGATCCCAACACCATGTTCGAAATCGGTCGCCTTGCGCGACGCAGTCAACGGCCCGACGATCCGGCGGCTGCGATGGACTCGCAATGGGTCGGACCGAAGTCTGGCGACGGTGTGATCGCGGGGTGGGGCACCATTGCCGGAGTACCAGTGTTCTTCGCCGCTGACGATGCAGCGGTCGATGATTGGAAGCGGGGGCCGATCGGCCTCGCGAAGAGCCGACGCGTGCGAGGCCATGCTGAGCGTCACCGCCAGACTCTCCTGACGTGGTACGGGAGCCCGTCCGCAGAAGTCGACAACCTAGAACCCTGGCCTCAGAGCTTGGGATCATCGGGCGGCGAACGAGAACTGGCCTGGTCACACGACACTCGGCATCTCGTACCCCATATCAGCGTTGTGCATCGGCCCTTGGCCGGGATGGCTGCAGTAGAAGCGGTGTCTGCTCATGTTGTGGTGCTGGCAAGCCCCGACGTTACGCTGACGTTCGGTGACGATGTAGTCAGTTCTGATCAACTCATCCGGAACGGATTCGTGGACTACATAGCCTCGGATCTTGACCATGCTGCCGCTGTGATTCGCATGCTGCTCGAAACTGCCGCTTTACCGACAGTGCCTGTCGTTTCGGCGTCAGTCGCCCCACGCGCGAGCTACGCATGGGCTGACATTCATGTTTCGCAAGCCGTTAGCCGAATCATCGATGCCGACCGCGAGTTCCCGCTCAAGCCAATGTTTGCCATGGGCGTCCGTGCGAGTCTGGCACGGGTCGAAGGTCAGGCAATCGGAATCGTGGGCCTGGCCGGACCGATTGACGACAATGAATGCCGCAAGTACGCACATGCCATCCGCGTCTATGAGTGCCTCGGGCTTCCCGCCGTCCACGTGTTGTCTGACGTCGTTGTGCCTGCGACTGATGCCGGCGCCGAACTTGTTCATACAATCGCGCGCTCCGGAGGTGGCCGAATAGTCGTGAATATGGGTGCCGCTCGAACATCTGGCGGGACAGGAGTGTTCACGTCGATTGGGCCGCAGGGATCCGGCTGTGACGAACGAGTCGCCGCTCATCTACTGCGAAAGGCGGTCTCCGACGCAGTGCGGCGATGGCTTTTCAGCATGGACAAACACTAGATCCGGGAAGTCGAAAACGGATGGATACAACGAGCATGTTCCTGACATCTCCCACCGGCATAGCGGCATTAGGTATCTGAATCATGTTCAAGAAGGTGCTCATCGCCAATCGGGGTGAGATCGCAAGGCGGGTAATTCGGACACTTCGTAGACTCGGAGTAACGGCGGTCGCGGTGTACTCGGAGGTCGACGCCAAGGCGTTGCACGTTGCCGAAGCCGATCTGGCTATGCCGCTCCCAGGGGGACCAATGGCCTACCTCAACGGGGCAGCGGTCATCGAAGCCGCGCGGGTTGCCGGCGCGCAGGCCATCCACCCCGGGTACGGCTTTCTCTCCGAGAATGCCCGATTTGCCGAGGAAGTGCGTGCGGCAGGTCTGATCTGGATTGGTCCGCCACCAGAATGCATCGACCACATGGGTGACAAGATTAACGCGCGCAATCTGGCGATGTCTGCGGGGGTGCCAGTCGCTCCTGGGACGGAACACCCATTGTTCGATCTTCCGTCGGCGATCAAAGCAGCCGACGATCTCGGTTACCCCGTCATAGTGAAAGCAACTCTGGGTGGCGGTGGCATCGGTATGGGCGTGGCACACAGTGCGGAAGAACTCGGCGCCGTCTTCGATATGGCGGCCAGTCGCGCCGCGCGCGCCTTCAAGTCTCCCGCCATCCTGCTCGAACGTTACTACCCGCGGGCGAGACACATCGAAGTCCAGATACTCGGCTTGGCAGACGGACAGGTTGTGGCGCTCGGAGAGAGAGACTGTAGTGTGCAGCGCCGCCATCAAAAGCTCGTAGAGGAGTCGCCCGCACCCAACTTGAGCGCGGAGTTGCGTTCCAGCATGACCGATGCTGCGGTGCGTGCGGCACGTGCAATCCGATACCAGAATGCGGGGACCGTTGAGTTCCTGCTGGACCCAGCTTCCTCGGAATTCGTGTTCCTCGAGATGAATACTCGGCTCCAAGTCGAGCATCCGGTGACTGAGCTCGTGACCGGTCTCGATCTCGTTGCTGAGCAGCTGTTGGTCGCGTCGGGCGCTGCTCCCGGTTTCGATCCCGCGGAACCACCAAAGCCAGCTGGCCACGCCATTGAGTTTCGTGTCTGTGCAGAGGATCCGCGATCATTTCTGCCCAGCGGCGGACCGATATCGGAGTGGGTTGAACCCGAAGGCCGAAGAATTCGTGTCGATTCGGGATACGCTGCGGGCGACACCGTTACGCCGTACTACGACTCGCTACTGGCGAAGCTCTGCGCCCACGGCTCGACCCGCGCAGAGGCAATCAGCTTGCTGCGAGACGCCGTTGACCAGTTCAAGGTGGTCGGTCTCAGGTGCAACCTGGAGTTCTTCTCCACATTGCTGGCGAATGATGAGTTCTTGAGCGGCTGTCACGACACCGATCTCGTCAGCAGAATGCGCGCGAGCAGCGGCCAGCCGTAACCAATCTGCCTCGCAGGACCCATTGCGGGGTCCTCTATCGAATGGAGTGCATATGAAGGAGGATCGAGGGCCCACGGGAGCACCGCCGGATGTCGTCGGCCCGTATCTCGCTCATGCCTTGCGCGACGAAGCATGGGCGTCGTGCACCGTGACGCTGCTGGCCGGCGGCCGGTCGAATCTCACCTACTTGGTGTCGAGCGCCGCCGGCGAAGTGATACTGCGCCGACCGCCCCTGAGCTTGGTGTTGGCGACCGCGCACGATATGGCGCGTGAGGCCCGAGTGATGCTCGCATTACGTGGCACTGAGGTGCCGGTCCCACAGGTGCTATGCCACGAAAGTGATCCCGCCATCCTTGGTGCCCCGTTCATTGTCATGTCCCGGGTAGAAGGATTCGTCATCCGCGACGAGTTGCCCCCGACGTACAGAGATGAGCCCGCTGCACACGCCGCAGTGGGTACAGCGTTGATCAACACCTTGGCCAGCATTCACCAAGTCGATTGGGACAAAGTGGGTTTGGCCAACCATGGGCGGCCAGCCGGATTCCTCGAAAGGCAGCTCCGAAGGTGGCTGAAACAGTGGAATGCGACACGCGCCGACGACGTTCCCGGGCTCGAAGTGCTCGCTACAGCGCTAGCGGAACGGATGCCGGAGACCACCCGACCAGGTTTGGTGCATGGTGACTACCGAATCGACAATCTGGTCTGGCATCCGGGTCGGGTAGCGGCGGTCGCAGGGGTGCTCGATTGGGAATTGTCAACTATCGGAGACACGTTCATCGATCTCGGCCATCTGCTCGCGTGTTGGACCGAGAGTGACGATGCGATCCCGGGCCTCGGATTTCCCATGCTCACAGCCGAGCCAGGATGTCCTACACGAGCCGAGGTATACGAAATGTACAAGGCGCAGACCGGAATCGGGGAGATCGACATCGGATGGTATGTCGCCTTCGCTGCCTTCCGGATGGCCATCATCCGACTGGGCGTCATGATGAGGGTTGGTGCCGGCGCCATGGTGGACGAGTCGCTCGACATCGCCCAATTTCAAGTACCACCGCTCGTCGACTTGGGGTGGAAGGCACTGGCCGAGGGTGCATTCGCCGCGCGTCGGCGTGGAAACTAGGCGGACGTCATGCAAAGAGCCAGCAGTAGTGAGCGCGTTGGCAGGGCGGTTTTGGATCAGTTCTCGAACATGGGGTAGGTATCGAATGCTTCCTGGATGGACACCTGACTTGCGTGCGTTGGACCTGCTTGTATCAGTTGCGGAATGTGGGACTGTAGCCAAGGCTGCCGCCCAGCATCACATAAGTCAGCCCAGTGCGAGCGTTCGGTTGTCGCGACTGGAGCGACAGCTCCGCGTCAACGTACTGATTCGGTCCAACAAGGGCACCAAGCTGACGCCGGCGGGAGAGGCGGTCGCGTCCTGGGCCCGAAGTGTGATCACCTCAGCTCGTGATCTGACCGACGGCGTTGCGTCATTGCGGCGCGACCAGATGAGCCGCGCTCACATCGCTGCAAGCATGACCATCGGCGAATACATGTTGCCGGGGTGGATGCTCGCAATGAGGCGTGAACATCCCGATATAGAGATCGCAGCCACCGTCGCCAACAGCAGCGAAGTGTGCGATCGGGTGCTGAACGGAAGCGCAGACGTCGGCTTCACAGAGTCACCAGCCGTTCGAGACGAGCTGCAGGCGGTTGCGCTTGGGTGTGATCGGCTCTGCCTGCTCGTTAGTTCCTCGCATCCGTTAGCAAAGCGGGCAGGCCAGTCCATATCGGTGGAGGAGCTCGCAGAGATGCCACTGCTATTACGGGAACATGGATCAGGCACTCGTGAAACCTTTGTCAAGGCAGTCGAGCAAGCGACGGGTACAACGCAAGATTTCCCACATAGCAATGAGATTGGTTCGACATCGACCATTCTAGCTACTGCCCGTGGCGGTGGTGGAGTCGCAGTTGTCAGCTCGCTCGCCGCGGCCGCGGATTTGGCCACCGGTCAGCTGGTTGAACTCCGAGCAGAGCGACTCGACCTCCAGCGCACTCTGAACGCAGTTTGGCTCGGTCGCGAACCGTCGCAATATGCGCGCGAGCTGATTGGACTAGCCCGCGCCATGAGTTTCTCGGGTAAGCGCCCCTAGCGCGAGACGGATTGGTCTGCGGCGAACAACCGTTGGGCCGTGGGGCGACCAAGTCACTCCAGCACGGCCAGAAGATCGCCGACCTGTACAGTCTCACCTTCGCGCACCGCTACCTTCACCACAGTTCCACCAATGCCGGCTGTGGCTGGGATCTCCATCTTCATCGATTCCAGGATCACAAGGGTATCGTCAGGGCCCACCGTTTCGCCCGGCTCTACAACAACTTTGAGAACCGTGGCGAACATCTCGGCGTGTACTTCCAAAGTCGTGCTCCTCCTGGCGAATCGGATGTCTGCGACTATGCCAATCGAATCGTCGGTAATAGCGATAAACCGCAACACGTTTGACTGCGCACGTCTAGACCGTGAGTCGCACGGTAGTGCGTCGTGCGTCCAAAGTCGACACGTGAGAGTTTCAGCATGGACATGGTGCCATCGGAACTCGCTATGGAGGTCGAGACAAGATCTGTATCCGCACCGCGAGAAATCAGTTAGGCTGAAAGCAACTGTTTACACATGCTTCTCGACTCGGCTTGCAATTCGACGAGGGGCCGTCACGAGTATATTGCCGATGGGGCGTAAAGGAATCGCGGAATCCAATGGGCGAGAATCAGGCACGCGGTGGCGTGGCCATGCTGAATCCGATTTATCAGGGCCGAGTTTATCCGCCAACTCCAGAGTACCAAGTGTCGCGAGAGAAGATTCGGGAGTTCGCAGACGCGATCAATGATGGCAATCCTGTGTATCGGGATGCGGCAGCGGCACAGAAGCTCGGATACCCTGATGTCATCGCTCCGCCGACGTTCGCTGCAGTCCTGACGCTGCCCGCGGGTCACCAGGTAACGAAAGATTGTGACTTCATCAGCGATTTTTCTCAAATTGTGCACGGAGAGCAGCGATTTGAGTATGTGCGACCAATATATGCCGGCGACCGCCTGCAAGTAGTCGTCACGGTGGAGTCGGTGCGCCAGGCAGGGCGGAACGGTATCGCGGTGATCCGCTCGGCTGTGAGCACTGTTGACGGTATGGGCGTAGTCGTGTCGTACTCGACGACGATTGTTCGCGGAGGTTCATGATGGCGGTCAAGCCGGGCGACAGACTGCCGGAGCGAGCATACGTGATCACGCGGAGCGACCTCATCCGGTACGCAGGCGCTTCGGGTGACTTCAACCCCCTCCACTGGAATGAGCGGCATTCCAAGTCTGTCGGCCTCCCAGACGTCATAGCGCATGGCATGTACACGATGGCATTAGCAATCCGATCAGTGACCGATTGGCTCGGTGACGCTGGCTCGATTGTGGAGTATGGAGTGCGCTTCTCCAAGCCGGTGCCGGTCGCTGATGGCAATGGAACGACACTCAAGGTAGCCGCAACGGTCGCGGAGATTAGCGCTAACGGATCCGTCATTCTTGATCTGACGGCAAAAGTCGATGGCGACAACGTGCTCACCAAGTGTCGTGTGGTGGCCCGTTTGTGATTCAAGGTGAAGCGTCACATCCTATATGTGACGTGCGCCCGACTTCAGGAAGATGGTTCAGAAGTGTTGCACGACATCTCATTCGATCTGCGCGGCAGGACAGCTATCGTTACCGGAGCGGCTCACGGTATTGGCCGGCAAGTGGCCGCTCAATTGCACGATGCAGGCGCCGCAGTGTATTTCGTGGATCGAGATCGTGACGAGGTTGCCAATGCGGCAGAATCTATCGGTGCGCAATGGATCCAGGTTGATGTGAGTGATAGCGAGTCGGTTGACGCGGCTGTCGCTACAGCTGTGGCGAATACGGGACGCCTGGACATTATTGTGAATAACGCTGGTCTACTGAGAGACCAAGTGTTGTGGAAACTCTCAGATGACGACTGGGACATCGTCCTGGCGGTGCACCTTGGGGGCACTTTCCGCATGACGCGCGCTGCGGTGCCGCACATTCGGAGGCAAAACTATGGCCGGGTGATCAATGTGACTTCCTATTCGGGTCTTCGGGGCAACATCGGCCAGGCGAACTATGCAGCTGCCAAAGCCGGCGTCATCGGATTCACCAAGACCGCGGCGAAGGAACTTGCCCGGTTTGGATGCACCGTTAATGCGATCTCGCCCAACGCAGACACGAGAATGATCGCCGGAATTCCTTCGGAGAAGCGAGACGCGCTCACCGCATCAACCCCGATGGGTCGGTTTGCCGATCCCAGCGAAGGGTCAAGTCCCAGGATGTGGTGTAGTGCTGCGTGATCCGGTGGTTGTTAGGCGGTGAGTGCGGGCATGTCGTCGGCTCCTATTTCGGGGTTGTCGTTGGTGATGGTGGTCAGGCGGCATCGGGCGAGGATGTCGAGGCCGAGGTAGCGGCGGCCTTCGGCCCATTCGTCGTTTTGTTCGGCCAGGACTGCGCCGACGAGGCGGACGATGGCGTCGCGGTTGGGGAAGATCCCGACGGCGTCGGTGCGGCGGCGGATCTCCTTGTTGAGCCGTTCTGCGGGGTTGTTGGACCAGATCTGGGTCCACACGTCCTTGGGAAATGCAGTGAAGGCCAGGATGTCTTCGCGTGCAGCACTGAGGTGTTCGGCCACGGCGGGCAGTTTGTCGGTGACGTAGTCGATGAGCCGCTCGAATTGCGCGGCCACCGCGGGGGCGTCGGGCTGGTCGTAGACGCTGT
>NZ_LMVQ01000511.1 GCF_001545925.1 Mycobacterium sp. NAZ190054 | reverse complement strand
GTCCGGCGCCCGCCGCGCGCCTGCGGTCGGCCTCCGCGGCCGCCTCCAGGGCCTGTTCGGTCAGCACCACCCGGAACGCGTTGAGGGTGGGCCGGCTCGCCTCGATGGCCTCCAGCGAGCGGGTGACCAGGTCGACCGACGTGGCGGTGCCGCTGGCGAGCTGGAACAACTGGTTGCCCATGGTCGGAAATCGACGGCGGGAGCTGCTGCGCGAAGGGGAGGTGTCGGCCATCACTTACGAGAGTATCGGCGCTGCGGACCGGAATCGTCCCCCGGCGGTGGGAGACTGAACGAATGCGTCTGTACCGCGACCGGGCTGTGGTGCTGCGGCAGCACAAGCTCGGCGAAGCCGACCGGATCGTGAGCCTCCTCACCCGCGATCACGGTCTGGTGCGGGCGGTGGCCAAGGGGGTGCGGCGCACCCGCAGCAAGTTCGGCGCTCGGCTGGAACCGTTCGCGCACATCGACGTTCAGCTGCATCCGGGGCGCAATCTGGACATCGTCACACAGGTTCAGGCCATCGATGCGTTCGCCTCCGACATCGTCAGCGACTACGGCCGTTACACCTGTGCCTGCGCGATGCTCGAGACCGCGGAGCGGATCGCGGGGGAGGAGCGCGCCCCGGGGATAGGGAGTGCGTGGTGGTGGGAAGGGGGGTAGGTGGCGGGGGGCGGCGGCACCTTTACAGCGAAGTAAC
>NZ_LMVQ01000510.1 GCF_001545925.1 Mycobacterium sp. NAZ190054 | reverse complement strand
CCTGACCGCTGCGGGGGTCAGTTCACTGAACACCACGCCGCCGTCCTCGAGCTTGGCACGGTTGGTCTCGACGTCCTTGATGTTCTGCTCGACCTCGAACTCCGCTGCCGCCGTGGCGGCCTCCTGGACGACCTGCTGATCCTCCGCGGAAAGGCCGTCGAACGCCTGCTCATTGATGACGAACGCGACCGCGCTGTAGGCGTGATTGGTCACGGTCATGAACTCCTGGGCGTCACCGAAGCCGAAGCTCGCGGTGAGGTTGATGCCGTTCTCCTGCCCGTCGACCAGCCCCTGCTGCAGCGAGGTCAGCGTCTCGGTGATCGGCAGTGGAGTCACCCGCGCACCCAGCGCCTCGAAATAGTCGATGAGCACGGGAACCTGGGTCACCCGCAGATTCAGGCCGTCGATGTCCTCGACGGTCTGGACCGGCCGCACCGAGTTGGACAGCGCACGGAAGCTGTTGTCCCCCCAGGCCAAAACCCTGATGCCGTGTTCGGCCAGCCGGGCGGCGTTGTACTCGCCGAGAAATCCGTTGTAGTAGTGCTCCTTGACCTGGTCCATGTTCTCGAACAGATAGGGCAGCCCGGCCACCCCGACCTCGGATTCGACACCGCTGAGCCCGAAATCGCTGATGATTCCCATGTCCAAGGTCCCGCGCTGGACCGCCTCCGACATCGTGAACTCATCGCCCGCGACGCCGTTGA
>NZ_LMVQ01000509.1 GCF_001545925.1 Mycobacterium sp. NAZ190054 | reverse complement strand
CCGCGTTCACCGCGCTGCTGGTGTTCCTCTCCGCCATCGTCGGTGTCTCGCTCGGCCGCTGGCTCGTCGACCGTAAGACGCCGCAGCAGCCCCGGCGCCGCGAGACCGATGACGACCGCGCCGATCGCGACGGTCGGACCCCGGCCGGACAGCAGTTGGATCGCCGGGTCGGTCAGCGGGCCGTCTCCGACGAGGCTGACCCCGCGGAGCGACGCGATGCCCAGCATCTGGTCGACGATCGCGGCGGCGCCCCCGGTGGCGATCGTGGACAGGCCGGGGTCGGCGACGCGCTGGAGGGCGTCGAGGTCGGCCTGGGCGTACGTGGTCGGGGCGACGCACATCCGCTTGGCGAGGGCCTTGAGCCGGTTGAGCCAGTCCACCGCGGCCTGCTGCCCGGTGCCCGGATGCGTCGGTGTGCCGGGCCCGGCGTCGGCCGCGTCGTTGACCACGTAGCCGGCCGTCATCGCGTTGACCGTGATCAGCAGGTCCGGGTCGACGGCCAGACACACGGCGCGGGTCACGTCACCGGCGGGATCGACCTCGGGGCTGGTCGCGAAGTCGACCGCGCCCAGCAGCGTGTCGAGACGCCCACCCGGGGTCAACGACGCGGCCGACGCCGGGCCCGGCACACCGACGCATCCGGGCACCGGGCAGCAGGCCGCGGTGGACTGGCTCAACCGGCTCAAGGCCCTCGCCAAGCGGATGTGCGT
>NZ_LMVQ01000508.1 GCF_001545925.1 Mycobacterium sp. NAZ190054 | reverse complement strand
TGGTCGGGCAGGTCGTCCGGCGGCTACGGTGATAGCCGGCGAAACCAGGGCCGACGGGCCCGCACATTGGAAGGTCAGCGTTACGGGTGACGGGGAACTCGGTCCCGGCGGGGCAGGAGCGCAGCGACCGGGGGATATCTTGTCCGGCGGGGCAGGAGCGCAGCGACCGGGGGATATCTTGTCCGGCGGGGCAGGAGCGCAGCGACCGGGGGATATCTGTCGTTCTTGCCGGCGGTGGCACGGCGGGCCACGTCGAACCCGCGATGGCGGTCGCCGACGCGCTGGCCGCCCTGGACCCGCAGGCGCGGATCACCGCCCTCGGCACGGAGCGGGGCCTGGAGACCTGGCTGGTGCCGCAGCGCGGATACCCGCTCGAGCTGATCACCCCGGTGCCGTTGCCGCGCAAGCCGTCCGCTGACCTGGTCCGGCTGCCGCTGCGGATCCGTCAGGCGGTCCGGCAGACCCGGGCGGTCTTCGACGCCGCCGGGGCCGACGTCGTGATCGGCTTAGGCGGCGATGCTCTCGGGCGCAGCCCGCCTCGCCCGTCGAGGCGCGCGCGGGGTGGTGCCGGCGTCGGCG
>NZ_LMVQ01000507.1 GCF_001545925.1 Mycobacterium sp. NAZ190054 | reverse complement strand
CATCGAGGACGAACGGCTGGCCGAAGAGGACCTCGTGCTGGCCGTGCAGAAGGCGCTCGCGCGAGCCGAGGGGTCGTGGGCGCTGGCGGTCATGGAGGAGGGAACCGGGCGAATCGCCGTCGCGGCCGCCTGGTTGCGCTTGGGTGTCGGCTTGCCCTTCGGTGCGGTCCTCGCGCGCTCGGCGGCCGCGGCGGCCTCGGCGCGGTCGTCGGCGGAGGGCGCGGAGTCCCGGGAGTCCCCGTCGTCGTTCTTACGGCCCAGCAGTTTCACGCCTGCCAGGTTACTTCTCGGCTGCCGGGCGACCCAATCCGCGGCAGCCTGCGACGCCCCCACGGAGGCCATAGTCTGCCGTGGTGACAACCATTCTCATCGCCCCCGACAGTTTCGGCGACAGTCTGACCGCCGTGCAGGCGGCCCGGTGCATCGCCGAGGGCTGGCGGCGCACGCGCCCGCAGGACGAACTGACCCTCGCCCCACAGTCCGACGGCGGACCCGGGTTCGTCGACGTGCTGGCCGGCCGGCTGGGCGAAGTGCGCACGGCCACGGTGGCCGGGCCGCTGGACACCGACGTCGAGGCGCAATGGGTTTTCGACGCCGCTGCCCGACGACGAGATCGCGCCGCAGGACTTCCCCACATTCGTCCGGCCGATGCTGACCACCGAGAAGTTCGAGGACGCCGCCGCGATCACCGGCATCGGCGCGTCGAGGCTGGGACGGCG
>NZ_LMVQ01000506.1 GCF_001545925.1 Mycobacterium sp. NAZ190054 | reverse complement strand
CGTCCTGGAGCACCTGCTTGAGGTTGGTGCCGCCGCGCTTGAGCCGGTCTTTGAGCTCGGCTCGTGCTCGACGTGCGGCAGCAGCCTTCTCCAACGCTGCCGCGCGCTGTTCGTCGGTCAACTGGGGAAGGGCCACGGGTTTCCTCCGTATCGTCCATCAACTGATTTGTCTCGGCTGGTAGTGGCGGAACCAGAACCAGCCAGCGTGGACGACCGTACCCACGCCGACTGACGAAAGCTAACCCCACCCCCGGCTTGTCGCATCAAAACCCCAGCGTGTAGGGCGCTACCGGGTGGTCGGACGTGCCTCGGCGACGGGCGGACGACGTACCCCCGCCGACCACCCGCAACGCCAAATGGCCTGCATAACGTGGGTATTCGCAGTTTCAAGCTGTTTGCCGGAGAAAGTTCGCCCCGCACGGCCGGCGCACGGGCCACGCCCCGGTGGCGTCGCCTGAGAATTTCGCTGGTCATCGCGTGTCGGGCGTGTCGCGCGGCCCGTCGCGAGGTGGTCGCTATCTCCCCAGGTAGGCGACGGAGTCGCGCATCCGCGCGGCGGCGTCGCGCAGCACTGCGACGTCCGGGCCGGCCCGCAGCACCTCGCGGGAGACGAATCCGGCGCCGAGGCCCATCGTGAGCATCCCGTGCGCGATCACGTCGGGCAGCCCGGCCAGCTTGGCGATCTCCTCGTCCCAGTGGATCGGGTTGGCGTCCCCGGCCACCCCGGCATAG
>NZ_LMVQ01000505.1 GCF_001545925.1 Mycobacterium sp. NAZ190054 | reverse complement strand
CCGTCCGATCGCCACTCGCTCGCGGTCTACGAGTGGTACAACGGCAACCGGACGGCGGCCGACCAGCACGTCACCGATGCCATCGCGGTGCTCGATCATGCTGCGGCGCAACGGGAGGCCGGGATCGCGCGCCTCGGCGGCGATCTCGCGGGCCCGGTCCAACGCCCGGGCCGCGGCGTCGAGCCGGGTGGACTGCACGGCCAGGAACGCCTGCATGGCGAAGCTGTGTCCCAGCTGACAGGGCAACGCCGGGTCCCGTTGCGCCGCAGCATGATCGAGCACCGCGATGGCATCGGTGACGTGCTGGTCGGCCGCCGTCCGGTTGCCGTTGTACCACTCGTAGACCGCGAGCGAGTGGTGGTTGGCGCTGACCGCGACGGGAGCGTCCATGTCCATGCGGATCCGCATCGCCCGACGGCACGCGCCGATCGCGTCGTCGAGACGGTCGGTCAGGTAGTACTCGTCGGCGAGCTGTTCGAGCAGTTCGGCCTCGGCACGGCTGTCGAGCAGACCGCCACGGTCGAGCGCGATCTGGAAGAACTCGCACGCCTGGGTGTGGGCGCCCGACCGGGCGGCCGCACGGCCGGCCTGCGCGGCGGCTGTGGTGATCAGCGTCCGGTCGCCGGCGCCGAGCGCGTGGTGGGTCAGCACGGCGGGGTCCATCCGGTCCAGGTACGGCACCGCGACGTAGGGCGGATCCCCGGGTTTCGGCTCGCGCAGGTCGAGGGTGTTCT
>NZ_LMVQ01000504.1 GCF_001545925.1 Mycobacterium sp. NAZ190054 | reverse complement strand
TGCTTGATGTTGCGGTTGTTCCTGATGTGACTTCTGTGCTTGGGCGCCCGGACCCTGTGCCGACACGTATGCGTGGAGCCTGAGGAGACTTGAGTCGAACGACGCACCCGCCGGGGCGAGCAGCACCGTGTCCCCCGGCCCGGCGAGGGCCCGCGCGGCGTCGACCACCCCGGCCATGAGCGCATCGGCGGGAGCCTGGCCGGGCGCCGAGGTCACTCGAGTCACACAAGTAACACCTGACTCATCTTTCTCAAGCATCACAGAATCCTCCCCCGTCACAACCTCGACGACGGGGACATCCGGTGCGTGTCGCGATAACGCGTCGCCGACGACCGCGCGGTCCTGCCCGATCAGCACGACGCCGACCAGCCGGTCTGCGGTCGCGGCGACCAGGTCGTTAACGGACGCACCCTTGAGCATGCCGCCGGCCACCCAGACCACCCGCGCGAACGCGGTGATCGAGGCCTGCGCGGCGTGCGGATTGGTGGCCTTCGAGTCGTCGACGTAGGTGACGCCGTCGGCCACCGCGACGACCTCCGCGCGGTGCCGGCCCACCCGGAAGGTCGCCAGCGCCGTGGCGATCGCCGCGGGCGGCACGTCGACCGCCCTGGCGAAGTCCCCGTCGAACGCGTCGATGACCATCCGGCGGGCGTCCTCGCGGGTCTCGTCGTCGAGATCTGAGGTGTGGACCAGGCGTGCGCGCACACCTGAGGTTCTACCAGCGCCGGCGCGGCG
>NZ_LMVQ01000503.1 GCF_001545925.1 Mycobacterium sp. NAZ190054 | reverse complement strand
TCGGCGATCCGCGCCGCCAACACCACCGCATCACAGCCCAGCACCTGACCCCACACCAACACCAGCTCATCCGGATCATCCACCGAGCCGATATGGAAATCCCGGGCCTTGACGACCTCCCGAGCCCGGATCACCGCATCCGGATCGAACCGCTCGATCACCGCATCAATGGCAGCCACCAACGCCTCTTGCGACAACGACCCCCACCGCGACGCCTTACCCGCCAACTCGCCATCCAGCAGCGCCAGCACCTGCGGGTCCTCGACCAGCCGGGTGCGCCAACAGATCTTGGCCACCACCTGGGCACTGACCCGGCCCTGCAGATACCGCTCGGCCAGCCGGGGCAGCCGATCACGCAACGCCACCGCGATCCGCATCTGCCCCGAGGCCGCCCGGGTCCCCAGGTTCAACACCGCCCCCAGCTCGCACGCCGCGCCCGCCCACGAGTCATACACCCAGTCATCGCGCCCGTCATCCCAGCTCACCGCCTGATACACCAGCTCGGCGATCGCCGCGGCCTTGCGCGCCCCCGCCTGAGCCTCCTCCCGGGCGCACTGTTCGATCGCAGCCACCACCGCGGACTGCTCCAGCCCCGCGAACAATCGATCGAACATGTGTGCGGCTCCTCAGGTTCTTGTGGGTAGCTGAGGGTGCAGTCCGCCGAGGCAGAGATAGATCATTGAGGTCAGTGTTCGGGCTGAGTGGTGGCCGTAGCCGCGGGCGTTGATGAGGCGGATTTTGG
>NZ_LMVQ01000502.1 GCF_001545925.1 Mycobacterium sp. NAZ190054 | reverse complement strand
AGTCATCGATCTTCCACCCTGCCAGATCGTCCCTCGGTCGTGCGTCCAGCGCCGCCCGGAACGACCCCATCGCGTCGATCAGCGCGGTGAACACCCGGTGCGCGGCGACCAGATCGCTGTCGGACAGTCCGAGCAGGGCGCCGGAGGCGAGGACGACCAGGAGCGCGACCACCCACGGGTACCGACGGCGCATCAGACCAACGTTTCAGAATATTAACAATTAATCAACTGAAAAGATCCTCGGTATGGTGAGCGCGTGCAGGATGTCGACCGGGCGGCGCTCCAGGCGGTGATCGCCGCGGATGTTCGAGCCCTGACCGCGGAGTCGGACCAGATCGGGCACCGCTTCGCCGGGCTGAACGCGTTGACCCCCAACGATTTCCGGGCGTTGCTGTACGTCATCGTCGCCGAGAAGGCGGGTGCGCCGCTGACAGCGGGCGAGCTCAGACAGCGGATGGGAACATCCGGTGCGGCGATCACCTACCTGGTTGAGAGGTTGATCTCCTCGGGCCATCTGCTGCGTGATTCCGATCCCAGCGATCGGCGCAAGGTGATGTTGCGCGTCGCCGAGCAGGGCATGCGGGTCGCACGCGAGTTCTTCACCCCCCTCGACGAGCACGCCCACGCGGCGCTGGCCGGTCTGTCCGACAGCGATCTGGTCGCCGCGCACCGGGTGTTCACCGCGCTGATCGACGCGATGGGGTCGTTCCGGGCGGCGCTGGACGCACGACCGAGGGACGATCTGGCAGGGTGGAAGATCGATGACT
>NZ_LMVQ01000501.1 GCF_001545925.1 Mycobacterium sp. NAZ190054 | reverse complement strand
ATGCCTGCCACATCGTCGGGATCGCGCGGCCCCCGGTGACCGCCGAGGCGCCGACGGCCGCCAGCGCGGTCGGCGGGGTGACCTCGGAGAGCACCGAGTAGTAGAAGACGAACATCGCCGCGGCCGGGGGCTGCCCCGCCTCGGAGGCCCCGGTGTTCGTCGCCGACGCGGTGGCGGCGTTCGCGCTGTCGCGCGAGCCGATCGACCGCGCCTGGTACGACGAACTCTCGGCCGTCTCGCCGGTGGCCGCCGACATCGCCGGCGTCACGTCCACCCACATCAACCATCTGACGCCGCGGGTGCTCGACATCGACGAGCTGCAGCGCGCCATGACCGCGCGCGGGATCACGATGATCGACCACATCCAGGGACCGCCGCCGGTGCCCGGCCCGCAGGTGTTGTTGCGGCAGACGTCGTTCCGCGCGCTGGCCGAGCCGCGGCGGTTCCGGTCGCCGTCGGGCGCGGTGTCGGACGGCACGTTGCGGGTGCGGTTCGGTGAGGTCGAGCAGCGCGGGGTGGCGTTGACACCGCCGGGCCGCTCACGCTTCGACGCGGCGATGGCCTGTGCGGATCCCGCCGCGGTGTGGCACGATCATTTCCCCGCCACCGACGCCGAGATGGCTGCGTCCGGCCTGGCGTATTACCACGGTGGCGATCCCACCAGACCTGTTGTGTACGAGGACTTCCTGCCCGCATCGGCGGCCGGCATCTTCCGGTCCAACCTGGACGGCGACACCACGGCCGCCACCGACGGCGATGCCGCCGATTACAGCCGGGAACGGATGGAGGGCCAGATCGGACACCACATCCACGATCCCTACGACCTCTACGAGAAAGTCGCATGCTCATGACCACCGTTCTGACCTCCCCGCTGCCCACCGCCGACGCACTGCGCGCCCGCGTGCGCGACGCGCTGGCCGACGTCGGCGCCTCCGTCGAGCTCGCTCCGGCCGGCGGCGAGGGCCTGCCGGCGAGCACGCCCATCACCGGGGACGTGCTGTTCACCGTCCCGGCGTCGTCTCCCGCGGACGCCGACGCGGCGATCACCGCTGCCGCGGAGGCGTTCTCGACGTGGCGGACCACGCCGGCGCCGGTGCGCGGCGCGCTGGTGGCGCGGCTCGGCCAGCTGCTCGTCGAGCACAAGGCCGCGCTGGCGTCGCTGGTGACCATCGAGGCGGGGAAGATCACCTCCGAGGCGCTGGGCGAAGTGCAGGAGATGATCGACATCTGCGAGTTCGCGGTCGGGCTGTCCCGGCAGCTGTACGGGCGCACGATCGCATCGGAGCGGCCCGGGCACCGGCTGATGGAGAACTGGCACCCGCTCGGTGTCGTCGGGGTCATCACCGCGTTCAACTTCCCCGTCGCGGTGTGGGCGTGGAACACCGCGGTGGCGCTGGTGTGCGGCGACACCGTGGTGTGGAAGCCCTCGGAGCTGACGCCGTTGACCGCGGTGGCGTGTCAGGCGCTGCTGGAGCGCGCCTGCGCCGACGTGGGGGCGCCCGCGGCGGTGGGCCGGCTGGTGCTGGGTGAGCGGGAGATCGGCGAGAAACTGGTCGACGATCCGCGGGTGGCGCTGGTGTCGGCGACCGGGTCGGTGCGGATGGGCCGCGAGGTCGGCCCGCGGGTCGCTGCACGGTTCGGCCGGGTGCTGCTGGAGCTGGGCGGCAACAACGCGGCGATCGTGACCCCGGCCGCCGACCTGGACCTGGCGGTGCGGGGCATCGTGTTCTCGGCGGCGGGCACGGCCGGTCAGCGGTGCACCACGCTGCGCCGGCTGATCGTGCACTCGTCGGTGGCCGACGAGCTGGTGTCCCGGATCGTCGCGGCGTACCGGCAGCTGCCCGTCGGTGACCCGTTCGCCGACGGCACGCTGGTGGGGCCGCTGATCCACTCGGCGTCCTACCGGGACATGGTCCTGGCCCTGCAGCGGGCGGTCGCCGAGGGCGGGACGGTGGCCGGCGGCGAGCGCGTCGACGTCGGCCCGGACTTCGAAGAGGGCGCGTTCTACGTGACGCCGGCGGTGGTGCGGATGCCGTCGCAGAGCCCGGTGGTGCATCAGGAGACCTTCGCGCCGATTCTCTACGTGCTCACCTACGACACGCTGGATGAGGCGATCGCGCTGAACAACGCGGTACCCCAGGGACTTTCGTCGTCGATCTTCACGCTGGACATGCGCGAGGCTGAGCGTTTCCTGGCCGCCGACGGGTCGGACTGCGGAATCGCCAACGTCAACATCGGCACGTCGGGCGCCGAGATCGGCGGCGCGTTCGGCGGCGAGAAGGAGACCGGCGGCGGCCGCGAGTCCGGGTCCGACGCGTGGAAGGCATACATGCGCCGCGCGACCAACACGGTGAACTACTCGACGGAACTCCCGCTGGCCCAGGGCGTCCACTTCGGCTAGCCCTCTTGGCGCGAGGGTGCGTGTCTGCGGCCGCCACGCCGTGGTTGTCCGCGATTTCGCGCACGTTCGCGGCACACTCGGGGCATGGAACTTCACGGCAAGACAGCGATCGTCACCGGCGGAGCCTCAGGGATCGGCGCGGCGATCGCGACCGAGCTGGCGTCCCGCGGGGTCAGCGTCGTCGTCGGCGATCTTGACGAGTCCGGCGCGCACACCACCGCATCGGCGATCCGCGACGCCGGGGGCACGGCGGCGGCGTTGCGGGCCGACGCGGCCGACGTCGTGGACATCGAAGGTCTGATCACGCTCGCCGCGCGGGAGTTCACGCCCGTCGACCTCTACGTGGCCAACGCCGGCATCATCGGAAAGCCCGGCCTCGGCAGCGAATCCGACTGGGACGTCATCCTCGATGTGAACCTGCGCGCGCACATCCGCGCGGCCCGGCTACTGGTGCCGCACTGGCGGTCGCGCGGGTCGGGCTACTTCGTGTCGGTGGCGTCGGCAGCCGGATTGCTGACACAGCTGGGCGCGGCGGGGTACGCGGTGAGCAAACATGCCGCGGTCGGGTTCGCCGAGTGGCTGGCCATCACCTACGGCGACGACGGCATCGGGGTCAGCTGCGTGTGCCCGCTCGGCGTGGAAACCCCGCTGCTGCAGGAGGTCCGGAGCACCGACGACCCCGATGCGCGGCTCGGCGCGTCGTCCATCGAACAGTCGGCGGGTGTGCTCAGCGCCGCCGACGTCGCTGCCGTCACGGTCGAGGCGATCCTCGAAGACCGCTTCATGGTGCTGCCGCACCCGGAACTGCTCGAGATGTACCGGCACAAGGGTGGCGACTACGACCGCTGGATCGGCGGGATGCGCCGCTACCAGCGGACACTGCGTGCGCTCGGCAGGTGAGGCGTCACGCTCGCCGGGCGACGGTCAGGTGGAAGTCCTTCGGCATCAACGTCAGTCGCTGCGCAACCTGCAGCCGGTAGTCCGGGTCGGCGATCAGGTCATACCGGCGCAGCAGCACCGCCAGCAACAGCACCGCCTCGTGCAGCGCGAACTGCCTGCCGATGCACGACCGCGGCCCGGTGCCGAACGGCTTGTACAACCCCGCCGGACGCGCCTTGACCTTCTCCGGTGCGAACCGGTCCGGATCGAAGGCATCTGGATCATCCCCCCACCGCGGATCACGGTGCAGCCCCATCGTCAGCGTCAGCACCCAGTCGCCCTCGCGCATCGGGTGCATCCCGGCCAGCACGGTGTCCTCGCGGGCGGCGCGGTAGTACCCGGGCACCGTCGGCTGCAGCCGCAGCGCCTCGTCGAAAACCCGTCGCACATAGCGCAGTTTCGCGATCAACTCGAACGGCGGACGGCCGTCGTCACCCCACACCTCGGCGATCTCGGCCCGCGCCCGCTCGGCCACCTCCGGGTGCTGCGACAGGAAGTACAGCGCGAAAGACAAGGCACCCGAAGTGGTCTCATGGCCGGCCACCAGGAAGTTGATCAACTGGTAGCGGATGTTGGCCGCATCCAGATCCGACACCAGCATCAGCTCGAGCAGGTCGTCGTGGTGTCCCAGCCCGTCGCGCACCCGCTCGGCGATGATCTCGTCGGCGATCGCGTGCAGCTGCGCGGCATGGTGGCGCACCATGCGTTCGGCGCGCCGGACGACGAACTCCGGCAGAAACGTCGCCCGAAAGACGCCGAGCCGGTCCGACCCTTCCAGCCCCGCCACCATGTGCTCGACGAACGGGTGCGCCTCCTCGGAGTCGAAGCAGCCGAACGGGTAACCCGCCGCGCAGCGCCCGATCGTCTCCAGCGTCACCCGGGTGGTGTCGGCGGGGACGTCGATGATCTCGCCGGTGTCGGCGCGCGCGTCCCACCGCGCCACCAACTCGTCGGCGACGTCGAACATGATGGTGTGGTAGCTGTGCATCGCCTGCCGGCTGAAGGCCGGCATCAGCACGTCATGCGCCTTCTGCCAGTTGGGTTCGTCGTTGTAGGCGGTGAACAGTCCGTCGCCCCCGAGCAACCGCAACGCCTCGATGTCGGGCCCGATGTGCTTGCAGAAGCGGCTCTCGTCGCTGAGCTCGACCACCGCCTCCGAGCCCGCGGCGACCACGTATCGTGCTCCCAGGAACCGGAACTCGAAGACCGGAGCGGGCAGCTCCGAGGACGGTTGGGTGAGCAGGTCGGTGCTGAAGCCGAACACATCGCCGAGGATCGGGACACGCCGTGGCGGGTGTGGCAGCTTGGGAAACGACCGCCGGTCGCCGACGATGGCCATGTGCCCCAGCCTGCGCGGCTATTACACATGTGTCAAGTAGTATCGGTCCATGGCTGAAGGACGCCGCCGGCTCACCCCCGAGAACCGCCGCAACGAACTGCTCGCCCTCGGCGCCGAGGTGTTCGGCCAGCGGCCGTACGACGAGGTGCGCATCGACGAGATCGCCGAGCGCGCCGGCGTCTCCCGCGCACTGATGTACCACTACTTCCCCGACAAGCGGGCCTTCTTCGCCGCGGTGGTGCGGGCCGAGGGCGAGCGGCTGTTCCAGGCCACCAACACCCCTCCGCTGCCCGGGCAGTCGCTGTTCGCGCAGGTGCGTGCCGGCGTGCTGGCCTATCTGCACTACGACGAGCAGCATCCGCACCGGGCGTGGGCGGCCTACATGGGCATCCGCTCCGATCCGGTGCTGCGTGGCATCGAAGACGTCGACAACGACCGGCAGGCCAACCGGATCCTCGACCGCATCAACGACGCCGCCGGCGCGATCGATGACAAGGTGGAACGTGACCTACGCGCGACCGTCTACGGGTGGCTGGCGTTCACCTTCGAGATGTGCCGCCAACGGCTGATGGACCCCTCGCTGGACGCCGACTTCATCGCCGACCTGTGTGCCCACGCGCTGTTGGACGCGGTCGGGCGCGTCCCGGCCATCCCCGCCGTGCTGGCCGAGGCGGTCGCCCTCGAGCGGCGTTGAGGTCAGTTGTGGCAGCGGTTGCGCAGATCCACCAGCGGTTGACGGATCCCCCGCAGTTCCGCGGCGACCTGCGGATTGGCGTCCATGAACGCGATCACCGCGGCCTTCTTCTCGTCCCGGGGCTTGTCCTTGAGCGACGTGAAGAAGTCGTTGACGGGCGGATGCGTGAACAGGTACGCCGACGTGGCCGCGCTGACACCGGTCGCGACACCGGCGAGGTCGGCCGCCGTGCAGTTCGGCGGCTGGGCGTGGGCGGTGGCTGACGACAGGACGACGGCGGCCGCGCCCAGGGACGCGGCAGTCACCCGCCGCACGTTGATGTTTCGCACCGGGTGATCGTAAACCGCTCAGCCGCCGCACCGCCGGCGGAAGTCCACCATCGGCTGGCGGATTCCCTGCAGCTCCGACCGCACCTGCGGATTGGCGTCCATGAAGGTCTGCAAGGCCGCGCGCCGCGCCTCCGGCGGTTGCCCTTTGAGGCTGGAGAAGAAGTCGTTGACCGGCGGATGGGTGAACAGATAGGCCGACGTGGCTGCCATCACCCCGGTCAACGTCCCCGTCAGGTCCGCCGAGGAGCAGTTCACCGGGGCCGGTGGCGGCTGCGCGGCGGCGGGCGCGGCGGTGCCGAGCACGGCGGCGCAGACGAGGGCACCGGCCCAAGAGGCGAACGAAAGGGGTGACATGTGCTTCTCCTCTGTTGTCATCGTCGACCGCCTCCGCCGCGGCCACCGCCACCACCCGGGCGCCCCGGGTTGCCGAAGTCAGGACGTCCGGGACGCCCGATGTCGGGCGGGCCCGGAGGACGAGGCCCCGGATCGACGTCGATGTCAGCATCGAAATCGACGTTCCACCACTCGTTGCAGTCGTAGTAGTTCAGATCGCAGGGATACGGGACATACGGGCCGGACCCGCTCGGACCGTCCCCGGTATCGGAGCCGCGCACCGTCCCCTGCGAGCAGATGGTGGTTCCACCGGCACTCGTGCAATCGGCGACCGCCGGTGGTGCGATGGCGATGCCGGTGGACATCGCCACCGGAGCGACAAGCAGATAAACCAACCGCATTGCACACTCCTACTGCGTTGGTTCGGGCGCAGCCGCGTGGCCCGCGACCGCCTGCAGCCACCGTAGAAGGCCGGGACAACACGCGGCATCCCCCACAACGGGTGAAAACGTCACGAGGACAAGCGTGCTCAGGGACTCGCCGCCGGCCTGGGTTGTGCCCACGTGGGAGTTCCCCCGATCCGGGGGATTACGGCGCCGCTTTCCCGCGCCTACGATCCCCGTGACGGCCCCGGAAGGACGAGCATGGTTGCAGGCGAAAACAATTGGATGAGACCGGCGGCCATGGCCATCCCGCCCGAGGGCTACTTCGAACTCGAGCGGGGCCGCTACGGTCCGGTGTTTCCGCGCACCCCGGCGTGCTACGGATTCTCGATCATCGCGAAGGTCAAGGAGGGGCGCGAAGAGGCTGTGCGCGCCTACGGCAAGCAGATCGAGGAAGCGGTCGCAGGCAGTCCCGACGTCCTGGAACCTCTGCGGCTGCACTATCTGCGGTGGGTGCTGTTCGACGTCGGCTCCGGGCTTCACTTCCAGTACCAGGGGATCTTCGACACCGATTTCGACAAGTACACCGAGGACGCCGTCCGCCTGTTCAGCGCGACGGGGATCACCACGGTGTTCACCAACCTCGAAGGTTTCCCGGAGGATTGGCAGAGCAACCCCGAAGCCTTCGTCAAGTTCGTCCGCGAGCACCAGTACCCCAGCTTTCTCGAGTACGGCGAGTACCCGTACGTGACCGCCGACGAGATCAAGAAGGCCCTGCGGCTCAAGGCCGCCTTCTCCGACATGCTCGACCAGATGCAGTGACGCTCCAGCTCGACGACATTCAGCACATCCTGCTGACCCGAACGCCCGCCATGACCGGGCGCTATGAGTTCCTGACGTTCGACCACGCTGCCGGCGGACGGGCCTGGCTCACCGAACTGCTCGACGTCGTGCAGTCGGCCGCTGACGTCACCGCCGGCATGGACAGCTCCAGGCGTTGGGTGACGCTGGCGTTCACCTGGAACGGTCTGCGCGCACTCGGGGTTCCCGACGCCGCGCTGGCCACGTTCCCCGACGAGTTCCGGGAAGGTATGGCGGCGCGTGCCGACATCCTGGGCGACACCGGGGCGAACGCACCCGAGCACTGGCTGGGTGGGCTGGCCGGACCTGACGTGCACGCCATCGCCATTCTGTTCGCCCGCGACGACGACGAACACGCGCGGTGTGTCGGTGAACACGATCGGCTGGTGGCCCGCTGCGACGGCGTGCGCACACTGTCCTACCTGGATCTCAACGCACATCCCCCGTTCAATTACGCGCACGACCATTTCGGCTTCCGCGACCGGCTGTCCCAACCCGTCATGAAGGGTTCAGGGGAAGAGCCGACGCCGGGATCGGGTGCAGCGTTGGAGCCGGGTGAGTTCATCCTCGGCTATCCCGACGAGGACGGCCCCGTGACGGACCTGCCCGAACCGAACGTATTGTCGCGCAACGGAAGTTACATGGCGTACCGCCGCCTTGAGGAGCACGTCGGAGCGTTCCGCGCCTACCTCGCCGACAACGCCGAGACGCCGGAGGAACAGGAGCTGCTGGCGGCGAAGTTCATGGGCCGCTGGCGCAGCGGGGCGCCGCTGGTACTCGCCCCGCACGCCGACGACCGGGAACTGGGCGGGGATCCCCTGCGCAACAACGACTTCAACTACAAGGAGATGGACCCGTTCGGGTATGCGTGCCCGCTCGGGTCCCACGCCCGGCGGCTCAACCCGCGGGACACCGCGCATTACGTGAATCGCCGCAGGATGATCCGCCGGGGCGCGACCTACGGGCCCGCGCTGCCGGACGGGGCGCCCGAGGACGGAATCGAGCGCGGAATCGCGGCGTTCATCATCTGCGCGAGCCTGGTGCGACAGTTCGAATTCGCCCAGAACGTGTGGATCAACGACAAGACCTTTCACGAGTTGGGCAACGAGCACGATCCGATCTGCGGCACCCAGGACGGGACACTCGATTTCACCGTTCCCCGACGTCCGATCCGGAAGGTGCACAAAGGCATTCCGGCATTCACCACGCTGCGCGGCGGTGCCTACTTCTTCCTGCCCGGCATGAACGCGCTGCGCTACCTCGCCGGGCTCGGCGATCAGGAGCCGGGATGACCCTGCGACCGGCCAGAACCTACAACCAGGACCACCTCGCCCGTCCCCGCAACGGCCGGCGCCGGGTGAGTATCTACTGGACGTGGAGTTATCCCTGGGAATCGCAGCGGGATCCGGCCGCCATGAGCAACCGCTTCTCGACGCTGACCGAGGTGCGCAATGTCGTCTACCCCGCCTACGAGACCCCGGAGTTCGACGCCGCCAACTTCTTGCAGGGCATCGCGGGAACGCTGGAACTCTTCCACCGGTCGACCCTGACCTTCCAGGATCTGGTCGGGGAGATGACCGGCCATCCGGTCGCGGTCTTCCAGCGGGTCGACCAGGCCGGCTACGCGCAGCCGATCGACGAACGGATCCTGGCCGACACCGACACCCTCATGGTGTTCGGCCTCGACCATCTCAACTCGGAACTGGACGCCGGGCGCGACGAAGTGGACGCGCTGCGGGAATGGTCGCGTCGAGAAGGCACCTGCCTGTTGCTCGCCCCGCATCATGATGTCGGATTCACCGACGATCTCGGTCAGCGGCAGGTCGAGTACCGACACCACGGGGACCGGCTGGTGCCCCGCCAGCAACGGTTCAGCCGGTACACCCGTTCGCTGATGCGCGCGCTGGGAGTCCCCGTGCACAACATCTGGGGTTTGCGTCCCGCGCTGGTCAGCGGAACGCGGGAGCCGTTCGCACTCACCACTTATCACGAGTTTGACGAGCTGGGGCTGCTGTCCGACGTGCCGACACTGAGCTTCCACCAACACCTCCCGCATTACGAGTTGACCGCACCGGAGGGCGCGAACCTGCGTGTCCTGGCCCGTCAGCCGATCGACCTGGATCGACCCCACCCGTTCACCGACGCCGGGAACACCGCGTTCAACGCGGTGATCTGGATGCCTCCGGACGGGGACCGGTCCGGGGACATCGTGCTCGTCGACTCGACGCACTTCACCACGCTGTTCGGCGGCACGGCCAGTCTGCGCAACCTGTGGGGCAACCTGGCGACGATGACGTATGGCTGACACTCCCCTCGAGGCGGTACGCCGCTACGTCGACGCTTTCAACGCCGGTGACGTCGACGCGATGGCGGGTTCGGCTACGTGGTCGTGCCGGCGACCATGACCTTCACCCTCGCCGGCGCACAGCGCACGCAGAGTGGGTCGGTCTTCACTGTCGCGTTGCAGGACAACGGGTCCCGCTGGGTGCTCACGGCGTGGAGTTGGTCGAAAGGCGGGTGACCGTCAGTTCGGGATGAGACCGATCCTCTTCGCTTCGGCGACCGCCTCACCGCGGGAGGACACACCTAGTTTGCGGTAGATCGAGGTGGCATGGCTCTTGGCCGTCTCCCGGCCGATCACGAGTTCCTCGGCGATGCGCTGCAGCGAGAGATGGCTGGCCAGATGCGGCAGGAGTCGCAGCTCCGCAGCGGTCAGCGGGCGGGTGCCGCCCGCGGCCATCGCCTTGACGCGGTCCACCCGCTGGATGAGCGCCACCGCGTCCGGTTCCCGGTGGCACGTTCGCTGCGCGGCTGCCAGGTGCCGGCTCAGCAGATCGGGATCCTGCATCACCGCGGCCGTCCATGCCAGCAGCCCGTGCCCCAGAAGCGCTGTGCGCGCCGCCAATTGGCCCAACCGGGACAACAGTGTCTCGGTCACCGTCACCGACTGCCCTACGGCGGCGTCGTCACCCATCCGCGCGGCCATCACCGCGCTGGTCGCGTACACCACGATCATCGGCACGACGTCGCACAGGTCGTACTTGTCGCACAGGGTCCGGGCCGCTTCGCTGCGCTCCACGGCCGTCTCGTCGTCGCCGGCGGCGACGTCCAGCAGGGCCAGATGTGCCAGCGCCGCGGCGTGGAAGCCCGGCAGATCGTCGATGACCGGCAATGCGGTTTCGAGCAGGCTGCGGGCCGTCACGGTGTGCCCGCGCATGGCCTCCGCGGCGCCCTTCATCACGGTGGCCGCTCCCCACCACGGATTCACCAGGTTGTCCCCGGCCGCGCGCACCACGTCGGCCTGGCGCACCACGTCGCTGACCCCGCCGGTCCCGACGAGTGAACTGATCAGGGCCACCGCAACTTTCACCGACGGCGTGCCGTCGGACAGCGGTTGCCCCCGATCGGCGCGCACCGCCGAGGTCAGCGACCGCTGGATCAGTCCGGCGTCGGCTGTCGTCACCCCCAGCCACGCGCGCGCCACCGCGGCGTCCGGGTGCTCGGCGAACGTGCGCGTATCCAGCATCGCCAGGCGGCGGGCCAGCACGCCGGCACGGCCGTCGAACCCCAACCGGACCGCCTCGCAGCCGACCAACGCAGCCGCGCGCGCACTGTCCCCGGCGTCGAGAGCGTGCACGAGCGCTCCGTCGATGTCGCCGTCGCGTTCGAGAAGATCCGCTGCGCGCGTCGCCAGCTCCCGGAACCGGGCCGGCGCATCGGCGCGCAAGCGGCCGCGCAGCACGTCCCCGAACAGATGGTGGTAGCGGTACCACACCCGGTGGTGGTCGAGCACGATCAGGAACGGGTTGCCCGACCCGGACAGCAGCGCGAGCATCTGCGCGGAATCGTCGCGTCCGAGAACTGTGTCGAGTTGGTCGGCCGTGAAGCGGCCGAGAACCGCCGACTCGACCAGGAAGGCGGCGGTGTCGTCGTCGAGCCGGTCGATCACCTCCTCGACGACGTAGTCGACCACGAGGTTGTCGCGTCCGCCCAGCTCTTCGAGCGCGGTGCCGTCCCGCAGCGCCATGGCCGTCAGGATCACCGCAGCGGGCCATCCCTCGCACAGCTCGACCAGCGCCGCGGTCGTCGCGTCGTCCCGGGCGCCGCTGATCGAGGTGAGCGCCTCGGTGGCCTCCTGGGCGGAGAACCGCAACACCTCCTGGTCCACCGTCACCACGCTGTGTTGCAGGCGGCGCCGGGCCAGTCCCAGCGGCGGCATGAACCGGCCGACCAACACCGGGGTGGTGGTGGCCGGCACCTCGTCGATCAACATCTGAAGCGTGCGCACCGCTCCGGGGTCCGTCAGCTTGTGCACGTCGTCGAGGAGCACCACCAGCGGTCCCCGGCGTTCGAGGAGCTGAACCACCGCGGGCACCAACTGAGCCGGGCTGCGGCCGGGCCCACTCAGGTAGCGCAGTAAGTCACTGCCGTCGTCGCGCAGCCCGGCGACCGCCGTCGCCAGGTGCAGCAACAAATGCGCGGAGTCGTCGTCGAGGTGGTCGACGCGCACCCAGGCGAAGGGACGCGCGTCGGCGCCGTCCCACATCGCTGCCGCGGTGGTCTTGCCGTATCCCGCGGGAGCCGACACGACGACGACGTCTCCGCCGGCCGCCGTCGCCAGCCTCCGGAGCACCTCCGGACGACGGACCACGCGGTCGGCGATTCGCGGCCGGCCGATCGTCGCGGCCGGGACCCTGGGCCGCCAGTCCCCCGCAACCACCTCCAGATCGTAGGCCGTGCACCCGCGATAACGTCCTGTTTTTCGTATTCTGGATAGAGCTGTGGATCACCTGTCCGTGTCGGAGGCGCGGACCCTCGCCACCCGCGACAAATTCATTTCCGCCAACACGGTTTCGCACGCGGCCGCGAACGACAGCACCGTCAGGTCGGCAGACCACGGCCCGACGATCTGCAGGCCGACGGGCATCCGGCCCGGCCCGAGACCGACGGGAAGCGAGATCGCCGGCTGCCCGGAGATGTTGAACGGGTAGGTATAGGGCGTCCAAGTCGCCCACGGAAGTTTCGCGTCGGCCTGCCCGCCTGCCGGCACCTCGGCCTCGGCGTCGAACGCCGTCATCGGCATGGTGGGCATGAGCAGCAGGTCCCAGCGATCGAACAGCGCGAACGCCCACTCGTTGAACGCCCGGCGCCGCTGCATGACCGCGAAGAAGTCGGCCAGCGAATACTCGGTGGCCAAGGTGGCGAGCCGGACCAGGGCGGGGTCCATGACGTCGCGATGCTGTCGAATCACCTCCGCGAAGCCGAGTCCGCGTCCGGTCACCCACAGCGCGTCGAAGATGTCCAGCGGCGCGGCGCGGTCCAGGCTGATCTCGGTCAGCTCGGCGATCCCGGCCGCTGACAACAGTCCGATCGCGGTGTCGAATGCGTCGGCGACGTCGGGGTCGGGTGGCACCCCGAACGGCTCGCGGACCACCCCCACCCGCCGGCGGGTCCGCGGGTCGGCCGGCGTCGGCACCGAGAACGACGACTGC
Source organism: Mycobacterium sp. NAZ190054 (assembly GCF_001545925.1). Taxonomy (GTDB): domain Bacteria; phylum Actinomycetota; class Actinomycetes; order Mycobacteriales; family Mycobacteriaceae; genus Mycobacterium. Next base: position 12,547 of record NZ_LMVQ01000501.1, on the reverse strand, counting down.
GGGTCCCGCGAATCCGGGCCACGTGTCAGCGTGAACACCGCCGCGGCGTCTTCGACGAACCGCGTCAACGGTCCTGCGTGCGAGAGGTTTTCGTTGACGGTGCCCGGCCAGACCGGGATCGCGCCCAACGTGGGTTTCAATCCCACTGTGCCGCAGAACGAAGCAGGCACCCGGATCGAGCCACCGGCGTCGGTACCGGTGGCGATGGGCACGGCGCCGCTGGCGACGGCGGCGCCCGACCCCGCACTCGACCCGCCGGTGTTGCGGCCGGTGTCCCACGGATTGCGGCTCACGCCGGTGCGGGGTGAGTTTCCGACGGCTTTCCACCCGAACTCCGGGGTGGTGGCGCGACCGATGATGACCGACCCGGCGTTCTCCAGTCGCGCGATCATCGGTGAGGACACCGGAGCCGGTGCGTCGGAGCTCGTGAGCGAACCCTTCCAGCACGGCTGGCCCTCGATGTACATGTTGTCTTTAGCGGCGACGGGAACACCGTGGATCACGCTGCGCACGCGACCCTCTCGCGCCTCGGCCTCACGCTCGGCGGCGACGGCAAGGGCGCGCTCCGGCATCAACGCGGCGTAGGCGTTGATCTCGGGTTCCGCCCGTGTCGCGATGGCCAGCGCGCATTCGGCGAGCTGGACCGGCGACAACTCGCCGGCGGCGACGCGGCGGCCCAGTGATATCGCGCTGGAAGCGGCGTATTCGTCGAGACCGAGTTCGGCGAAGCTCATCGTGCTGCCACCGATCGCCACGCGTCGCTGAACGTGTCCACCCATGCGGGGGGCACCGATGTGCTGACTTTCACGAACCGTTCTCCGAACATGGGTGACTGATAGGTACCGGGACGGATGAAAACGCCTGTCCGTTGCAGGATCTCGCGGCAGAGGACGTCTGACGTCCAGTCGGTGTCGGTGATGTCGACGGCCAGGAAGTTGCCCTGTGACCGGCGCACCACGACAGAACCGACACCCGACTCGGCGACCACCGTCTCGACCGTGTCGAGGTTGCGCCGGTTGGTCTGTCGCAGGTGGGACAGCCAGCGGTCGCGGATGCGCAGGCCGGCGATCGCGGCACGCTGACCCTGGATGCCGGCACCGAGCGGGTTGGCAGGCGCAGCCATGACGTCGGCGAGCAGCCCGGGCGCCGCGACCACCGCGCCCACCCGCAGCCCGGCCAAGCCGAGCCATTTCGAGAAGCTGTAGGTGGTGAGGGTGCGCTCCGGATACAGCGGCGCCGCCAACGTGTGCGCGTCGGCGAAATGCCGATAGGTGCAGTCGTGGATCAGATACGCCTGCGCTTGCCGCGCCACGTCGACGATGTCGGCGAGTTCCTCGGCGGTGTAGGAGCTGCCGAGCGGATTGAGCGGATCGACCAGGTAGATCAGCGCATTGGGCTCGATGACCTCGGCGATCTGGGCGGCCGACAACAGCGCGTTGGGCCGTTCGTACACCGGCAGTGCGGTGACGGGTACTCCGGCGATGCCGACGAAACGCGCCGGCCACGGCCACCCCGGGTCGCTGGTGATCAGACGGGAGACGCGGGGCGCCAACGTCGTGCACACATGGTGCAGCCCTGCCACCGCGCCGTCGAGCACCCAGGCGTCGAAACCGGGCAGGCCCAGATCCGCCACGATCAGTTCACGCAGCTCGGTGAAGCCCGCCGACGGGGCGTACACCTGGAACTCGCGACGCCGGGTGCTTTCGTCCAGGGCGGCGAGCACCTCCGGCGCCGGCTCCAGATGCGTGGTGTTCTGCCCCATCCAGATCACGTCGTCCCGGGCGAGCAGTTCCTCGAACGACGGCAACGCCGGGCCGGCTGTCATGACTGCACCTTTCCTTCCACCACGCGTGGAACACCGTCGAAATACACGGTGGCACTGCGCATCACACAGTCCAGATGGGCCACCGCGTCGACCGTGCCGCCGTAGGCGATCGAGTTGCCGAACGCGATGTGGGCACTGCCGAGCGAGGATTCGGTCTCCATCGCCACCCCGCACACCGACCCCCGCGGATTGAGCCCGATCGCCACCTCCGCCAGATTGGCCATCCGGGGATCCGCGCAGCGCGCCATCATCTCCGTCAGCCGGGCGGCCTCGTCGCCTTCGGTGCCGACCAACAGTCCGTCGCGCAGGTGCAGCACCGAAGGCCCGGCACTGGGACCGGGGCCCATGAACAGGTAGTCACCATCGATCACCACGACACCCGACGAGGACGACTCGACTGGCGCGGTGCCGGATTCGATGTCGGGTGGCGCCATGTAGGCGCCCGGGTCGCGGGCGATTCCGGTCAGCGCGCGGCCTTTACGGCCCCTGATGGAGCCGGACAGATCGGTGCCCGCCGGTGTGGTGATCCGGTAGGTGTCGGCGCCTTCCCACAGCATCCCGATGGAGCGCGTGGTGGCGGCCAGGGCGTCGAAATCGACGTCGTAGGGACCGCCGAGCCGGAAGGTGTCGGCGGTGACGCCGGGCATGGCCAGGTAGCGGCGCCCGGCGCCGGTGGCGTCGCGGCGGGCCTGGTTCGATCCGACGAACACCGAGGTGAGCTCGATGGCCGCGTCGGCGTCCAGCAGCGCCTGCGCCGCCTCCGGGGTCACCTCGGAGCCCGGAAGGTCGTAACGCGGCACCGTGACGACGCGGACCCCGGCTTTACGGACGTCGAGTCCGGCGCCGAGCCCGGTGACGACAGCGGGGTCGGTGCCGTCGTCGACGAGCAGCACCACGGTCTCGTCGGTTCGCACCCCCAGGCAGGTATCCAGGACCCGGGAGACGGTGCGGTCAGGGAGGTCAGGCATTCGCCGGCGATTCGGCGGCGGTCTCGGCGAGCGCCTTCACGGTCTGGAGGCGCGATTCGACCGTATCGGTGGTGGGAAACGCCGCGAAGCAGTCGATCCCCAACTCTGCCATGGTCTTCAGATGCTCCCGAACCACGGATTTGTCGCCGCACAGCGACATCCGCCGGACGAAGTCGTCGGGCAGCAGCCGGGCCGCGGACTTGGCCTCCTGGAACTCACCGCCGCCATAGGCGGATTTCACCTGCTGCGCAAGATCGTCGGGCAGCCCGGCGAGGCGGCAGTACTCCGGCGCCGTCTGTGGGAACCACGCCGCGATGCTGCGGCCCGCATCGAGCGCGTATTCCTCGTCCTCGGCGATGGCGCCGTACCCGAACACCGTGATCGACGGCCGGGCGTCGCGGCCCGCTTTCTCGGCGCCGCGCTCGATGTGGCTGATGGCATACTGCAAGCCCTCCGGATGCAGACCCGCCAGCAGGATGATCCCGTCGGCGATACGCCCGGCCATCTCCAAGGTCTTGGGGCCGCTCGCCGACACATACAACGGGATCTCGGCCGGGGTGCCATGCCGGATGTGGCCGTGGTCGAGGCTGAAGCCGTTGGCGTCCCAGGTCACCTCTTCGCCTGACCAGAGCCGTCGGGTGGCGCTGATGGCGTCCTCCAGGACGGCCAGCTTGGCCGGCTTGTACCCCAGTGCCAGCAGTGGCCGGTCCCCCGCGCCGATGCCGTACCGGAAGCGTCCGTGCGAGATCTCCTGCTGGGTCAGCGCGGCCACCGCCCCCACGGCGGGGTGGCGGGTCACCGGATTGGTGACGGCGGTGCCGATCGACATCGTCTCGGTGTTCAACGCCGCCAGCGTGGCGAAGGAATAGCAGCACTTCGCGTGCAGCGACGAGTCGGTCAACCACAGCTGGTCGACGCCCCAGCCTTCCATGGCGTTGACGATCCCGCCGAATTCGTCTGCGGCGTAGACAGGTTGGAGAGCAGCTCCCACATGCATGGTGATGTCCTTAGTTGAATTCCGGCGTTCGGTGTGTTCGGGCTCCGGCGGCCATGCTCAGCGCGGCGAACATGGCGTAGGCGCGGGTGGCCTCCACGATCTCGTCGATCGTCAGGTGTTCGTTCGCGGCGTAGGCACGTTCGGAACCGGGCCCGAAGATGATGGTCGGTACCCGGTGCCCGACGCTGGAGGTGTCGCCCAGCCAGTTTCCCACCGACACCGGCGACTCGCGCCCCCGGACCGCTGCCAACGCCCGCACCATGTTGACGGTCACCTCGTCGTCCCGGCCCACCAGATAGCCGTTCTTGACGTCGGCGAGCACGACGTCGGCCTTGAACCGCGGGTCGCGCTCCTTCGCGCCGGCGAGGCATCGGTCGATCTCGGCGCGCACCTGCTCGATGGTGACGCCGGGTTGGGGCCGGCAGTCGACGCGGATGACGCACTCGTCGGGGATCATCGACGGACCCCCCGGCGGCAGCCCGCCGAACACCCGGCCGGGCGCCATGTAGGTCTCCGGACCGAACAGCTCCAGCACCCAGTCCTCGAGCTGCGGCTCGAACTTGGATGCATCCAGCTCGATGATGGCGTGTGCGGCAAGGACATTGGCGTTGATCGCGGTCGGCTTGTGGCAGGTGTGCGCACTGAGACCACGCACGGTGATGTCGAAGTAGTACCGACCGCGGTGGCCCAGGTAGACCTGGCTGCCCGAACATTCGCCGAGCACCGCCAGATCTGCGTCGTGATGGGCGAAGTACTCGATCGCGCCACGCTGGTCGCCCATGTGGTCGACGACTCCGGCGAAGGCCAGGCGGCCGTTGAGCGGTATCCCGCTGGCGCGCAGAGCCTCCATCGCGATCACCTGGCAGACCAGGGCGGCCTTCATGTCCATGATCCCGTGGCCGTAGATCGCTCCGTCGACCAACGCCCCAGAGAACGGTTCGGCCACCGTCCACCCGTATGAGGGCGGCTTGGTGTCCAGGTGCCCGGTGAGCACGACCGTGCGACCGCCGGCGCCGAAATCGATGTGCCCGGTGGCATTTGGGCGATCGGGAAGCACGGGCTGCAGCGCCGCACCGTCGAACCCGGAGGCCCGCATCATGTCCACCAGATAGGCCGAGTACGCGCCCTCGTCCCCCAGCACGCTGGGGATCCGGCAGATCTCCTGCACGGTTTTCACGAGGCGATCGATGTCGATGTGCTCGTCGATGGCGGCCAGGGTCTGAACGTCAGATGCTGCGATCACGCATAGCTCCTCCTTGATTAACGACAATATACGAAGATGGCCGCATTGTGGTCAAACGCTGGCATTTCTCGATAAAACGTTGTTACACAGGGATTATCGGCGCTCCAAAGCTTCGTAACGCAGTGTTTTCACAATGGAAACCAGCGGCCCTCCGGCGGATTGAATACTATCGTCAAGATTCACTCCCCTCGCCTGCCCTGCCACTTGAAGGAGTCCCCACTCGTGAAGAAGCCCGTGTGGGCTGCCGTCAGCGCAGCCGCCGCCACCACCCTGGTATTGGCCGGGTGTTCGTCCGGCACCAGCTCCGAAACCACCACCACAAGCGCCGACGGTTCGACAGCCGCCACTCTGATGTTGCCGTTCCCGCGCGGCATCTTCTGGACACCGCTGATCGTCGCCGAGGACCAGGGCTACTTCACCGACGAGGGCCTGGATCTGACCATCGAAGAGGCGGACGGTTCAGGCTTCGTCACCCAGCAGTTGATCGCGGGCAACATCGATTTCGGCTTCTCCGGCGCCGCCAGTGCGGTCGTGGCGGCAGAGACGGATCCGGGCATCCGTATCCCGATGTGCTACCCGGCGAGCAACATCTTCATCATCGTGACCCCCGAAGGTTCGGACGTCGCGTCGGTGGCCGACCTGCGGGGCAAGACACTCGGAATCACCGAGGCCGGCGGCGGTGAGGAGCCCATCGTCAACGCGGCGCTGGCCGAAGCGGGACTGCAACCCAACGCCGACGTCACGTTGCTGCCCATCGGCGGCGCCGGCCCGCAGTCGCTCACCGCGCTCCAGGACGGCACGGTCGCCGCCTACGCCACCAGCTTCGCCGACCTGGCCACCTTCACCGCGTCGGGCAACAAGTTCACCGACATCACCCCGGAGTCGCTCGACGTGATCCCCGGCGACTGCATGGTGACCACCGGCGCGGTACTGGAAGATCCGGCCAAGCGCGAGGTCGGCGTCAAGATCGCCCGCGCCTACACCATGGGTGCGGCCTTCACGGACGCGAATCCCGAAGCCGCACTGGACATCGTGTGCAAGGCGGTACCCGAAGAGTGCACCGACATGAACTACGCGCAGATCTACTTCGACGAGGTACGCCGTTATGCCGGTAGCTATCAGCCCGACAGCCCGTACGGTGCGGTGAGCGCGGAGGGCTGGCAGACCACGGTCGACGTGCTGAGGGACTCCGGCGTGATCGAGGGCACGGTCGACCCGGTCGCCATGGGCACCGGTGACGACATCACCGGCATGCAGCAGGAGTATTCCGAAATCGACCTGCCCGCAGTGCAAGAGGACGCACAGCAGTATGCCCCGTGATGCCGGCACGATCCGGACCGCGCCACCAGACGAGGCGACCACCGGCTCGGCGATCCGGATCGAAGGTGTGACCAAGACCTACAGCAGTGACAGCGGACCGGTCGCCGCCCTGGACCGGATCGACCTCGACGTCGCCGAGGGTGAGTTCGTCTCGCTGCTCGGGCCGAGCGGCTGCGGCAAATCCACGTTGTTGCACATCGTGGCGGGCCTCACCGAAGCCTCCTCGGGCAGGGTGGACATCGCCGGCACACCGGCCAGGGCCGACCGCGCCGATGTCTCGATCATGCTGCAGCGCCCGGTGTTGTTCCCGTGGAAGAACGTGTTGGAGAACGTGATGCTGCCGGGGAAGCTGCAGCGGCGATCACCGTCCGACTCGAAGGACGCGGCCATGCATTTCCTGAAACTGACCGGGCTGGAGGACTTCGCCACCAAACAGGTCTGGGAACTGTCGGGCGGGATGAAGCAGCGGGTCAGCCTGGCGCGCGCGCTGGCGACCGACCCGCCGGTGCTGCTGATGGACGAACCGTTCTCCGCGCTCGACGAATTCACCAGGGAGCGGCTCAATGTCGAGCTCGCGCGGCTGCACGATGAGCACGGGCGGACCACGTTGTTCGTCACCCACAACATCGCCGAAGCGGTGTTCCTGTCCGACCGGATCGTGACCATGCGGCCACGGCCCGGGGGTGTCGTCGACGTCATCGACATCACGCTGCCCCGGCCGCGCACCGCCGCGCAGGTGACCTCGGCGGCCACCGCCGAGCTGGCCGTCGAGGTACGCGAATCCATCAGCGCGTATCTGTGAACCAGAGTGCAATGTGAAGGGACGGTTATGACTTCGGTGCTCTCACCGGAATCCGGCAGCACGGTCACCGGAGCCGACGCCCGCCCGCGCCGTAAACGGGTGTCCTCGGTGTGGCGGGCGGTGTGGCCGCCGTGTGCGGTGGTGCTGGTCATCCTCGCCCTGTGGGAGGCGGTCGTCGCCTTCGGCGGGGTGAACGCGATCATCCTGCCGCCGCCGTCGGCGATCGCGGCCAGCCTGGCGTCGATGGTGACAGAGCCGTTCTTCTGGGAAGCCGCGCGCGCCACCATGACCGAGACGTTGGCCGGGTTCCTCATCGGCATCGTGACCGCCTGGGTGTTGGGCACCTTGCTGGGAATGTCGGATCTGGCGCGCCGCGCGCTGTACCCCATCGTGGTGGCCTTCCAGATCACGCCGCGTATCGCGTTCGCGCCGATCTTCCTGACCTGGTTCGGTTTCGGGCTGGAATCGAAGATCGTGATGGCGGCGACCATCTGCTTCTTCCCGTTGCTGCTCAATGTGCTCGTCGGGATGGAGACCGTGGACCGTGACGCCCGCACGTTGATGCGGTCCTTCGGGGCCGGCCGCTGGCAGGAGTACCGCGAGTTGACGCTGCCCGCTTCGCTGCCGCTGATCCTCGCCGGCATCAAGAACGCCGTCACCCTGGCGCTGATCGGTGCCATCGTCGCAGAGTTCGTCGGCGCCTCGGTCGGGATGGGCGTGCTGTCGAAGACGTTCAGCTTCCAGCTCGACGTCGCATCCTCGTTCGCCGTGATCATCGCGTTGATGTTCTTCGGCCTCGTGCTCTACGGCGTGGTCGAACTGATGGACAAGAAGCTCGTGTACTGGCGGGATCGATCTTGAGCGGGGTGTGTCGATTATGATCACCGGTTCATCGGCCGTGTCACGGTCGACGGTTCCCATGAACTCGAGCGCGGGGCAGTCGATGGATCTTCAGCAGGTCAAGGACCGCGTCTATTACCGGCTGCGGGAGGATCTGATCTCTCAGGAGATCCCGCCGGGCGCGGCGCTGAAGGAGATCCCCCTCTCGGAACGCTTCGGCGTGAGCAAGACCCCGATCAGGGAAGCGCTGGCGCGTCTGGAGAGTGACGGCCTGGTGGAGATCGCACCGTACCGGGGCGCCCGCGCCAAGTGGTACACCGCGCGCGATTTCGACCAGCTCTACGAGGCGCGCTTCGTCATCCAGGCCGAATGCCTGCAGCGGATCACCAGCGACCCGGCATCACCGGCCGCCCAGGAGTTGGTCCGCAACGTCCAGCGCTCCAAGGAACTGCTGGCGGCCGAGCGGTACGACGAGTTGGTGACCGAGATCGACCGGTTCGACGACATCCTGTTCAGCGCGATCGACAACGACGTGCTGCGCGAGGTGATCGACCGGATCGCCACGCACTTTCGCCGCATCGGCAAGCACACGATGACCGAGGCACGGTTCAAGTCCTCGGTGAACGAACACGACGAGATCGTGAAGGCAGCGCGGGACGGAAACCAGAAACGGGCGCGGGACCGGCTGCTGCGACACAGCGAGCAGACCAAAGCCAACCTGCTCGCCCAACTGGAGCAGGGCGGCACGCCGCAGTCGTGATCGCCACCTCGCGATAGCGGCTCTGACCTGGGCGTTTTCCTGTCGCGCCGCCCTGTGTGGGCCGGTTGTCGGTGCCCGGGGGCACCATGGGACACATGCCTGCGAAGACCGATCCGCTGTCGCGCTTCTCCGCGCTGACGCGCGAGTGGTTCGCGGGCACCTTCGTCGAGCCGACGCCGGCGCAGGCCCAGGCCTGGACCGCGATCGCCGACGGGGACAACACGCTGGTCATCGCGCCGACCGGCTCCGGCAAGACGCTGGCGGCGTTCCTGTGGGCGATCGACGGCCTGGCCCGCGAACCCGACGCCGGGCGCGGCACCCGGGTGCTGTACGTGTCGCCGCTGAAGGCGCTGGCCGTGGACGTCGAACGCAACCTGCGCACCCCGCTGACCGGCATCTCGCGGATCGCCGAGCGCACCGGGCAGCAGCCTCCGGCCATCAGCGTCGGGGTGCGCTCCGGCGACACGACGCCGAGCAGGCGCCGCGAGCTGATCACCAGACCGCCCGACATCCTGATCACCACGCCCGAGTCGCTGTTCCTGATGCTCACCTCGGCGGCCCGGGACACCCTGGCCGGGGTGCAGACGGTGATCGTCGACGAGGTGCACGCCGTCGCCGGCACCAAGCGCGGCGCCCACCTGGCGGTGTCGCTGGAGCGGCTGGACGCGATGCTGACGAAACCGGCGCAACGGATCGGGCTGTCGGCGACCGTGCGCCCGCCCGAGGAGGTGGCACGGTTCCTGTCCGGCGCCGCGCCGACGACGATCGTCGCGCCGCCGGCGGCCAAGACGTTCGACCTGACGGTACAGGTGCCCGTGCCCGACATGGCCAACCTCGAGGACAACTCCATCTGGCCCGACGTCGAACAACGCATCGTCGACCTCGTCGAAGCGCACAACTCGTCGATCGTGTTCGCCAACTCACGTCGGCTGGCCGAGCGGTTGACCGCCCGGCTCAACGAGATTCACGCCGAGCGCACGGGTGTCGAGCTCGGCGCGCACAACCCCGGCGTGGCCGGCGGCGCCCCGGCCCACCTCATGGGCAGCGGGCAGACCTTCGGCGCGGAGCCGGTGCTGGCCCGCGCGCACCACGGATCGGTCAGCAAGGAAGCCCGCGCCGACGTCGAGGAGGCCCTCAAGAGCGGCCGCCTGAAGGCCGTCGTCGCCACCTCCAGCCTGGAACTGGGCATCGACATGGGCTCGGTCGACCTGGTGATCCAGGTGGAGACCCCACCCTCGGTGGCCAGCGGGTTGCAGCGCATCGGCCGCGCCGGCCACCAGGTCGGCGAGATCAGCCAGGGCGTGCTGTTCCCGAAACACCGCACCGACCTGATCGGGTGCGCGGCCAGCGTGCAGCGGATGCTGGCCGGCCAGATCGAGACGATGCGGGTGCCTGCCAACCCGCTGGACGTGCTCGCCCAGCACACCGTGGCGGCCTGCGCGCTGGAACCGGTCAACGCCGAGGCCTGGTTCGACACCGTGCGGCGCAGCGCTCCGTTCGCGACACTGCCGCGCAGCGCGTACGAGGCGACGCTGGACCTGTTGTCGGGAAAGTATCCGTCCACGGCGTTCGCCGAGTTGCGGCCGCGCATCGTCTACGACCGGGACACCGGCACCCTGACGTCGCGGCCCGGCGCGCAACGGCTGGCCGTCACCTCCGGCGGCGCCATCCCGGACCGCGGCCTGTTCACCGTGTACCTGGCCACCAACGCGGACTCCGAAAAACCCTCGCGTGTCGGCGAGCTCGACGAGGAGATGGTCTACGAGTCCCGGCCCGGTGACGTGATCTCGCTCGGGGCGACGAGCTGGCGGATCACCGAGATCACCCACGACCGGGTGCTGGTCATCCCCGCGCCGGGTGAGCCGGCGCGGCTGCCGTTCTGGCGCGGTGACGGTGTCGGCCGGCCCGCCGAGCTGGGCGCGGCGATCGGCGCGTTCACCGGCGAGCTGGCTCGGCTGGACCGGGAGAAGTTCGAATCCCGGTGTCAAGACGTGGGTTTCGATGCGTTCGCGACCGACAACCTGTGGCAGCTGATCTCCGATCAGCGGGACGCCACCAGGGCGGTGCCGTCGGACACCACGCTGGTGGTGGAGCGTTTCCGCGACGAGCTGGGTGACTGGCGCGTCATCCTGCATTCGCCGTACGGGCTGCGGGTGCACGGGCCGCTGGCGTTGGCCGTCGGTAAGCGGCTCTACGAGCGCTACGGCATCGACGAGAAGCCGACGGCCTCCGACGACGGCATCATCGTGCGACTGCCCGACACCGACGACGCCGCCCCCGGTGCGGACATCTTCGTGTTCGACGCCGACGAGATCGAACCGCTGGTGACCGCGGAGGTCAGCTCGTCGGCGCTGTTCGCCTCCCGGTTCCGGGAGTGCGCCGCCCGCGCACTGCTGCTGCCGCGCCGCCATCCGGGCAAGCGGTCCCCGCTGTGGCATCAGCGCCAGCGCGCCGCCCAGCTGCTCGACGTCGCAAAGGGATACCCCGACTTCCCGGTCGTGCTCGAAGCCGTCCGTGAATGCCTGCAGGACGTCTATGACGTGCCGATGCTCACCGACCTGATGTCGCGCATCGCGCAGCGGCGGGTGCGGCTGCTGGAGGTCGAGACCCCGACGCCGTCGCCGTTCGCGGCGTCGTTGCTGTTCGGGTACGTCGGCGCCTTCATGTACGAAGGCGACAGCCCGCTGGCCGAACGCCGCGCCGCCGCCCTGTCGTTGGATCCCACCCTGCTGGCCGAGCTGCTGGGCCGGGTGGAACTGCGCGAGTTGCTCGACGCCGACGTGGTGGCCAACACCGCGCGGCAACTCCAGCACCTGACCCCGGAGCGGCTGGCACGCGACGCCGAGGGCGTGGCCGATCTGCTGCGGCTGCTCGGTCCCCTGACCACCGACGAGATCGCCGAACGCTGCGAGCACTCCGAGATCGGTGGCTGGCTGGAAGGGCTGCTCAGCGCCAAACGGGTGCTGCCGGTGTCGTTCGCCGGGCAGTCGTGGTGGGCCGCCGTCGAGGACATCGGGCGGCTGCGCGACGGTGTCGGGGTGGCGGTGCCGGTGGGCGTGCCGATCGCTTTCCTGGAGCCGGTGGTCGACCCGCTGGGTGAGCTGCTGTCGCGATATGCCCGCACCCGCGGACCGTTCACCACGGGTGCTGCGGCCGCCAGGTTCGGCCTGGGCATCCGGGTGGCCGCCGACGTGCTGGGCCGGCTGGCGGTCGACGGCAAACTGGTGCGCGGCGAGTTCACGGATGCGCCAACCGATTCCGGCGATCAGTGGTGCGACGCGGAAGTGCTGCGCATCCTGCGGCGCCGTTCGCTGGCCGCGCTGCGCGCGCAGATCGAGCCGGTCAGCACCGCGGCCTTCGGGCGGTTCCTGCCGTCGTGGCAGATGCTGGGTGCCGACACGGTGTCGGGGGTCGACGGGCTGGCCGCGGTGATCGACCAGCTGGCCGGTGTCCCGATGCCGGCCTCGGCGGTCGAGCCGCTGATCTTCGGGCAGCGGGTGCGGGATTACCAGCCGGGCATGCTCGACGAGCTGCTGGCCTCCGGTGAGGTGCTGTGGTCGGGTGTCGGGTCGCTGTCGGCGGCCGACGGCTGGGTGGCGTTCCACCTCGGCGAGACCGCGCCGCTGTCTCTGGCGCCGCCCGGTGAGCTCGACCTCACCGACGTCCACCACGCGATCCTGGGTGCGCTGTCCGGCGGCGGAGCCTACTTCTTCCGGCAACTCTCCGTCGACGGCGTGACCACGGAGTCGCTGAAAGAGGCGTTGTGGCAGCTGATCTGGGCCGGTTATGTGG
>NZ_LMVQ01000500.1 GCF_001545925.1 Mycobacterium sp. NAZ190054 | reverse complement strand
GGAGCGCATCGGTTTCGCCGCGCGGCACATCTTCGACGGCGACGCCTCCCGCGTGCTGGCGCACGCTACGAGCGGTCCTGCGCTGCAACAGAATCTGGTCGCGGTCCTGGAAGGAAAAGACTGATGGCTAAAAAGCTCGCCGCGGTGCTGGGCACCGGCCAGACGAAGTACGTCGCCAAGCGCAAGGACGTGTCGATGAACGGCCTCGTGCGCGAGGCGATCGACCGGGCTCTCGAGGACGCCGGTGTCACGCTGGCCGACATCGACGCCGTCGTCGTCGGCAAGGCGCCGGACTTCTTCGAGGGCGTCATGATGCCCGAGCTGTTCATGGCCGACGCGACGGGCGCCAGCGGCAAGCCGCTGATCCGCGTCCACACCGCGGGTTCGGTCGGCGGATCGACCGCGATCGTGGCCGCCAGCCTGGTGCAGTCCGGGAAGTACCGCCGGGTGCTGACGATGGCGTGGGAGAAGCAGTCCGAGTCGAACGCCATGTGGGCACTGAGCATTCCGGTGCCGTTCACCAAGCCCGTCGGCGCCGGCGCGGGCGGCTACTTCGCCCCGCACGTGCGCGCGTACATCCGCCGTTCGGGCGCACCGACCCACATCGGCGCGATGGTGGCGGTCAAGGACCGCCTCAACGGGGCCAAAAACCCGTTGGCCCACCTGCAGCAGGCCGACATCACGTTGGAGAAGGTGATGGAGTCCCCGATGCTGTGGGACCCGATCCGCTACGACGAGACGTGCCCGTCCTCGGACGGCGCCGCGGCG
>NZ_LMVQ01000499.1 GCF_001545925.1 Mycobacterium sp. NAZ190054 | reverse complement strand
GTCGTCGAGGGTGCGGGGGTCGGCGTCGCAGACGCTGTAGGCCATCGCGGTCAGGGTGCGTTCCCCGGCGGCGGCGTCGCCGTCGAACAGGCGCGCCCACACGGTGGTGAATCCGGGTGCATCGCCGGGGTTGCCGAATTCGATGGTGCGGCCCAGGTCGGGGTCGCGGCTTTGGCGCACGGCGTCGGGGTCGTGGCGGTCGATGATGGTGTCGATCTCGGCTTCGGTTTTTTTCGCCGACAACGGTCCCCAGCCCAGTATGCTGGTGGCCAGTTCGGCGTCGACGGCGGCGATCAGGGCGGGGTCGGTGATCAGGTCGGTGCGGGTGATGATCGCGCGCACCAGCAGCTCGCTGATCAGGCCGTCGAGGAACAGTGCCCCGACTTTGGGGAGGCGGTCGCGCAGCACCACTGCTCGGTAGGCCTGGTGTAGGGCCAAGCCGTGGGTGATCCGATAGGCGGCGGCGAGTTCGGCGGTGACGGCGGCTTCGGGATCGACCCACCAGTTCCTCCGGTCGTGGGGGGCGAGGTCGACGCGGCGGGTGAACAGTTCGGCCATCACCGCCAGCTTGCGTGCGCATACCGCGTTCTCCATCCGCGAGGTGGCCGCGGCGGCGTCGATGAGTTCGGCATCCGACAGCGCGGCCAGATCAGCGGGCTCCGGAACCGATCCATCGAACATGTGTGGCGCTCCTAGTGTTTTAGTGGGCGCCTTCTCGCTGGTCAGCGGTGTTTTTGGTTGAGTCTCAAGTGTTCTCGGTGTGTCCGCAGG
>NZ_LMVQ01000498.1 GCF_001545925.1 Mycobacterium sp. NAZ190054 | reverse complement strand
TGGGGTTCCCCTGAAAAAGTGGACACGGTTAGCTTGATTGCTGATTGATTCGTGTGGCGATCTCAAAGTCGATGGGTGAGATCATTCCCAGTGAACTGTGCCGCCTGTCATGGTTGTAGTAGCGAAGGTAATTATCAAGTCCCGCAGTTAAATTCGCATACGTGGTGAAGGCGTGCCGCTTGTAGTACTCGTGCTTGACCGTCGACCACAGCGATTCGGACCCGGCGTTGTCCCAACATATGCCGGTGGCCCCCATAGAGCGGCGCAGGCCGTGATCGGAGCAGGCTTTGGCCAGGTCGTGACTGGTGTATTGACTGCCCCTGTCGCTGTGCAGGATGGTGCCGGCCACCGACCCGCCGCGGGTGAACACCGCGGCATCGACGGCCTGCTCGACGAGCTCGGTGCGCATGTGCTCAGCCACCGACCAGCCCAGCACGCGTCGTGAGTGCTCGTCCCGGATCGCGCAGAGGTAGGCATCACCTTCGCCGCAGGTCAGGTAGGTGATGTCGGAGGTCCACACCGCATCGAGGCGGCCCTGATCGAAGACCCGGCCCACCCGGTCGGGTGGAAATGACGCCGCCGGGTCAACGACGGTGGTTTTGACCTTGAAGGTGCGCGGGCTGATGCCTTCGATGCCCATCTCGGCCATGATCGCTGCGACGGTGTTGACCGACACTGAGATGCCAGCGGCGTGCAGGTCTGCGGTGATGCGTGGCGAGCCGTAGGTGCGCCGGGATTGCTGCCAGTGGGCCAGGATCTTGACCTCGAGGTCGCGG
>NZ_LMVQ01000497.1 GCF_001545925.1 Mycobacterium sp. NAZ190054 | reverse complement strand
CGCCCGCGACGTCAGTGACGCGGTCGGGCCCCGCCGCTATCTGCACGCCGGCCCGCCGCTGGACGGCGCGTCCCCGCCTGCCGCCCTGCGGGGCGCACTGCTCGCGGCGTTGCTGTTCGAGAAACAGGCACGCGACCTCGACGAGGCAGAGGCGGTCGTCGACTCCGGCCGGGTGGAGCTGGTCCCCGCCCAGGACAACGGGGCCGGCGGCGCGATGGTCGGTGTGATCAGCCCCTCGATGCCGGTCGTCGTGGCCCGCTCGGGTGACATCTGCGCGTTCTCGCCGTTGACCGACGGGTTGCTGAGCTCGACCCGTTTCGGTGGGCACGGCCCGGACGCGCTGGCGATGCTCCGGCGCCTGACCGACGAGATGCTTCCCGTGCTCGCCGCCGCGGCCGCCGCGGCTCCCGAGCCGATCGACATCGGCCGCATCCACGCCGTCGCGCTCGAGCGCGGCGACGAGGGACACAACCACAATCCCGCGGCGGTGACGATCCTGGCCGAGACTCTGCGGCTCGCAGCACGATCGGACGGGGTCGACCGCTATCTGCGTGCCACACCGCAGTTCTTCCTCGCGGTGGCCCTCGCCGGCGCGCGGGTGCTCGCCGAGCTGATCGCCACCGACGGACCGGCGGGGATCGTCACCGCAGGCGGTTCCAACGGGGTCGAGATCGGCGTCCGGGTGAGCGGGATGCCCGCCCGCGACGTGGTGTGTGCAGAACGCCGGCAACTACCGCGGCCAGATGAGCGTCACCGATGCGCTGGCGACCTCCCCGAACACCGCGTTCGCGAAG
>NZ_LMVQ01000496.1 GCF_001545925.1 Mycobacterium sp. NAZ190054 | reverse complement strand
ATCGACGCAGACTTCACTCCGCGCTCGGCTACCGCACACCGCATGAAGTCCGCACCGAATATATGAATTCACAGCTCGCGGCTTAATTCCCGCGAAATCCGCAGTCTGAAAAACGCGGAGCAGGCCAATTGGGGAAGGGCGTTGTGCGGGAGTGGGTTTCGTGGGTGCCGGTTTTGTCGGTGGGTGGTGTCAGGATGGGGTTATGGCGTCGAGGGTTCCGGTGGGTACTGGCACTGGGGGTGTGGTGCGTCAGTCTGATCGGCTGGAGGCGTTTTTCGAGGAGTTGGCGGAGTTGGCCGGTCAGCGCAACGCCATCGACGGGCGGATCGCCGAGATCGCCGCCGAGATCGATCGGGCCGGGTTGTGGGCGATCACCGGGGTGAAGTCGATGGAGGGGTTGATCGCGTGGAAGCTGGGCACCTCGTGGCGTAATGCCGAGACGATCGTGGCGGTGGCGCGGCGGATGGGGGAGTTTCCGCGGTGTAGCCGGGGTTTGCGGGAGGGCCGGTTGTCGTTGGATCAGGTCGGGGTGATCGCCGAACGGGCCGGGGCGGGTTCGGATGCCCATTACGCCGAGTTCGCCGCGCATGCCACGGTCAGCCAGTTGCGGACCGCGATCAAGGCCGAACCCCGCCCCGAACCCGCACCCAAACCCGAATCCGACGGTGAGGGCGTGTCAGATGGTTTGTGTAGGAGCTGCATGAGCCAGATGGAGCACGATGATGTCCATGGTTGTTCGGCAGGACAGTCAGGCCGGTGACGGCGATAACGACGATGAGATAGACCGGCTGGATTC
>NZ_LMVQ01000495.1 GCF_001545925.1 Mycobacterium sp. NAZ190054 | reverse complement strand
GTCGCGGCCGGTGCCACCGCGGGCCCCGCCTGCGGCACCGGGCCCTCGGGCGCCAGCTGCAGAGCGACCGCCGCGGACACCGACGCGACGAAAGTCACCACACCGGCGACCAGCACCACCGCCGGGCCACGCCGGCTGACCACCGGTGCGCGGGAGATGGTCCGGCTGTCTCGCATTGGTTCATGCCAGGGGGTGAACTCGCCGGCGCAGGCCAGTGCCGCGCCGCGCGCCAATGCCAGCTGCGCCTCGTCGGGTGAGAACACCGGGACCGTGAGCGCCTCCTGCAGGACCGGAAGCAGGCCGTCGAGGTCCTCGGCGGAGCCGACCAGCACCAGCGCTTGGGGCGCCCGGTCGGCCCGGGTGAACACCGAGTCGAGCCAGCCGATGAGGTCCTCTTCGGTCACCACGCCGTGGTTGACCGAAGTCTGCACCGCTCCGTCGTCGCTGACCACGAGCGCGATGAGTTGTTCGGGCTCGATCACGCAGACCGCGGTGGTCCCGAAACCCGTCATCTGCGCGATCCGCCGCGCGAGCGCATCGGTGGCCTCCGACAGGCGGACCGGGACGACGTTGTCGAAGCCGGCTTCGTCCAGGGACTTCAACAGCAGCGAGGCCTCGGTGTCCGCGTCGTCGCTCCAGGTCACCCCGATGGACCGGACCCGTCGGCCCCGGTCCGCCTGTCGGAGGCCACCGATGCGCTCGCGCGGCGGATCGCGCAGATGACGGGTTTCGGGACCACCGCGGTCTGCGTGATCGAGCCCGAACAACTCATCGCGGTCGTGGTCAGCGACGACGGAGCGGTGCAGACTTCGGGC
>NZ_LMVQ01000494.1 GCF_001545925.1 Mycobacterium sp. NAZ190054 | reverse complement strand
GGCGGCCTGGGAAGCGATGACGTTGAGGTTGCGCGACCACTGCTCGATCGCGTCGCCGGAGGTCACCTGGCTGTCCAGGATCGGCGCCGCGTTGGTGATGATGTCGTTGACCTGCGGCAGGTTGTCGCGGAAGCCCTCGGCGAGGTTGGTGGTCGAGTCGACCAGCCGCTGCAACGCCGGACCCAGCCCGCCGACCGCCTCCGAAGTCTCGGTCAGCAGCAGGTCGATCTTCTCCTTCGGCAGCACGGCCAGACCCTTGTTGGCGGCGTCGAGCGCGGGCCCCACCTCGGCGGGCACCGAGCTCTTGGTGATCGTCTGACCCGCGCTGAGGTACTGGTCGGTGCCGGTCTCGGAGACCAGGTCGAGGTACTGTTCGCCGATCGCCGACACCGAGTGCACGTTGGCGCTCACATCGGCCGGGATCTTGTACTCGTTGTCGATGCTCATCGTGACGCGGGCGCCGGTCTCGGTCGGCTCGACCTCGGTGACCTTGCCGATCTGGGTGCCGCGGTAGGTGACGTTGCCGGTCGGGTACAGCCCGCCGGAGCGCTCCAGTTCCGCGTACAGCGGGTACTGGCCGACCCCGACCAGGCTGGGCAGGCGCAGGTAGTAGAGGCCGAGCACGCCGAGCGCCACCACGGTGAGGATCGTGAAGATGATCAGCTGGATCTTGACGAAGCGGGTCAGCATCGCTCACTCACTCCTCTCGATGAGAGGCCCGTTCGGCGCCGAGTTCGGGTTCGGGGTGAACCGCACGTCGGGGATCATCGTGTTCGGGTCGCGGCCCCACGCCTGTTCGAGCGCACGGAGCATGCCGGAAACGCCGGTGCCG
>NZ_LMVQ01000493.1 GCF_001545925.1 Mycobacterium sp. NAZ190054 | reverse complement strand
GTCGCGGTAAATAGTCTGTCGCGGTCTGACCAGCCCAGCGAAAATTGATTAGCCTGACTTAGGTTGTTCCGCCTACCGTGGGTGGCCGCGCAGCCGAAGCACGGCTGGACCGAGATTCAGGGAGTGTGCATGACGGGCCCGGCCACCATGGCGACGGAATCCGCGAGTCGGCGTGCCCAGCCGGGCGTGATCATCGCGCTGCTGGTCGGCTCGGCGTTCGTGATGATCCTCAACGAGACCATCATGAGTGTCGCGCTTCCCGCCCTGATCGTCGACCTCGACATCGCCGCGAGCACGGCGCAGTGGCTCACCAGCGGCTTCCTGCTGACCATGGCGGTGGTGATCCCGATGTCGGGCTCACTGTTGCAGCGCTTCCCGGCGCGCGGCATCTACCTGGCGTCGATGTCGTTGTTCTGCACGGGCACGCTGGTGTCCGCGTTGGCGCCGGGCTTCGCCGTCCTGCTGGTGGGACGGGTCGTGCAGGCTTGCGGTACCGCGGTCATGGTGCCGTTGTTGATGACAACGGTGATGACGCTGATCCCGGCCGATCGGCGCGGGCAGATGATGGGCACGATCTCGATCGTCATCGCCGTCGCACCCGCGGTGGGGCCCACCCTGTCCGGGGTCATCCTCGGTTCGCTCAACTGGCGGTGGATGTTCTGGATCGTGTTGCCCATCGCCCTGGTTGCGCTGACGGCCGGCTTGGTGTGGCTGCGCGTGCCCGACGAGCGCCAGAGCCCGACTCCGATCGATGTCATCTCAGTTCCGCTGTCGGCGATCGCGTTCGCGGGCTTGGTGTTCGGGCTGTCGCTGATGGGAGGCCACGGCGCCCAGGGCCTGCCCGC
>NZ_LMVQ01000492.1 GCF_001545925.1 Mycobacterium sp. NAZ190054 | reverse complement strand
GCTTGCCGCACAGGCACGGCAGATGATCCTGGCCCTGGATGATCGCCCCCACCGCGCACGACCGCAGATCCCCCGCCGACCGCGGATCATTGTCACAGATCCCCTTGAGCAGTTCGGCGATCCGCGCGGCCAACACCACCGCATCACAGCCCAGCACCCGACCCCACACCAACACCAGCTCATCCGGGTCGTCCACCGAGCCGATATGGAAATCCCGGGCCTTGATGACCTCCCGAGCCCGGATCACCGCATCCGGATCGAACCGCCCGATCACCGCATCAATGGCAGCCACCAACGCCTCTTGCGACAACGACCCCCACCGCGACGCCTTGCCGGCCAACTCGCCATCCAGCAGCGCCAGCACCTGCGGGTCCTCGACCAGCCGGGTGCGCCAACAGATCTTGGCCACCACCTGGGCACCGACCCGGCCCTGCAGATACCGCTCGGCCAGCCGGGGCAGCCGATCACGCAACGCCACCGCGATCCGCATCTGCCCCGAGGCCGCCCGGGTCCCCAGGTTCAACACCGCCCCCAGCTCGCACGCCGCGCCCGCCCACGAGTCATACACCCAGTCATCGCGCCCGTCATCCCAGCTCACCGCCTGATACACCAGCTCGGCGATCGCCGCGGCCTTGCGCGCCCCCGCCGCCGCCTCCTCCCGGGCGCACTGTTCGATCGCAGCCACCACCGCGGACTGCTCCGCCCCCGCGAACAATCGATGGGTCTGTCTGAATAACGGTGGATCTGGTCTTGGTCTGACACGCCGGGCGTGAGCTTGGCGGGAAGGACTGACGATGTCAGAAACACTCGACTCCATGGCAACCGATGTGGATCAACGCCAGCTCGC
>NZ_LMVQ01000491.1 GCF_001545925.1 Mycobacterium sp. NAZ190054 | reverse complement strand
TGGCCTGCTCCGCGTTTTTCAGACTGCGGATTTCGCGGGAATTAAGCCGCGAGCTGTGAATTCATATATTCGGTGCGGACTTCATGCGGTGTGCGGTAGCCGAGCGCGGAGTGAAGTCTGCGTCGATTGTAGAACAGTTCGATATAGCGGGCAATATCGGCTTGTGCTTTCTTCCGTGTCGGGTACACCATATGGTGCACACGTTCATTCTTCAGGCTTGCAAAGAATGATTCCGCGAGGGCGTTATCCCAACAAATTCCGGTCCGCCCCAGTGAGGCTCGCATATCGAGGTCCTCGATTTTGGTAGCGTAGTCGGTCGAGGTGTATTGCGTCCCGCGGTCAGTGTGCATAATGCATTTCGGCTCGAGCGCATGGTTGCGGGCAGCCATCTCCAGAGCGTCGGTGACCAGTTCAGTGCGCATATGGTCGGCCATCGCGTAACCGATCACTTCTTTGTTGAAGCAGTCAATCACCGTGGCCAGGTATAGCCAGCCGGCCCAGGTCCGGATATAGGTGATGTCGCCGACCAGCTTGATCCCGGGCCGATCCGCGGTGAAATCACGGGCCACCAGATCAGGCACCGCCGTGGCCGACTCGCCGGCGATAGTGGTCCGCTTGTACGGTTTCGGTTGCAGTGCAACGAGATTCAACTCCCGCATCAGCTTGCGGACCAGTTCCGGGCCGACTGGGTCGCCAGCGCGTACAAGCTCGGCATGGATGCGCCGGTAACCGTAGACGGCGCCGAAAGACTTGAACAGCGCGGCGATCTTGAGCTTGAGCTCCTCACGGCGACACGCTGCGGCGCTGGCTGACCGGCCCAGCCACTCGTAATATCCCGATTTCGACACCCCCAGCCAGGCCAGCATCTG
>NZ_LMVQ01000490.1 GCF_001545925.1 Mycobacterium sp. NAZ190054 | reverse complement strand
CGACAAACAGGCCGCCGCCGAACCCATCGCCGAACAACGTCAAATCGCCTAACATTCACCACGACTCGTTGATCACCACGCGTGCACCCACGCCGATCCGAAGTCCACCACCCCAAGGGGCACTATCGACTGCGCGGCTGCAAGAGTGCGGTTGGACATCGGTACCGCTCGTCGTCGATGACGTCCGACGGCATTCGCTCGACCTGGTCGCACGCATCGCCGGGCACCTCGAGCGGGCTCGACTCGCGGGGTGAGCAGACACAAAACTGTCGAAATAGGCCCGAAATCAGGCACTTTTGCGTCTGCTCGCGGGTAAGAGGCGACACACTCGACGGGATGGTGGCGGACGCAGCGTGGTTCGTGGTGGGCCTGGGCACCCTTGTCGCCGGGGCCGAAGTGATGGTGCGCGGCGCCACCGAGATCGCTGCGCGGCTGGGCATCAGCGCGATCGTCGTCGGCCTCACGGTGGTGTCGGTCGGCACCAGCATGCCCGAACTCGCGATCGGCGTGGTCTCGGCGGCCGAGGGCAATGGCGCGATGGCGGTCGGCAACGTCGCAGGCGCCAACGTGATCAACCTGATGCTCGTCCTCGGTCTGAGCGCGTTGATACTGCCGCTGGCCATCGAGATGCGGACCCTGCGTTCAGAGCTGCCCGTGATGGCCGGCGTCGCGGTGCTGCTGTGGGTGCTGGCCGCCGACGGGATGCTGTCGCGGGCCGACGGGCTCATCCTGGTGACGGGCGCGGTCTTGTACACCTACTCGGTGGTCCGGTCGGCGCGGCGGGAAAGGGGCTCAGCCGCAGTCGAATTCGTCCACACATATCCGACCGCCGGGACCGATGGCCGGCGCACCGCCCTGCACGTCGGCATGACCGTCGGCGGCATCGCGGTCATCGTGCTCGGCGCCCAGTGGTTGGTCGACGGGGCAGTCGGGTTGGCGCGCGCGTTCAGCGTCTCCGATGCGCTCATCGGCCTCACCGTCGTCGCGCTCGGGACCACCGCACCGGAGCTTGTCACCACGGTGGTTTCGACCTTCCGCCGCCAGCGTGACGTCGCGGTCGGCAATCTGCTGGGCAGCAGTGCCTACAACATCCTGCTCATCCTCGGCGTCACCTCTCTGGTGCCGGCACACGGGATCGCGTTGCCGCGCGAGCTGGTGCGCATCGACATCCCGATCATGATGGCCGCCACGCTGGCCTGCATCCCGATCTTCATCTCGGGCCGCCGCGTGGGCCGGGTCGAGGGCGGGTGCATGGTCGCCGCGTACGTCGGATTCCTGGTGTTCCTGCTCGCGACGCAAACCTGACCGGGTCCGATGAGTTGGGCCGGTTCATCCGGTCTACACATCGACCATCGACATCGAGGAGGACCGCGTGCCCCAATTGCTCAAAGTTCAGAACTTCAACGTCTCGCGCGACGGGTTCGGCGCGGGGGAGAACCAGAGCCTTGAGCGCCCGTTCGGTCATGCGGACCCCGGTGAGATGTTCGCGTGGGCCGGCGCGACGGCCAGCTGGCCCAACCGCACCGACCCGGGCGGCAGCCGCGGACTCGACGACTACCTGACGCGCGACTTCCACCACAACATCGGCGCCGAGATCATGGGACGCAACAAGTTCAGTCCGTACCGCGGCCCATGGCGGGATCACGAATGGCTGGGCTGGTGGGGCGACGAGCCACCGTTCCACACCCCCGTCTTCGTCATGACCCACTACGAACGCCCGTCGTTCACCTTGTCGGACACCACATTCCACTTCATCGACGCCGATCCGGCCACCGTCCTCGAGCGGGCCAGGGCGGCGGCCGACGGCAAGGACGTCCGGCTCGGCGGCGGCGCGACCACCATCAGGGAGTTCCTCGACGCCGGGCTCGTCGACACGCTGCACGTGGCGGTGTCAGATGTGGACCTCGGTTCCGGATCACGCCTCTGGGAGTCGCCCGACGAGCTCGACGACCGGTTCCACCACGACGTCGTGCCCAGCCCCAGCGGCGTCACCCATCACCTGTTCTGGCGACGCTGACGCCGCGCCTAGACTGGCCGCGTGCTTATCGGATCGCATGTACACGGAGACGACCCTCTGGCCGACGCCGCGGCGGACGGCGCCGATGTGGTGCAGTTCTTCCTCGGCAATCCGCAGAGCTGGAAGAAGCCCAAGCCGCGCGAGGACGCCGAGGCGCTGAAGGCGTCCAGCATCCCGATCTACGTGCACGCGCCGTACCTGATCAACGTGGCGTCGGCGAACAACCGGGTGCGCATCCCGTCGCGCAAGATCCTGCAGGACACCTGCGACGCGGCCGCCGACGTCGGCGCGACGGCGGTGATCGTGCACGGCGGTCACGCCGACGACAACGACATGGAGGCCGGCTTCGAGCGCTGGGTCAAGGCACTCGACCACCTCAAGACCGACGTGCCCGTCTATCTGGAGAACACCGCGGGCGGCGACCATGCGATGGCCCGCCACTTCGACACCATCGCCCGGCTGTGGGACCACATCGGTGACAAGGGCATCGGCTTCTGTCTGGACACCTGTCACGCCTGGGCTGCGGGGGAGGCGCTGATCGACGCCGTGGAGCGGATCAAGGGCATCACCGGGCGCATCGACCTGGTGCACTGCAACGATTCCCGTGACGCGGCAGGATCCGGCGCGGACCGGCATGCCAACTTCGGCGCGGGTCAGATCGACCCGCAACTGCTGGTCGCCGTGGTCAAGGCCGCTGACGCCCCGGTGATCTGCGAGACCTCCGACGAGGGCCGCAAGGACGACATCGCCTTCCTGCGCGAACACGTCTGAGACCGCCGCGGCGGCAGCATTGTCGCTGAACGGTTATCAAACTACGGGCGGCGACGCGGTTAAATAAGCAAACACCGGGAACCCCGGAGCTCCCGCGTCGAAAGGCCTCCGTGTCCGCGATTGACGACCCGCCGTCGATTGCTCTGGTGCCTGAGGCCTGCGAAACAACGCAGTCGCGGCGTGCCCGCTGGTTGTCGATCGTGCGGTGGGCCGCTGTCGGCGGGTGGGCCGTCGTCGTGGTGTGGCGGACGGTCACCGAGGGATTCGCGTTCAACCGGGAACTGATCCTGGTCTATGTCTGCACCGGTCTGGCCGCGGCCAGCATCGGCCAGGGCCGGCGCATCCTCTACGTGGTCAGGGACTGGCTGCCGTTCGCGCTCGTGCTGATCGCGTACGACCTGAGCCGGGGAGCGGCGCTGTTCGTCGGGACGCCGACACTGTGGCACTGGCAGGCTGACATGGATCGTCTGATGTTCGCCGGGACGATGCCGACGGTGTGGCTGCAGGAGCGGCTCAAGCTGCCCGAACCCCCGTGGTGGGAAGTCGTGATCAGCAGCGTCTACATGTCGTTCTTCATCCTTCCGTACGTGGTGGCCGGAGCGCTGTGGCTGCGTAACCGTGAGGAGTGGAAGTCTTTCGTCCGCCTTTTCGTGGGGCTGTCGTTCACCGCGCTGGTGATCTACGCGCTGATGCCCGCCGCGCCGCCGTGGGCGGCGGCGCGGTGCACGCCCGTCGACGTCGCCGGCGGGCCGTCCGATCCGGACTGCATGTTCAGGTCGGCGCGGGGCGTCCCCGACGGCGGACTGCTCGGCGCCATGCAGTCCACGCAGTCGGGGGCCAACGACTGGATCGAACGGATCGTCGGCCGCGGCTGGGGCGCGCTCGAACTGCACACCGCCAGCGCACTCATCGACCAGGGGCAGGCCAGTGTGAACCTCGTGGCGGCCATCCCGTCGCTGCACGCCGCGCTGTCGCTGGGGATCGCGGCCTTCCTGTGGACCAGGGTGCACAAGTGGTGGCGACCGGTGCTGATCGCGTATCCGCTGGTCATGGCCTTCACGCTGGTGTACACCGCCGAGCACTACGTGATCGACATCCTGCTCGGGTGGGTGCTCGCCGCGGTGGTGAGCACCGCGCTGTGGCTGTATGAGCGACGCCGAGCCACCTGAGCGCATTACAGTTCTTGTGCGATTGTTCGTTTGATGTAACAGTGGTGGCATGGCCGATACCCATGTCGTCACCAATCAGGTTCCGCCGCTGACGGACTTCAACCCGGCGGCCTCGCCCGTGCTGACCGAGGCGCTGATCCGCGAAGGCGGCGAGTGGGGCATCGACGAGGTCGCCGAGCTCGGCGCGCTGGCCGGCAGTGCGAGAGCGCAGCGTTGGGGTGAACTCGCCGACCGCCACCGGCCGGTGCTGCACACCCACGACCGCACCGGCCACCGCATCGACGAGGTCGAATACGACCCCGCCTACCACGAGCTGATGAGCGTCGCCGTCGGTCACGGTCTGCACGCGGCTCCGTGGGCCGACGACCGGCCGGGCGCCCACGTGGTGCGGGCGGCCAAGACGTCGGTGTGGACGCCGGAGCCCGGGCACATCTGCCCGATCTCGATGACCTACGCGGTGGTGCCCGCCCTGCGTCACAATCCGGACCTCGCAGCGATCTACGAACCGCTGCTGACCAGCCGTGTCTACGACCCCGAGCTGAAGGTGCCGGCCACCAAGCCCGGCATCACCGCCGGCATGTCGATGACCGAGAAACAGGGCGGCTCCGACGTGCGCGCCGGCACCACCGAGGCCACCCCCAACGGTGACGGCACCTATTCGCTGCGCGGGCACAAATGGTTCACCTCGGCGCCGATGTGCGACATCTTCCTGGTGCTGGCGCAGGCACCGGGCGGGCTGAGCTGTTTCTTCCTGCCGCGCGTGCTGCCCGACGGTTCGCGCAACCGGATGTTCCTGCAGCGCCTCAAGGACAAGCTCGGCAACCATGCCAACGCATCCAGTGAGGTGGAGTACGACGGCGCGACGGCGTGGCTGGTCGGGGAGGAGGGCCGCGGCGTGCCGACCATCATCGAGATGGTGAACCTGACCCGGCTGGACTGCACGCTGGGCAGCGCGACCAGCATGCGCAACGGGCTGATGCGTGCGACCCACCATGCGCAGCACCGCAAGGCCTTCGGTGCCTACCTGATCGACCAGCCGCTGATGCGCAACGTGCTCGCCGACCTCGCGGTGGAGGCCGAAGCCGCGACCCTGCTCGCGATGCGGATGGCCGGCGCCACCGACCACGCCGTCCGCGGCGACGAACGCGAAACCCTGCTCCGCAGAATCGGTCTCGCCGCGGCCAAGTACTGGGTGTGCAAGCGGGCCACCCCGCATGCCGCCGAGGCGATGGAGTGCCTGGGGGGCAACGGCTACGTCGAGGACTCCGGGATGCCCCGGCTCTACCGGGAGGCCCCGCTGATGGGCATCTGGGAAGGGTCGGGCAACGTCAGCGCGCTGGACACTTTGCGCGCCATGGCGACCCGCCCGGAATGCATCGAGGTGCTCTTCGACGAACTCGCCACGACGACCGGTCACGACCCGCGCCTGGACGCTCACGTCGAGGCGCTGCGGCAGGCGCTGGAGGATCTGGAGACGATCCAGTACCGCGCCCGCCGGGTGGCCGAGGACATCTCGCTGGCGCTGCAGGGCTCGCTGCTGGCCCGCCACGGACACCCCGCGGTCGCCGAGGCGTTCCTGGCCAGCCGGCTCGGCGGTCAGTGGGGCGGCGCGTTCGGCACGCTGCCGACCGGGCTGGACCTCGCCCCGATCATCGAGCGTGCACTGGTCAAGGCATGACCGACACGCTGACGACGATGACCTACGAGGTCACCGACCGGGTCGCCCGCATCACGTTCAACCGGCCGGACAAGGGCAACGCGATCATCGCCGACACGCCGCTGGAGCTCGCGGCGCTCGTCGAACGCGCCGATCTGGACCCGAATGTGCACGTGATCCTGGTGTCCGGCCGCGGTGACGGCTTCTGCGCCGGTTTCGACCTCGGGGCGTACGCGGAAGGGTCCTCCTCGGCGGGTACGGGCGGCGACCGCCGGGGCACCGTGCTGTCCGGGAAGACCCAGGCGATCAACCACCTGCCCGACCAGCCCTGGGATCCGATGATCGACTATCAGATGATGAGCCGCTTCGTGCGCGGCTTCGCCAGCCTGATGCACTGCGACAAGCCGACGGTGGTCAAGATCCACGGTTACTGCGTGGCCGGCGGCACCGACATCGCGCTGCACGCCGACCAGGTGATCGCCGCGTCCGACGCCAAGATCGGCTATCCGCCCACCAGGGTCTGGGGCGTGCCGGCGGCGGGGTTGTGGGCGCATCGGCTGGGTGACCAGCGCGCCAAACGCCTTCTGCTGACCGGTGATTGCATCACCGGTGCGCAGGCCGCCGAGTGGGGTCTGGCCGTGGAGGCGCCAGATCCCGCCGACCTCGACGAGCGCACCGAACGGCTGGTCGAACGGATCGCCGCGGTGCCGGTCAACCAGCTGATCATGGTCAAGCTCGCGATGAACAGCGCGCTGTACAACCAGGGCGTGGCCAACAGCGCGATGATCTCGACGGTGTTCGACGGCATCGCCCGCCACACCCCGGAAGGGCACGCGTTCGTCGGGCAGGCCCGCGAGCACGGCTTCCGCGAGGCGGTGCGCCGCCGCGACGAACCCTTCGGAGACCACGGCCGCACCACCTCCGGGGTGTGACACATGCGCATGACGGCGCGGTCGGTGGTGCTGAGCGTGCTGCTCGGCGCCCACCCGGCGTGGGCCACGGCCGCCGAATTGATCAGGCTGACCGAGGATTTCGGGATCCGCGAGTCGACGGTGCGGGTGGCGCTGACCCGCATGGTCAGCGCGGGTGACCTGGTGCGTTCCGAGGACGGCTACCGGCTCTCGGACCGGCTGCTCGGGCGTCAGCGCCGCCAGGACGACGCGATCGCCCCGCGCCTGCTCGACTGGGGCGGCGACTGGACGACGCTGGTGATCACGGCTGTCGGAACAGACGCCAGAACCCGGGCCCAGTTGCGAACCACGCTGCAGGACAGGCGTTTCGGCGAACTTCGCGAAGGCATCTGGATGCGCCCCGACAACGTCCACCTCACGCTCGACGACGAGCTCACCAGCAGGGTCCGGATCCTGCGGGCCCGCGACGACGACCCGGTGGAGCTGGCCGGGCGGTTGTGGGATCTGTCCGGCTGGGCCGCCACCGGTCACGAGTTGCTGGCCGAGATGGCCGGCGCCGACGACGTTCCGGCCCGGTTCGTCGTCGCGGCGGCGATGGTGCGTCACCTGTTGACCGATCCGGTGTTGCCCGACGAACTGCTGCCGGACGGGTGGCCGGGCGCGTCGTTGCGCGCCGCATACGAAGACTTCGCCGCCGAACTGGTCCCGCGGCGCGACGGTGTCGAACTGACGGAGGCCAGATGAGTGTCAGGGTGGAGAAGGACGGCGCGGTCACGACGGTCGTGATGGACCGCCCGCACGCGCGCAACGCCGTCGACGGTCCCGCGGCGATGGAGCTGTACGCCGCGTTCGACGAGTTCGACAAGGACCCGACCGCCGCCGTCGCGGTGCTCTGCGGTGACAACGGAACCTTCTGTGCGGGAGCCGATCTCAAGGCGATGGGCACACCGGAGTCGAACCCGGTCCACCGCACCGGGCCGGGACCGATGGGGCCGAGCCGCATGGTGCTGTCCAAACCGGTGATCGCCGCGATCAGCGGATACGCCGTCGCCGGCGGTCTGGAGCTGGCGCTGTGGTGCGACCTGCGGATCGTCGAGCAGGACGCCGTGATGGGGGTGTTCTGCCGGCGATGGGGCGTGCCGTTGATCGACGGCGGCACCGTGCGACTGCCGCGGCTGATCGGGCACAGCCGCGCGATGGACCTGATCCTGACCGGACGTGCCGTCGACGCCGACGAGGCCTACGCCATCGGCCTGGCCAACCGGGTGGTGCCGAAGGGCCAGGCCCGACAACGTGCCGAGGAACTGGCCGCCGAGCTGGCCGCGCTGCCGCAGCAGTGCCTGCGCGCAGACCGGATGTCGGCGCTCAACCAGTGGGGCATGTCGGAGGCCGAGGCGATGGACGTCGAATTCGGCAGCCTGTCCCGGGTGAAAGAGGAGTCGCTGGCCGGCGCGGCCCGGTTCGCGTCCGGCGCGGGCCGCCACGGGGCCAGGGCCTGACGCGTCAGCCCCTGGTGATGCTGTTGTTGCTGCCGGTGTCGTTGACCGTCGGTTCCCCGTCGCGATAGGTGACGGTGTTGTTCAACCCGACCACGGACAGCTCGTCGTCCACCCGGTCGAAACTGATCTTGTTGTCGGCTCCGCCGATGTTGACGTTCGCGCACGCGCCCTTGACCGTCAGCGTGTTGTTGGAGCCCCCGACGTTGAGCGACTTGCCGTCGGCGCAGTCGATCTCCGCGGTCGTGCCGAACGACCCGTAGTTGATGGTGTTGCCGATCTCGATCTGCGCACCCGAGGTCCCCGCCGTGGCCGTCGGTGTGTCGGTGTCCTCACTGGTGGAACCGCATGCGGACAATGCGACCGCCAGCGTGGCGGCACCGAGACAGCTGAGCAGGCCGGGGGAACGACGCGTCATGCCTAGGCGGGTACCCGATCGACGCGGTTTGTCATCCCCAGTTCGCGACCGCGGTCCCACACGATCGGGGCGCCGTTCTTGTAGAACACCGTCTGATCCCAGCCGTACACCGTGATGTCGTTGATGACGTTGTCGGCGATCACCACGTTCGACGACCCCTGGACCGTCACCGCCCAGCAGCTTCCCAGCGCATAGACCCGGTTGTTGTTGCCCAAGACGATCAGCGTGGATTCATTGCAGTCGATGGTCTGCTCGATGCCGATCCCGGTGATGTGGGTGTCGCCGTTCTTGGCCTGCGCCACCGGGCTGACCGAGGCCAGCGTGGCCGCGACCGCCAGCGCACCCACCGCGAACAGACGTCCCACAACCGATGCAGTCACACCGGCAGCCTACGACGTCGTCCGCTCGCACTGTCGGGGTTCACCGACACGGGTACCGTGAGCGGCGATGCGTCGACGGGTCCTGCAGTTTCTCGCCGTGGCGGTCACCACCACGGCGACCGCTGCGGGCTGCGCACAGACCGTCACCGGCACGGCGCAGCGCGGCGACGCCGGCACCACGGACACCGGCCGCAGTTACGGTTACGTCGACGACCGCTGCGGACTGCTCGACGACAGCACCATCCAGGCCACGCTCGGCGCCGACACGATCACCCGGCCCTACAGCGGCGCGGTCTGCCAGTACATCCTGACCCGCCGTGCGAACGGGGCGGCGATCGTCGACCTGACGTTCTCGTGGTTCGACACCGGCGACCTGCAGCGCGAACGCGACCTGGCCACCGCCCGCGGCGCGGTCGTCACCGACGTCGTCGAGGAACGCCACAAGGCGTTCTCGGCGCGCCGCGACACCACCGGCGCCGCCTGTTCCGCAACCGCCGCGGCGGGCTCGGGCGTGCTCAGCTGGTGGGTGCAGTACCGGGGGCAGTCCACCGGCGATCCGTGCACCGACGCCCAGAAGCTGCTCTCGGCGACGCTCCGCTCGGACATGTGACGTGAACACCCGCATCACCGCCCGCCTCGGTGCGGGGCTGGCCGTCGGCGCGCTGCTGGCCGGATGCGGCGGCCCCGATCACGACCGCGGGCCGGCCGGCGGTCCCGGCCCGCAGTCGTCGGGGGAGGGCTTCGAGAGCGTGGACTGCAACGGCATCACCGACGCCGACATCACCGCGGCGGCCGGACCCGATCTGTTCACCCCCGCGGTGGTCAGCGATGCGGGCTGTTTCTGGCAGGAGAACACCATGGCCGACGGCGTCGGTGCGGGCATGGGCATTTCCACGTGGTGGTACCGCGGCAGCGACATGAACATCGAGCGCGAACTCGAGGAGCGCGCCGGGCGCACCCTGACCGAGATGACCGTCGACGGCAACAAGGGCTTCATGGCCTACGACGACACCGCCTGCAGTATCTATGTGGCCAAGGGCACCGACGTGATCACCTGGTCGATCCAGACGATGAACGCCGCGGCGATGCCCGATCTGTGCGGCGTCGTGGAACAACTGGCGCAGCTGAGCCAACAGCGGGTGAACTAGAGTTGCTCGCTGGCCCGGCTGATCCCCGGGTGACTCGGACGATGCGAGGGGGATGGCATGGCAGCTCGGCCGCCGCGAACGGCCAAGCTCAGCCGTGACTCCATCGTCAACGCCGCGCTGACGTTCCTCGACCGCGAAGGCTGGGATGCGCTGACCATCAACGCGCTGGCCAATCAGCTGGGCACCAAGGGGCCGTCGCTGTACAACCACGTGCACAGCCTCGACGACCTGCGCCGCACGGTGCGGATGCGCGTCGTCGGCGACATCATCGACATGCTCAACACGGTCGGGCAGGGCCGCGCCCCCGAGGACGCGGTGATGGTGATGGCCAGCGCGTACCGCAGCTACGCGCACCACCACCCGGGCCGCTACTCGGCGTTCACCCGGATGCCGCTCGGTGGTGACGACCCCGAATTCACCGAGGCCACCCGTGCCGCGGCGGCGCCGGTCATCTCCGTCCTCGCCACGTTCGGCCTGGAAAGCGAGTCCGCGTTCCACGCCGCACTGGAGTTCTGGTCGGCGATGCACGGGTTCGTTCTGCTCGAGATGACCGGGGTGATGGCCGGCATCGACACGGACGCCGTGTTCACCGACATGGTGGCCCGGCTGGCCGCCGGTATGCAGCTCCGTTGACCGGCTGTCATCGCAGATTCGCAGGTCAGCGGGTTTTGTTGCGCTATGCAGCCCTGGTATTGTGGACGTTCGTGCCTGGCTGATAAGGCGCAGCATGCCTGCACGCCGGGCGAATTCGCATGTCTCGCTTCTGCGGGGTGCCGTGAAACTGTCCCAGCAGTCCGCGGTGGCCGCATGCGACACGCCCGGACGCGGGGTAACCGGCGCGGGCATAACAGCAGTACAGAGAACTTAAAACGAGTCAAGCACGCACGTCAGAACGACGAGGAACACAGAAAGCCGGTACATGCCAACCATCAACCAGCTGGTCCGTAAGGGTCGCCGCGACAAGATCGCCAAGGTGAAGACCGCGGCCCTCAAGGGCAGCCCGCAGCGTCGCGGCGTGTGCACCCGCGTGTACACCACGACCCCGAAGAAGCCGAACTCGGCACTTCGCAAGGTCGCGCGCGTGCGCCTGACCAGCGCGGTCGAGGTCACCGCTTACATCCCCGGTGAAGGCCACAACCTGCAGGAGCACTCGATGGTGCTGGTGCGCGGCGGCCGTGTGAAGGACCTCCCGGGCGTGCGCTACAAGATCATCCGCGGGTCGCTGGACACCCAGGGCGTCAAGAACCGTAAGCAAGCCCGCAGCCGTTACGGCGCGAAGAAGGAGAAGAGCTGATGCCGCGCAAGGGACCCGCGCCCAAGCGTCCGTTGGTCAACGACCCGGTCTACGGGTCGCAGCTGGTCACCCAGCTGGTCAACAAAGTTCTGCTGGACGGGAAGAAATCGCTGGCCGAACGCATTGTTTACGGTGCGCTCGAACAGGCCCGCGAGAAGACCGGCACCGATCCGGTGGTCACGCTGAAGCGGGCCATGGACAACGTCAAGCCTTCGCTCGAGGTGCGTAGCCGTCGCGTCGGTGGCGCCACCTACCAGGTTCCCGTCGAGGTCCGCCCGGACCGCTCGGTCACCCTGGCGCTGCGCTGGCTGGTCAGCTTCTCCAAGCAGCGTCGCGAGAAGACCATGGTCGAGCGCCTGGCCAACGAGATCCTCGACGCCAGCAACGGCCTGGGTGCCGCCGTCAAGCGACGCGAGGACACCCACAAGATGGCCGAGGCCAACCGCGCCTTCGCGCACTACCGCTGGTGATCGCACGCCCGCGGGCAGAGTCGCCCCGGGCGTGAGAAACCAAGGCTGACCACAGCAACGATCAAGCGAGAGAGAAGACTTCCGTGGCACAGGACGTGCTGACCGACCTCACGAAGGTCCGCAACATCGGCATCATGGCGCATATCGATGCCGGCAAGACGACGACGACCGAGCGCATCCTCTACTACACCGGTATCAGCTACAAGATCGGTGAGGTCCACGACGGCGCCGCCACGATGGACTGGATGGAGCAGGAGCAGGAGCGAGGGATCACGATCACCTCGGCCGCCACCACCTGCTTCTGGAACAACAACCAGATCAACATCATCGACACCCCGGGCCACGTCGACTTCACCGTCGAGGTGGAGCGCTCGCTGCGTGTGCTCGACGGCGCCGTGGCGGTGTTCGACGGCAAGGAAGGTGTCGAGCCGCAGTCCGAGCAGGTCTGGCGGCAGGCCGACAAGTACGACGTCCCGCGCATCTGCTTCGTCAACAAGATGGACAAGCTGGGCGCCGACTTCTACTTCTCGGTGCGCACCATGGAGGAGCGCCTCGGCGCCAACGTCATCCCGATCCAGTTGCCGATCGGCTCCGAGAGCGATTTCCAGGGCATCGTCGACCTGGTCGAGATGAACGCCAAGGTGTGGAGCGCCGAGGCCAAGCTCGGCGAGAAGTACGACAC
This sequence comes from Mycobacterium sp. NAZ190054, assembly GCF_001545925.1. Taxonomy (GTDB): domain Bacteria; phylum Actinomycetota; class Actinomycetes; order Mycobacteriales; family Mycobacteriaceae; genus Mycobacterium. The sequence continues at coordinate 12,906 of NZ_LMVQ01000490.1, read as the reverse complement.
CGTCGAGATCCCGGCCGACCTGCAGGAGAAGGCCGACGAGTACCGCACCAAGCTGCTCGAGGCCGTCGCCGAGACCGACGACGCCCTGATGGAGAAGTACTTCGGTGGCGAGGAGCTCACCGTCGAGGAGATCAAGGCGGCGCTGCGCAAGCTGACGATCAACTCCGAGGCCTACCTCGTGCTGTGCGGTTCGGCGTTCAAGAACAAGGGCGTGCAGCCCATGCTCGACGCCGTCATCGACTACCTGCCGTCGCCGCTGGACGTCCCGCCGGCCGAAGGCCATGCGCCCGGCAAGGAAGACGAGCTGATCAGCCGCAAGCCGTCGACCGACGAGCCGTTCTCGGCGCTGGCGTTCAAGGTCGCCACGCACCCGTTCTTCGGCAAGTTGACCTACGTGCGCGTGTACTCGGGCACCGTCGAGTCCGGCAGCCAGGTCATCAACGCGACCAAGGGCAAGAAGGAGCGTCTGGGCAAGCTGTTCCAGATGCACTCCAACAAGGAGAATCCCGTCGAGCGGGCGTCGGCCGGTCACATCTACGCCGTCATCGGCCTGAAGGACACCACCACCGGTGACACGCTGAGCGATCCGAACCAGCAGGTCGTGCTGGAGTCGATGACGTTCCCGGATCCGGTCATCGAGGTCGCCATCGAGCCCAAGACCAAGAGTGACCAGGAGAAGCTGGGCACCGCGATCCAGAAGCTCGCCGAAGAGGACCCGACCTTCAAGGTCCACCTGGACCAGGAGACCGGCCAGACCGTCATCGGCGGCATGGGCGAGCTCCACCTGGACATCCTGGTGGACCGCATGCGCCGCGAGTTCAAGGTCGAGGCGAACGTCGGCAAGCCGCAGGTGGCCTACCGCGAGACCATCCGCAAGAAGGTCGAGAAGGTCGAGTACACCCACAAGAAGCAGACGGGTGGCTCGGGTCAGTTCGCGAAGGTGCTCATCGACCTCGAGCCGTTCAGCGGCGAGGACGGTGCCACCTACGAGTTCGAGAACAAGGTCACCGGCGGTCGCATCCCGCGCGAGTACATCCCGTCGGTGGATGCCGGTGCGCAGGACGCGATGCAGTACGGCGTGCTCGCCGGCTACCCGCTGGTGAACCTCAAGGTCACCCTGCTCGACGGCGCCTTCCACGAGGTCGACTCGTCGGAGATGGCGTTCAAGGTGGCCGGCTCCCAGGTGCTGAAGAAGGCCGCGCAGGCTGCGCAGCCGGTCATCCTGGAGCCCATCATGGCCGTCGAGGTCACCACGCCCGAGGACTACATGGGCGACGTGATCGGCGACCTGAACTCCCGCCGTGGTCAGATCCAGGCCATGGAGGAGCGGAGCGGTGCCCGTGTCGTCAAGGCGCAGGTTCCGCTCTCGGAGATGTTCGGCTACGTCGGCGACCTCCGGTCGAAGACGCAGGGCCGGGCGAACTACTCCATGGTGTTCGACTCGTACGCCGAGGTTCCGGCGAACGTGTCGAAGGAGATCATCGCGAAGGCGACCGGACAGTAACCCCCGGTTGGTTCGCGGAGAACCACAACTGCAAAGATCAACTCTGCTTTAACCAGAAGCACCAACACAGTCCAGGAGGACACAGAAGTGGCGAAGGCGAAGTTCGAGCGGACGAAGCCGCACGTCAACATCGGGACCATCGGTCACGTTGACCACGGCAAGACCACGCTGACCGCAGCAATCACCAAGGTTCTGCACGACAAGTACCCCGATTTGAACGAGTCGCGCGCATTCGACCAGATCGACAATGCGCCCGAGGAGCGTCAGCGCGGTATCACGATCAACATCTCCCACGTGGAGTACCAGACCGACAAGCGTCACTACGCACACGTCGACGCCCCCGGTCACGCTGACTACATCAAGAACATGATCACCGGTGCCGCCCAGATGGACGGCGCGATCCTGGTGGTCGCCGCCACCGACGGTCCGATGCCGCAGACCCGCGAGCACGTGCTGCTGGCCCGCCAGGTCGGCGTGCCCTACATCCTGGTGGCCCTGAACAAGGCCGACATGGTGGACGACGAGGAGCTCATCGAGCTCGTCGAGATGGAGGTCCGCGAGCTGCTGGCCGCCCAGGACTTCGACGAGGAAGCCCCGGTCGTCAAGGTCTCCGCGCTGAAGGCACTCGAGGGCGACGAGAAGTGGGTCAAGTCCGTCGAGGAGCTCATGGAGGCCGTCGACGAGTCGATCCCGGATCCGGTCCGCGAGACCGAGAAGCCGTTCCTGATGCCCGTTGAGGACGTCTTCACGATCACCGGCCGCGGCACCGTGGTCACCGGTCGTGTCGAGCGCGGCATCATCAACGTGAACGAGGAAGTCGAGATCGTCGGCATCCGTCCCGACACCACCAAGACCACGGTCACCGGTGTCGAGATGTTCCGCAAGCTGCTCGATCAGGGCCAGGCCGGTGACAACGTCGGTCTGCTGCTCCGCGGCATCAAGCGCGAGGACGTCGAGCGTGGCCAGGTCGTGGTCAAGCCCGGCACCACCACCCCGCACACCGAGTTCGAGGGCAGCGTCTACATCCTGTCCAAGGACGAGGGCGGCCGCCACACGCCGTTCTTCAACAACTACCGTCCGCAGTTCTACTTCCGGACCACGGACGTGACCGGCGTGGTGACCCTGCCCGAGGGCACCGAGATGGTGATGCCCGGTGACAACACCGACATCTCCGTCAAGCTGATCCAGCCCGTCGCCATGGACGAGGGCCTGCGCTTCGCGATCCGCGAGGGCGGCCGTACCGTCGGCGCCGGCCGCGTCACCAAGATCATCAAGTGATCTAGGTTTCAGCCAGCGAAAGTGGCGCTCACCCGCGAGGGTGGGCGCCACTTTTGCATGGTGGGACCGTGTAACACCCCTGTCGACAAGTCCGATGTATGGTGCGACGGCTGTCGAGGGGTCGGCCGGGTGAGGTGAAGAGGTTCGTAGTGAGAAGTTTTTCGGGCATCGCCGCGGCCGTGGGCGCAGCGATCCTGGGCCTGGCGGGCGTGACGGTCGGTGTCGCGTCCGCGCAGCCCGCCTGTCCCGATGTGCATTGGATCGGCGCCGCCGGCTCCGGCGAGCGCGCCGGTGACTTGTCCGCCGACGCCGGCATGGGCCGGGTGGTGTACAAGTCCTACCGCGATTTCGCGTCGCTGGTTCAGCAGAGCGGCCGCACGATCACCGCCGAGGCGGTCAACTATCCCGCGGTCGAGGTACCCGAGGACGGCGGCATCCTGGACTGGGCCGGTTTCATCGGCAGCGTCGACACCGGTACGGCCGCGCTGGGACAGCAGTACCACGCGTTCGTCGCGCAGTGCCCGTCCACCCAGGTGGTGCTCGCCGGCTACTCGCAGGGCGCCATGGTGGTGCACCGCAACCTGCATGCGCTCGACGCGAGCCCGAACCTGGCCGCGGCGCTGCTCGTCGCCGACGGCGACCGGCTGCCGCAGGACCCGACCGTCAACCTCGGCTCGGCGGCGTCCGTGCCGGGCGCCGGCAAGGGCGTCGCGCAGGACTGGCCGATTCTCGCGCACGCGCCTGCACCGCTTCCTGTGACCGTCGGCGCCAGGACGATCAGCGTGTGCGACCTCGGGGATGCGGTGTGCGACTACGACCCTGACGCCGAGGACGTGATGAACCCGGCCGCGGTGGCGGTGCACACCAGCTATGCGCGCCGAGGTGGAGCGATGGATTCCTGGACCATGCCGCTGTACCAGCTCGTCAGCCGGGCTCCGCTTCCCGCACCGGCCGCGCTTCCCGTGCAGGTAACAGCCGGTTCTTGAGCCGTTTGTCGGCCATAATCTCCGCATGTCGACTTTCTGGCGGTATGTGAAGATCCAGCTCTTCGTGCTGCTGTGCGGCATCGTCGGTCCGATCTTCCTGGTGATCTACTTCGCCGCCGGCGGCGATCCGCTGCTGAAGTGGATGTTCTGGACGGGTTTGCTCATCACCGCCCTCGACGTGCTCATCGCGCTGGTGATCACCAACGTCGGCGCCAGGTCGGCGGCCAAGAAACAGGCGCTGGAAGCCACCGGTGTGCTGGCGCTGGCACAGGTCGTCGGCATCCACGAGACGAACACCAGGATCAACGATCAGCCGCTGATCAAGCTCGATCTGCAGGTGTCCGGCCCGGGGATCACGCCGTTCTCGACACAGGACCAGGTGGTCGCGTCGGTGAGCCGGCTGCCGATGATCACCAACCGCAAGCTGGTGGTGCTGGTGGATCCGATCACGAACGACTACCAGATCGACTGGGAGCGCAGCGCTTTGGTCAGCGGGCTGATGCCGGCCACCTTCAGCGTCGCCGAGGAGGGCACGTCGTACGACCTGACCGGCCAGACCGAGGCGTTGATGGAGATCCTGCAGGTGCTGAAATCCCACGGCATCGCGATGGACAGCATGATCGACATCCGTTCCAATCCCGCAGCCCGCCAACAGGTGCAGGCGATCGTCCGGCACGCCGCGGCCCGCCGGCCGATCCCGCCGCCGGTGCCCGCGGCCGCATCGTATGCGGCCCCGTCTGCTGAACCGACCACGGCGCAACGCCTTCAGGAACTCGAGACACTTCGCGCCACCGGCTCGATCACCGACGACGAGTACGCCGCCAAGCGTCAACAGATCATCGCCGAGATTTAACATTCATATCGGCGAACAACCCCCCGTCACCGAGCCGGCTTGGTAGTTTCCGGCTACCGGACCAAGAAGCGGACCGGGAGGGGGTTCGCCCGATGGCGGGTTCTTCCAAGACCGGTGACGACGCACGTGTGGTGCGCAGCCCCACGCTCAGCGTCATCTATGGATTCACCGGCTTCAAGATCGTGCACACCGACCCCGAGGAGGTGATGCCATGACGGCGACGGACACCGCGACCCGGGAACAGAAAGTCAGCCTGCCGACTCTGACGGCCATGGTCATCGGATCGATGATCGGCTCAGGCGTGTTCCTGCTGCCAAGGCGGTTCGGCGTCGAAGCCGGTGTGGCCGGCGCACTCATCGCCTGGACGATCGCCGGCGCCGGAATGCTGATGCTGGCCTTCGTGTTTCAGCGGTTGGCCACGCGCAAACCCGATCTCGACGCCGGGATCTATGCCTACGCCAAGGCCGGGTTCGGCGACTACGTGGGCTTCAACTCCGCGTTCGGGTTCTGGGCGTCGGCGTGCGCGGGTAACACGTCCTACTGGGTGCTGATCATGACGACGGCGGGTGCGCTGTTCCCGGCGCTGGGCGCCGGAGACACCGTGGTGGCCGTGGTTGTGTCATCGCTGGGCGTGTGGCTGTTCTTCTATCTGATCCTGCGCGGGGTCAAAGAGGCCGCGATCATCAACCGGATCGCCACCATCGCCAAGGTGGTGCCCATCCTGATGTTCATCGTGATCACTGCCATCGCCTTCAAGGCCGACGTGTTCACCGGCAATTTCTGGGGCGGAGACGGGAACTACTCGTGGACCTCGTTGTTCGAGCAGGCCAAGGGCACCATGCTGATCACGGTGTTCGTGTTCCTCGGCATCGAGGGCGCCAGCGTCTACTCCCGGTTCGCGCGCAAGCGCGAGGATGTCGGCCGCGCCACCGTCATCGGGTTCCTGTCGGTGCTCTCGGTGTTCATGCTGGTCACCTTGTGCTCGTACGGTGTGATGCCGCAGTCGGAACTGGCCGAGATCGCGCAACCGTCGATGGCCACCGTACTGGAATCGGTTGTCGGCCCGTGGGGTTCGGTGTTCATCAAGGCCGGGGTGATCCTGTCGGTACTCGGTGCCTATCTGGCCTGGACCCTGATGGCCGCCGAGATCCTCTATATCCCGGCGAAAGCCGCCGACATGCCGAGGTTCCTGGCCCGGGAGAACGCCAACGGGGCGCCGGTCAGCGCACTGGTGATGGCCGGCGGCCTGGTGCAGCTGCTGTTGATATTGCTGCTGTTCACCTCGGAGGCACTGGATTTCATGCTGGACCTGACCGCGGCACTGGCGTTGATCCCGTACCTGTTGGCGGCGGCATACGCGCTGAAACTGACGATCACCCGCGAAACCTACAGTGACAGAAGGTCGTTGGTGCCCGACGCGGTGATCTCGGCCCTGGCCACCATCTACACGCTGTTCCTGGTGTACGCGGCCGGTATCGATCACCTGCTGCTGTCGTGCATCTTGTACGCGCCGGGGGCCGCCTTCTATGTGGTCGCCAGGCGGGAACGCAATCTGCGGGTCTTCACCGTGGCCGAAATGTTGTTGTTCGGTGCCATCGTGCTCGGTGCCGTTGCGGGCCTGGTCGGTCTTGCGACCGGGGCCATCGAGATCTAGTCAGCGAAAGGTGTTCCAGTGTCCAATCCCGCCGGTGCGTACGGAGTGCATTCCGAAGTGGGCAAGCTGCGCAAGGTGCTGGTGTGCTCGCCCGGTCTCGCCCACGAGCGACTGACGCCGACCAACTGCGACGACCTGTTGTTCGACGATGTCCTGTGGGTGCAGAACGCCCGCCGCGACCACTTCGACTTCATCGACAAGATGCGGGACTGCGACGTGGAAGTCGTGGAACTGCACAACCTGCTGACCGAGACGATGCAGATCGCCGACGCGAAAGCGTGGCTGCTCGACCGCAAGATCGTGGCCCAGGAGGTCGGGCTCGGGTTGGTGGACGACACCCGGGGCTTCCTCGACTCCCTGACGGAGCGCCGCCTGGCCGAGCTGCTGATCGGCGGCATGTCCGTCGACGACCTTCCTCGTGACCTCGGTGCCGGTTATCGGGCCCTGGCCCGCGAGGACAACGGGGTCACCGAATATCTGATGCCGCCGTTGCCGAACACGCTCTATACCCGCGACACCACCTGCTGGATCTATGGCGGCCTGACGCTCAACCCGCTGTTCTGGCCGGCCCGCCACGACGAAACCCTGTTGATGAAGGCGATCTACGAGTTCCATCCCGACTTCGCCGGCTCCACGGTGTGGTGGGGCGATCCGGAGCAGTCCTGGGGCCTGGCCACCATCGAGGGTGGTGATGTGCTGGTGCCCGGCAACGGGGTGGTGTTGATCGGGATGAGTGAACGCACGTCGCGTCAGGCCATCACGCAGGTCACCGCGGCGCTGTTCCGCAATGGGGCCGCCGACAAGGTGATCGTCGCGGGTATGCCCAAGCTGAGGTCGGCCATGCATCTGGACACGGTGTTCACCTTCGCCGACCGCGACGTGGTGACGATCTACCCAGACATCGTGGACGGCATCGTGCCGTTCACGCTGCTGCCGGCCGACAACGCGATCGGGGTTGAGGTCATCGAGGACACCAAACCGTTCGTGGAGGTGGTGGCCGCGGCGCTGGGGCTGGCGGAACTCCGCGTGGTCGAGACCGGCGGCACGCGCTACGACGCGGAACGTCAGCAGTGGGACAGCGGCAACAATCTCGTCGCCGTCGAGCCGGGTGTGGTGTTCGCCTATGACCGCAACACCCACACCAATTCGCTGCTGCGCAAGGCCGGCATCGAGGTGATCACCATCGTCGGCGCCGAGCTCGGCCGGGGTCGCGGCGGCGGCCACTGCATGACCTGCCCGATCATCCGCGATCGGCTGGAATGGTGAGTTAATAGAACGCGTTCTAGTTCTGCTGTTAGCCTGGTGGAATGACATCTGGTGCCCCTCTGGAGGGTCGCGTCGCGCTGATCACCGGAGCCGCGCGTGGCCAGGGCCGCGCGCATGCGGTCCGGTTGGCCGACGACGGCGCGGACATCGTCGCGATCGACGTCTGTAAACCGGTCTCGGAGACCGTCACCTACCCGATGCCCACGTCAGAGGACCTGGCGGAGACGGTGCGCCTGGTCGAGGCGACGGGCCGCAAGGTGCTCGCCCGGGAGGCCGACATCCGCGACCTCGCAGCCCAGCAGCAGGTCGTCGCCGACGCGGTCGAGCAGTTCGGCCGGCTCGACATCGTGGTGGCCAACGCCGGCGTGCTCAGCTGGGGCCGCATCTGGGAGATGTCCGAGGAGCAGTGGAACACCGTCGTCGACATCAACCTCAACGGCACCTGGCGCACCATCCGCGCCGCGGTGCCGGCGATGATCGAGGCGGGTAAAGGCGGCTCGATCGTCATCGTCAGTTCGTCGGCCGGGTTGAAGGCCACCCCGGGCAACGCCCACTATGCGGCGTCCAAACACGGTCTGGTGGCGCTGACCAACGCACTGGCCCTGGAGGCCGGGGAATTCGGCATCCGGGTGAACTCCATCCATCCGTACTCCATCGACACCCCGATGATCGAGCGGGACGCGATGATGGAGATCTTCTCGAAGTACCCGACGTTCCTGCACAGCTTCGCACCGATGCCGTTCAAACCCGTTGCGCGCGATGGCAAGCCGGGGTTGCAGGAGTTCATGACCGTCGAGGAGGTCGCCGACGTGGTGGCGTGGCTGGCCGGCGACGCGTCGCTCACGATCTCCGGTTCGCAGATCGCCGTCGACCGCGGCACGATGAAGTACTAGCTGCTCAGCACCTCGGCGAACAGGCCGACAGCCCAGTCGATCTCGTCCGCGGTGATCACCAGCGGGGGCGCGAAACGCAGTGTCGAACCTTGCGTGTCCTTGACCAGCACCCCGCGTTCGGCCAGACGCAGGCTGACCTGCTTGCCGGAGCCGAGCGCCGGGTCGATGTCGACACCGGCCCACAAACCCCTGCCGCGCACCGCGAGCACCCCCCGCCCTCTCAGGCCGTTCAGGCTCGCATGCAGCCGGGTGCCGAGTTCCGTTGCACGGGCCTGGAACTCGCCACGACGTAGGATGTCGACGACAGCGGTGCCGATCGCGGCGGCCAGCGGATTGCCGCCGAACGTCGAGCCGTGCTCGCCGGGGTGCAGCACGCCGAGGACATCGCTGTCGGCCACCACTGCCGACAGCGGTACGACGCCACCGCCGAGCGCTTTGCCCAGCAGGTAGACGTCCGGCACCACACCCCAGTGGTCGCATGCGAAGGTCCGGCCGGTGCGGGCCAGCCCGGACTGGATCTCGTCGGCGATCATCAGCACGTTGCGTTCGGTGCACAGCTCGCGCACCCGCGGCAGGTAGTCGTCGGGCGGCACGACGATCCCGGCCTCGCCCTGGATCGGTTCCAGCAGCACGGCGACGGTGTCGCCGTCCACCGCGTCGGCCACCGCGTCGGCGTCACCGAACGGCACCGACCGGAATCCCGGCGTGTACGGACCGAAGCCGCGGCGGGCGGTCTCGTCGTCGGAGAAACTGATGATTGTCGTGGTGCGGCCGTGGAAGTTGTTGCGCGCCACCACGATGTTCGGCTCGGTGACTCCCTTGACGTCGGCGCCCCACTTGCGCGCGACTTTGATGCCGCTCTCCACGGCTTCGGCGCCGCTGTTCATCGGCAGCACCATGTCCTTACCGCACAGGCCGGCCAGTGCCGCGCAGAACGGGGCGAGCCGGTCGGAATGGAACGCGCGGCTGACCAGCGTCACGGCGTCGAGCTGAGCGTGCGCCGCCGCGATCACCTCCGGATGGCGGTGCCCGAAGTTCACCGCCGAGTACGCGGACAGGCAGTCGAGATAGCGCCGGCCTTCCACGTCGGTGATCCAGGCGCCTTCGGCGCTCGCGGCCACGACGGGCAGCGGCGAATAGTTGTGCGCGACGTGCCGGCGGTCCAGGTCGATGGTCGTGTCGGTCCGCGAGATCATCGCCGTCATGGGTCAACCTCCAGCGTGCAGCATTTCACCGAGCCGCCGCCCTTGAGCAGCTCGGTCAGATCGACGGGGACCGGACGGAAGCCGGCCTTGCGGAGCTGCTCGGCGAAACCCGTTGCTGCCGAGGGCAGCACCACGTTGAGCCCGTCGGAAACCACGTTGAGTCCGAGCACGTAGGCGTCGGCGCTGGCGACTTCGATGGCGTGCGGGAACAGCGCCGCGAGCGTCGCGCGCGACGCCGGCGCGAACGCCGGCGGGTAGTACGCGACGGTGGCGTCATCGAGCACGGCCAGCGCGGTGTCGAGGTGGTAGAAGCGGGGATCGACGAGTTCCAGGCCGACGACCGGCATCCCGACGTGCGCGGCCACCTCGTCGTGCGCGCGCCGGTCGGTGCGGAACCCGTGCCCGGCGAGGATCGTCGGGCCGACCGCGAGGAGGTCGCCCTGACCTTCGTTGACATGCCGGGTGTAGGCGGGGACGTAACCGTTGCGGGACATCCACTCCGCGTAGGCCACGGCCTCGCCCGCTCGCTCGGCGTACGCGAAGCGGGCGACCACGGCCCTCCCGTTGAGGACGGTGCCGCCGTTGGCCGCGTAGACCATGTCCGGCAGCCCGGGTAGCGGCTCCACGAGTTCGACCGTGTGGCCGAGATCGAGATAGGTCTGGCGCAGCGACTCCCACTGGGCGAGCGCGAGACCGGCGTCGACGGGCGACGACGTGTCCATCCACGGGTTGATGACGTATTCGACGGCGAAGTAGGTCGGCGCGGTCATGACGTAACGGCGCCGGCGCGCGGTCCGGGCGGGGATGTTTCCGACATGCTCGGCCCCGGCGAGGTCAATCGTCATGAATCAACCCTATGAACAGCGATTTGTGCAATCAATCGTCGAATCTTGCGTGTCTGGTGTAGATCTGTTGTGCGGACTGCTGTTATGTGGTGGTTTATTGCAAGGGGTGACGATGGACCGTCTCGACGACACTGACGAGCGCATTCTGGCCGAGTTGGCCGACAACGCCCGGGCGACGTTCGCCGAGATCGGCCAGCAGGTGAATCTGTCGGCTCCGGCGGTCAAGCGCCGGGTGGACCGCATGGTGGACGCGGGCGTCATCAAGGGCTTCACCACGGTGATCGACCGCAGCGCGCTCGGCTGGACGACGGAGGCGTACGTCCAGGTGTTCTGTCACGGCACGATCGCGCCGACGGAGTTGCGGGCGGCCTGGAAGGACATCCCGGAGGTGGTGAGCGCCGCGACGGTGACCGGTACCGCCGATGCGATGCTCCACGTGCTGGCCCGCGATATGCGTCACCTGGAGGAAGCTCTCGAACGCATCCGGGCGAGCGCCGACGTGGAGCGCAGCGAGAGCATCGTCGTACTGTCCAACCTCATCGAGCGGGCGCCGGGCTGAGCGCGTAGGTGTGGGGTGGCGCACATCTGCTGCGCGCCATCGTGTAAAAAGCCCACGTGAGCACATCTGAGGTTTCCGGACGGGCGGGCGGAGTCGTCATCGTCGGCGGCGGATTGGCCGCCGCGCGCACGGCCGAGCAGCTGCGTCGTTCGGAGTACGCGGGCGCCATCACGATCGTCAGCGACGAGGATCACCTTCCGTATGACCGGCCGCCGCTGTCGAAAGAGGTGCTCCGCGCCGAGACCGACGACGTGACGCTGAAGCCGGCGGAGTTCTACGCCGAGAACAACATCACCGTGCTGCTCGGGAACGGCGCGAAATCGGTGGACACCGATTCGCAGTCCCTGACTCTCGCTGACGGCACCCAGCTCGGCTACGACGAGCTCGTCATCGCGACCGGCCTGGTGCCGAAGCGCATTCCGTCGTTCCCGGACCTGCCGGGCATCCATGTGCTGCGCAACTTCGACGAGAGCCTTGCCCTGCGGCAGGAGGCCGGGACGGCGCGGCACGCGGTCGTGGTCGGCGCCGGGTTCATCGGCTGCGAGGTCGCGGCCAGCCTGCGCAAGATGGGTGTCGACGTGGTGCTCGTGGAGCCGCAGCCGTCGCCGCTGGCGTCGGTGTTGGGACGCCAGATCGGGGACCTGGTGACGCGGCTGCACCGCGCCGAGGGGGTCGACGTCCGGTGTGGTGTCGGCGTCTCCGGCGTCAGCGGTGACGACCGGGTCCGCAAGGTGACGCTGAGTGACGGGACGGAACTCGATGCCGACATCGTCATCGTCGGTATCGGTTCGCATCCTGCGACGGACTGGCTGGCCGGTAGCGGGGTCGAGGTGGACAACGGCGTGGTGTGCGACGAGGTGGGTCGCGCGAGTGCGCCGCACGTGTGGGCCATCGGCGACGTCGCTTCGTGGCGTGACACCGTCGGAGGCCAAGTGCGCGTTGAGCATTGGAGCAATGTCGCCGACCAGGCGCGGGTGATGGTGCCGACGATGCTCGGCTTGGAACCGTCGGCCGCGGTGTCGGTGCCCTACTTCTGGAGCGACCAGTACGACGTCAAGATCCAGGCGTTGGGCGAACCGGAGGCCACCGACACCGTGCATATCGTCGAGGACGACGGACGGAAGTTCCTGGCCTACTACGAGCGTGACGGCGTGGTGGTCGGCGTGGTCGGCGGTGGCTTCCCGGGCAAGGTCATGAAGGTCCGGTCGAAGATCGCCGCGGGCGCTCCGATCTCGGACCTTCTCGGCTGACCCGGATTGTCCGCTCAGCGGACTTCACCTGGATTGTCCGCTCAGCGGACGTTGACGTAGTAGACGTAGCCCGTGATCGTCTGCTGGAAGGTGCGATCACCGAAGTGGTCACGGACCGTACCGCGGATCGGGGCGCCGCGGTTGATGCTGACGACGTCGGCGTCGGCCAGCGGGGCGTTGGACTGTCTCTGGACGATGACCCGGTTGCCTTCGGCTTCGAGCCGGCTGATCGTGGCCTGCGCGTCGCCTGTTCCTGTCGGCGCAGCCAGCGCCGGGGCGGTCAGCCCCAAAAACGCGGCGGAGAAGGTGGCGGCTGCGGCGGTGGCGATGGTGAACTTCTTCATCGTTCTGCTCTTCCCTTGACTCTTTCGTGGTGGTCTGAATGGATGAACCGGCAGGTCAGGGGGTTCATTCCGCTGGCAGAAAATGATCCGTCGCTGGCAGAAATCGGTGCACCGGCGTGTCGGTGGAACGCGGTAGGCTCGAACACATGTGCGGCTCCTCAGGTTCTTGTGGGTAGCTGAGGGTGCAGTCCGCCGAGGCAGAGATAGATCATTGAGGTCAGTGTTCGGGCTGAGTGGTGGCCGTAGCCGCGGGCGTTGATGAGGCGGAT
>NZ_LMVQ01000489.1 GCF_001545925.1 Mycobacterium sp. NAZ190054 | reverse complement strand
AGATCAAATCGGCCCACCCTGCGCGAAGGCTACCAGCCCAGCAAATATTTTCCCAGGCGTTTGCGTTTTCAGCGGTTCCGCGGTCAGCCGGCGAATTCGGCCTCGCCGTCCTCGAGCACCAGCCGGGAACACCTCGTCGTCGAGCGGTTCGAAATCCCACCGCGAGGCGGTGGCGAAGTCGCACGCCGACGCGGCGCCGGGGACCCGGGACGGCCACCCCAGCGCCAGCGCGATCGGCAGCTTCATGTCGGGCGGGCTGGCCTGGGCGAGGGTGGACCCGTCGGTGAACGTGACCATCGAGTGCACGATCGACTGCGGGTGCACCACGACCTCGATGCGGTCGTAGTCGACACCGAACAGCAGATGCGTCTCGATCAGCTCGAGTCCTTTGTTGACCAGAGACGCCGAGTTCAACGTGTTCATCGGGCCCATCGACCAGGTGGGGTGCGCGGCGGCCTGTGCGGGGGTGACGTTCTCCAGCCGCTCGGCGGTCCAGCCGCGGAACGGTCCGCCCGAGGCGGTGAGCACCAGCTTGGCGACCTCGTCGGCGCTGCCGCCGCGCAGGCATTGCGCCAGCGCCGAGTGCTCGGAGTCCACCGGCACGATCTGGCCCGGGGCGGCCGCCTTCTGTACCAGCGGACCGCCGGCGACCAGGGACTCCTTGTTGGCCAGCGCCAGCCGCGCACCGGTGGCCAGCGCCGCCAGCGTCGGCTCCAGACCGAGCGCGCCGACGAGCGCGTTGAGCACGACGTCGACGCCGGTGGTCTCGGCGGCGGCCCGGACCCCGAACCTGCGGCCGAACCCGTGGTGTCCACCGACGAGCCCGACACCGCCGAACCCGAGGCCCTCGTCGACGAAGACGACGAGTTCCCGGTCGAGGATGCGCCGCCGCCGGCCGAACCG
>NZ_LMVQ01000488.1 GCF_001545925.1 Mycobacterium sp. NAZ190054 | reverse complement strand
AGTGGGGTGTCGATCCAGGACATGTGCGCCGAGCCGACGGCGACGCCGCGGTAGCCGACCTCGAGCCGTAGCGCGTTGGCGAAGTGTTCGACAGCGGCCTTGGCGCTGTTGTACGGGGCCAGCCCCGGCGCTGCGGCGTACGCGGCCAGCGACGACACGATCAGCACGTAGCCGCGCCGCTCGAGCACCGACGGCAGCGTCGCCCGCACGGTGTGGAACACGCCGGTCACGTTGACGTCCATCAGCGTGCGGAACGCCTGCGGGTCGACCTGCAGCACCGAACCGTAGGTCGCGATCCCCGCGTTGGCCATCACGATGTCGATGCCGCCGAACCGGTCCACCGCACTCGCGGCGGCGGCCTCCATGGCGCCGAGGTCACGGACGTCGGCGACGACGGTGTGCACGCGGTCCGCGCCGAGGAGATCACGCAGCTCGGTCAGCGGCGCCTCGTCGAGGTCGGTGAGCACCAGCCGGGCGCCCCTGGCGTGCAGCCGCCGCGCCACCTCGGCCCCCACGCCGCGGGCGCCGCCGGTGATGAACACGGTCTTGCCTGTCACCGATCGCGCTGAAGTCACAGCCGAAACCTACTCCACCGCCGGTGCGTTACAGCCGAACCCCGAGAAGAGCGTCGACCGCGGTCGCGACCGTCGCGCCGGCCGTCTCGTCGTGGCCGCCGTAGGACAACGCGTCGGTGGCCCAACCGTCCAGTGCGGCAAGTGCTTTGGGGGTGTCGAGATCGTCGGCGAGGTAGCGCCGCACCCGGGCCACCACGTCGGTGGCGTCGGGGGCGCCCGGCAGCGCGGTCGCGCTGCGCCAGCGGTGCAGCCGCTCCTGAGCCGCGTCGAAGCGGGTTACGGGGTCGGCCAGGACGGTGACGGGCGATGGTGCCAGCCGACCCCACCAGAAGGGCGGCTGTGTG
>NZ_LMVQ01000487.1 GCF_001545925.1 Mycobacterium sp. NAZ190054 | reverse complement strand
CAGGCTCATGCACCGTCTGGGCCGCATCCCACCGATCGAATACGAGCAGGTCTACTACGCTACAAACACAGCCCACCCATCGGCTGCACACCAATAACCGAGTGTGTATCAAACCCGGGGCGCTTCAGTCTGATTCCGCAGTCCATTCCGCACAGACGGGGGATGCTTCCAACAGGTAGCGCGTCGGATTTTTTGGATCCCCGGGTGGCGGGATGTTGCGAGGGGCGGGTGATGCGATGACATATGGCGCGCGCGCTTCAGCCGACCCGAACTGTATGGCAGAGCATATCCAGACCAGCGAATTTGATGTCCCCGTCGCAACTCGTGCGAGGTGGTCGTCAGCCGGCCTATAAGTTGGAATCCTGTCGGCGTATGCGCGCCAGTACGCGATGGACTGCTCGTACAACTCACGGATGACTCGATGCGGAGTTAGCTTAACGAGCGCGGTTGTCTGGTCGGCTGCCGAGCGCATTGCTGTGGCAATACCTGCGTACTGCTGACGTTCGCTAGTACTGCAGCCGTAGATCGGGGCTGACGGGGTTTCGGCGTGTCTGCGCTGGTCAGGGCGGTGACCGCGGCATTGTTCGGAGTTTGTGAAGACATCTGAAAACGCCGCGATCCCCGCGGTTGACAGCGTAGACCCTGACCGATGGCAAGCCGAGTTCTCCGCGGTGTTGGATCGCATCGCGCCGCGATTCACCCGGTATGAGCCGCTGCGTCATGCCGGTGAATTGATGACCGGCATGGTGGCGGGCCTGGACCGCAAGAATTGCTGGACCATCGCCGAGCACCGCGGCGCAGCCACCCCCGACGCGCTGCAGCATCTGTTGGCGCGAGCCAGCTGGGACGCCGACGAGGTGCGCGACGATCTGCGCGATTACGTGATCGACGCCTTCGGCGACCCGGAGGCGATCCTCGTCGTCGA